>DATGXA010000260.1:0-5503 GCA_035299125.1 Opitutaceae bacterium
CGCCCGCAGAACATCCCGCCGAAGCCGCAAGCCGTCGGAACGCCGGCGCCGAGGAGACCCCCGCTTCGACACAGGGGACCGGCTAACGTCAACTATTGATTGACACGCGAGAACCCCTTCCGCGGCAGTGCCCGCCGCTACGACGCGGATTCCCCGCTGACTGCCTGGGAATCCGCGGCACCACCACAATCCGGGCCGACAGCGACGCCACCCAACGGCACCTCACTTCGCCGCGCGCTCGCGCCATTCGCGCAATGTCGCTCCCGCCGCACCCGCGCAGCCGCCGTGCTTCGGCACGCCGATCCGTTGCGCGTGGTAGATGCCGGAGTGGCCGCTGCAATAGTACGCGATGAAACAGGCGAGCGCGAAATACGGAGCGTGCGTCGCGCCGAACAGCTCGATGCCCATGATCGTGCACGCGAGCGGCGTGTTCGTCGCGCCCGCGAACACCGCGATGAAGCCGAGCCCCGCGAACAGATCCACCGGCGCGCCGAGCAGTCCTGCGAGCGTGTTGCCCAGCGTCGCTCCGATGAAGAACAGCGGCGTGACCTCCCCGCCCTTGAAGCCCGCCGCGAGCGTCACCGCGGTGAATAGCAGCTTCCACCACCAACTCCACGCCGTCGCGCCGCCCGCTTCGAACGCCGAGAGAATCGTCACTGATCCCGGGTGCTCCGGCCGCACCCCCAGCCCGAGATAATCGCCCGTGCCGAGCGCCCAAAACAGCGCGATCACCACCGCGCCGCCAATCACCGGCTGGAGCCACGGTTGCGGCGCGATCCGCCGGTAGCCGCGTTGCAGCACGTGCGTGAACTCGGCGAACAACCGGCTCACGAGCCCGAAGAGCACCGCCGCTGCCATCACCTTCGCCACGAGCCCGAGATCGCTCACCTCCGGCCGGCCCGCGGCCGAAGCGAACGCGATGTGGTATTGCGTGTGGTTGATTCCCCATGCCGAGCACGTCGCGTCGCCCACAAGACTCGCCACGAGCACCGGCAGCAGCGCATCGTACTGCATCCGCCCGATCACGAGGACTTCCAGCGCGAAGACTGCTCCGGTGAACGGCGTGCCGAAGACCGAGCCAAAGCCTGCCGCCACGCCCGCCATCAACAGCACGCGCAGGTTCTCCCCGCCAAGCCGTAGGAGTCGCGCGTAGGCGTTGGCGAGGCTTCCGCCCATCTGCACCGCTGTGCCCTCGCGCCCTGCCGAGCCGCCGCAGAGATGCGTGAGCAACGTACCGAGCAACACCAGCGGCGCCATCCGCGTAGGCACACCGCCGCCGGGCTCGTGAATCTGCTCCAGGATGAGATTGTTGCCCGCGCCCGCATTCTTCCCGTGCCGGTGGTACAGCCAGCCGACCGCAGCGCCCACGACGGGCAGCAGGTACAACAACCACCCGTGCGCCCAGCGAAGCTCCGTGACACGATCAAGCGACCACAGGAACAACGCGCTCGCGCTGCCGCCGAGGATGCCGACCGGCACCACGAGCGCGCTGCGTTTGAGCAGCTGCACAAAAATCGTCGCCGGTTCGCGCCAATCGAGCAGCCGCTTCATCGCCGCACTCCTCTCGGAAACGCGGGCGCGCAACGGTTGTGCGTGGAACCTGTAGCGAGGCGGATTCGCATACGACGCCTCGATCGCTAACCGTCGGCGTCGCCGCTTTCGAGCAACTTTGCGCGCCGCCTACCAGCCCCAGCTGCCGGCGACCCCGGCATCCTGGCGCAGTACGCGCTCGAGCGCCTGCAGCAACGCCTCCGCCGCGAACGGCTTCTCGAGGATCTGCACTCCGCCGAATCGTCTCACCTGCGACACCTTCGGCGATTTGCCCACGCCGGTCATCGCCACGATCGGCGGCGCCGACGCTCGGCGCCGCATCTGGCGGATCAACTCGACGCCATCCATCCGCGGCATCAACAGATCCACGACAGCCGCGGCGATCTGCGTTCCGTGCTGTTCGAGTCGTTCAAGCGCGTCGTCGCCGTCGCGCGCCTCGACCACGCGGTAGCCATGCCGCTCGAGCATCATGCGAGTCGCTTGGCGCACCGCGCGCTCGTCGTCCACGAGAAGGATCACCTCACCATGCCCACGCGGTCCTTCGGCCACCGCCTGCATCTCGCCGCAATCGAGCTGCGCGCAGGCCGGCAGGTAGATGCGAAACTCCGTCCCCCGCCCGACACTGCTCTCGAGCTGGATAAAACCGCCGTGGCTGTTGACGATGCCGAGGACCGTCGAGAGTCCCAGCCCGGTGCCCTGGCCGACCTCCTTCGTCGTGAAGAACGGGTCGAAGATCTTGTCGAGGTGCTCGGGTGGAATGCCCGTGCCGGTGTCGCTCACGCGTAGCAACACGTGGCGACCCGGCCGCGCACCCGCGTTGGCCCGCACCGTGGCGTCGTCCACCTCGCAGTTCTCCACCATGAGGCGGAGATCGCCGCCGTGCGGCATCGCATCGCGCGCGTTCACGCAGAGGTTCATCAACACCTGATGGAGCTGCGTCGGATCGCCGCGCACCGACCACACGTCTGTCGGAATCGCGCTGCGCAGATTGATGCTCTTGGGGAACGTCTCCCGCATGATCGAGAGCATCTCGTTCACGAGCGTGCGCGGTTGCACGGGCACGCGTTCGCCATCGGTGCCGCGACTGAACGTGAGCAGTTGCCGCACGATGTCGGCCCCGCGGCGCGCGCTCACCTCGATTGAGTCCACGAGGTCGCGCGACACCTCGTCGCGCACGCGTTCGCGCAGCAGGCCGGGGCAGATGAGGATCGGCAGGAGGATGTTGTTCAGGTCGTGCGCGATCCCGCCGGCGAGGCGGCCGATGCTGTCGAGCCGTTGCGCGCGCAGCAGGTGCGTCTCGAGCTTCTTGCGCTCGGTGATGTCCTCCACGGTGCCCTCGAGGTGTGAGGGGCCGTTGCTCGGGTCGCGCACCCAACGGCAGTTCAGGCTCACCCACGGCTGGCGGCCGTCGGGGCACGACGCCTGTGTCTCGAAACCGGTGACAAGACCCGTCGTCTCGAGGCCGCAACGCAGCTCCTGCAACCGCGGCGGGTCCGGGCAGAGCTGCACGAGGATATTGTCCACCGCCGCGATCGCCTCCGCGGGCGATGCGTAACCGAGCACGCGCGACAACGCCGGGTTGGCGGCGGTGAGCCGCCCCTCGGGCGTGGCCTGGAAGATGCCCTCGATCGCGTTCTCGAAGATTCCGCGGTAGCGCGCCTCCGCCTTGAGCAGCGCCTCCATCATCCGCCGGTGTTCGTGCCGCAACCGACACTGCTCGATCGCGTGCTCGATCGACTGCGCGATGCGGATCAGGCGATCCTTGCGCAGGTAATCCGCGGCGCCGCTGCGGATCGCGTTCACCGCCGTCTCCTCGCCCGCGCCGTTCGAAACGACGATGAGCGGGATCGGGCGGCCGCTCTCGTGCAGGATCCGCAGCGCAGCCATGCTCCCGAATTGCGCGAGTTGGTAAGCGCACAGGATCACATCCGGCTCGCTGTTGAGCTTCTCGCGAAACTCCGCCTCGCCGTCGACGCGCACGCAGTCCGGTGTGTACCCGGCGCGAACCAAGTGCCGCAGGATCGCCTCGCAGTCCTGCGGGTTGTCTTCGACGAAAAGCACACGCAACGACTGGCCGACGCCACTTCCGTGCGGAGCACCCGCGGCGTGCGGCTCCGCCAATGGCCCGGCGTTACGCACCGATGCGTGATCGTGCTCACCGGCAAAAGCAGACGCGAAATCCATGGCGCTCGAGTTCGGGGTTTCCGGATCGTCGCGCAGAAAGGCACGTTCCGGGAGCGGCGAACGTAGGGCGCGGGATGAAAAGCGCAAGGCCGGCTCGGGGCCGACCCAGCCCAGAGCCGGGCGTCGAGCGCGCGCCCAGAAACGGCTCCGGTCAACTCCGCTCCAGCCGCCCGCGCAGTTGTCCGCACGCCGCATCGATCCCCGCACCCCGCGGCCGTCGGAAATGCGCCACCACGCCGGCGGCGCGCAGCTCCGCGAGAAACGCCTCGATCACGGGATCCTCCGGCGGCTGGTAACTCATGCCGCTCAGCCCCGGCCCGGTCGGGTTGTAGCGCAACAGATTCACGTGCATCCGCCGGCCGTCGAGCACCGCCGCGAGTTCTCGCGCGTGCGCCGCCGAGTCGTTCACCCCGGCGAGCAGACAGTACTGGATCGTCGTGATCCGCCCGGTCGCCGCCTGGTAGCGGTCGGCCGCCGCGAGAATCTCCGCCACACCGAAACGCCGCCCCATCGGGAGCAACCGCGCGCGCGTGGCGTCGTCGGGCGCGTGCAACGACACCGCCAAGCTCACGCCAAGCCCGCTCGCCTCGAGCGCCGCGATCCCCGGCACGATGCCGACGGTGGAGATCGTGATCTGTTTGCGGCCGAGCGCGCCGAGTTCGTTGGCGGCGATCCGTCGCGCCGCGGCGATGACATTCTCCAGGTTCAACAGCGGCTCGCCCATGCCCATGAACACGAGCGTTTGCAGTCGCCGCCCCGCCGCCGTCGCCTCGCGCCGGAGCGCGAGAAACTGCTCCACAATCTCGCCGCCGGTCAGGTTCCGTGCAAACCCGCCCTGCGCCGTCGCGCAGAAATCGCAACCCATCGCGCAGCCGACCTGCGACGACAGGCAACCCGCCGCGCGCCCGCCCTTCCAATCGGGCATCAACACCGCCTCGACCGTCCGCCCGTCATGGAGCCGCAGCAGCAGTTTCGTCGTGCCGTCCTCTGCGACTTGGCGCGCCGCGAGCGCGGGAGGCGCGACGCGCAACTCAGCCTCGATCTTCGCCCGCAATCCGCGCGGCAACGTGAGCGCGTCCCAAGCGACCGCGCCATTGCCCTCGTAGAACCCGCGCAGAATCTGCCGCGCGTGCACGGGCCGACCGCCCCGCGCCTCGACGCGAGCGGAAAACTCCTCGAGGGAAAACTCGGCGAGGCTCTGCACGCGCGACACCTACGCAGGCCCGCCCGCCGCTGCCAAGCCTCCGCGCGCCACTCGCTTCACTCGCCGAACAGTTCCGTCGCGGTGTCGCCCGTCGCGAGCACGCGGTGCGGCGGGAGTTGGGTGCGGAACCATGTGCGCTGTTTCTTCACGAGCGCGCGGGTGTTGCGCACGATCGTGGCCGCGAGTTCCGCCGGCGGCAGCACGCCGTCGAGAACGTCGAGCACCTCGCGGTAGCCGATCGCCCGCGCGGCGCTCGGGTTCTCGCGCAGCCCGGCGGCGTCGAGCCGGCGCACCTCGTCGATCAACCCGGCGGCGAGCATGGCCTGCACGCGCGCGGCGATCCGACGCTCGAGTTCCTTCGGTTCGCATTCGAGTCGCACGAGCCGCACATCGAAATCGGCGAAGGCCGACGGTTTCGCGGCAAACGCCGCCGCCAACTCCGCGAGCGGCCGGCCGCTCGCGCGACAACGCTCCAGCGCGCGCACGACGCGCCGCGGATTCTGCACATCGAGCGCGCCGAGCCCGGCGGGATTGAGCACTCGCAATTCGGCGACGAGCGCCTCG
>DATGXA010000261.1:0-19247 GCA_035299125.1 Opitutaceae bacterium
AGCGCGCGAGTGGCGGAATTCCTCCGCGCGAACGGCTTCGCCCGCGCGATCAACGTCCGCGGTGGCATCGATGCCTGGGCCGCGGAACTTGATCCCGAGCTTCAGCGTTACTGAGCCGCCGCGACGGCGGTCTCGCGAATCGCGAACCGGAGTTCCGGATGCGCGAGCGCATACTCCGAAGCGAAGTTCTGAAACGCCGCCTTGAGCTTCCAGACAAGCGACAGGTCGTCGGTGGCGAAGCGCTGGCCGTCGATCGCGGCGACCGGCACGAGATCGTTGATGGTCGAAGTGAGAAAACACGCGTCGTAGAACGCGAGGTCCGCGGGCGTGATCGGTTCCTCGAGCGCCACCACACCGAGACGCGCCGCGATCCGATCAAGCAACAGCGCGCGCGTGACACCCGCGAGCAGCCCGTCACCGAGCGGCGGTGTCACGATGGTGTGCTTCCGGACGAAAAAAACGTTCGATGTCGAGGCCTCGGTGAGCCGCCCGGCGTGGTTCGGCAGCAAGACGTCGTCCGCGCCGCGCTGGCGCGCCTCGCGCAGGCCGAGCAGGTTGTTGAGGCAGTTGCCGGTCTTCCATGCGGGATCGAGAGAGTCGCGCGGTGTCCGCCGCACCTCCCGCGCGATCGTCAACGAGAGCCCGCCCCTCAGCTTCTCCAATGCGATCGGCCGAAGGCGCTGGGCAAGGACGAGGAAGTCCGGCTCATCGGCGAGCGCTGGATCCAGGCCGACCACACCACCGCCGCGCGAAAACTGCGCGCGCACGTGCACCGGCCCGACATGGCCCGTGTGCTCCACGAATGCCGCCGCGGTCCGCCGCAACTGCTCCGCGAGTTCGCACCGGCCTAAGGGCAGCGGGATCGCAAGCGCGCGGGCGGATCGCTCGAGGCGCAGCCAATGTTCGTCGAAGGCGAAGATCGCACCATCGTAGGTGCGCCAGACCTCGTACACGCTGTCCCCATGAAGGAATCCGCGATCGAGGGCAGGCAGGCCGGGCTCGCGGGCATCGTGCAATCGCCCGTTCGAATTCGCCTGGATATAGGGGCACTCCATTGGGGTGCGCGGAGTGTTCCAGTTCGCCGTGGCAGAACAACAAAAAACCCCCGCGAAACAGCGGGGGCGATCCATCCATCGGCTACGGTTGGGTTCAGCGTTTGCCGACCAAGCCGAGCTTCTTCTTGAGGTTTTGCACCGTCGGCAGCGAGACGCCGGCGGCTTTCGCAACCTCGGCGCCCGTCTTGCCTTCGCCCACGAGCTTCTTCACGAGCTCGACGACTTCCGGGGTGATCTTGGCGCGCGGCTTGCGGCCGGACTTGGTCTTCGTCTCGGCCGGCTTCGCAGCCTTCCGCGGTGCTTTGCCCGCGGCGGCCTGCTGGAAGGCGGCGATGAAATCCTCGGCCGAACTGAACCCGAATTGGGCCGGCAGCTTCACGAGCTGGGCAGAACGCTCGCGCTCCAACTCGGCGAGCTTCGATTTATATTCCGCGATCTTTTTCAGTGTATTTTGAGCCATGATGGTTCCGGCAAGATGAGGAAGGTTTTCTGAAATATCAACTCTATAGCGAAATTGCCCAGCGGACACACCAGCGCTATACCTCCATGAACCGATCCGGGGGCGCCGCAGATGGCGCGCCGGCGGGCGGCGGCGCGTACGCCCAAAACGCCTGATTCGGCCGGCCGACATCATCCGCACCCAGTGTCGTTTCCCGCCGGAATCCCGTCTTGACTCACCCCCCGCCGGCCGGAAGCTCGGCCCCTTCTTTTCTCAACCATCATGAGCCAACAACATCGTCCCGTCGTCAAACGTGCCCGCCGCAAGGCCTATCTGAAGCGCAAGAAGGAAGCCGCCAAGAAGCAGCAGCGCTCCTCGAAGAAGTGACGTGACCGCGCCCCAGGGCGCGGTTTCTCGCTTCTGCACCGGGCTTCCCGATTCGTCCGCGCTACCCATCGCGGCGACTCCGGGCTCCGGCGACAGCCCACAATCCACCGTTTTCCCCGACTGGCGATGATCACCGTCAGCCTCATCTCGCTCGGCTGCGCCAAGAATCTCGTCGATTCCGAGATCATGGTCGGCCACCTGCTCGCCGCCGGCATGCGCGTCATTCCGGA
The DNA here is from genome assembly GCA_035299125.1 of Opitutaceae bacterium. Lineage (GTDB taxonomy): Bacteria > Verrucomicrobiota > Verrucomicrobiia > Opitutales > Opitutaceae > CAJCBL01. The sequence continues at coordinate 2,112 of DATGXA010000261.1, forward strand.
AGCCGACAAGGCCGACGCGGTGATCGTGAACACCTGCTCGTTCATCGAAGCCGCCAAGGAGGAGAGCATCCAGGCCATCCTCGAGGCCAACGAGCAACGAGGCCTGCGCAAACGCCGCCGCGACCAGAAGCTCATCGTCGCCGGCTGCATGGCCCAGCGTTTCGCCAAGGAACTGCCCGGCGAGATGCCCGAGGTCGACGCCTTCATCGGCCTCGACCAGGTCACGAAGGTCGCGCCGCTCATCGAGAAACTCTGCGCGCACAAACGCGCCGCCGGCGAAGCGCCGCTGGCCAATGTCAACCGCCGATCGACTTTCATCCCCGATTTCGACACCCCGCGTTTCCGCCTCACGCCGCGCCACACCGCGTACGTGAAGATCGCGGAGGGCTGCAACCACCCCTGCACGTTCTGCATCATCCCGCAGATCCGCGGCCGCCATCGCAGCCGCACGATCGAGTCGGTGGTGCGCGAGGCCCGCCAGCTCGTCGCCGAGGGGGTGAAGGAACTGAACCTGATTTCCCAGGACACGACCTATTTCGGCATGGACCGCTGGGCCGAGCGCGCCGGTCCGCGAGCGAAGGTTGACTCCTCCCGCGGCGACACGCTCGCCCTGCTGCTACGCGAGCTCAACGCCATCGAAGGCGACTTCTGGATCCGGCTCCTCTACACCCATCCCGCGCATTGGAGCGACGAGCTCATCCGCACCATCGCCGAGTGCCCGAAGGTCGCCCGCTATATCGACATCCCGCTCCAGCATATCTCCGATCACATGCTCGACGAGATGCAGCGGGAAACGTCGTCGCGCCATATCCGCGATCTCGTCACCGCGATCCGCGCCGGCATCCCGGGCGTGACGTTGCGCACCACGTTCATCGTCGGCTTCCCCGGCGAGACCGACGCCGATTTCGCCGAGCTGCTCGGCTTCATCCGCGAGACCCGTTTCGAGCGCCTCGGCATCTTCCGCTATTCGCAGGAGGAGGGAACGCGCGCCGCCGGCCGCACCGACCAGCTGCCCGACCGTGTGAAGGAACGCCGCTGGCACGAGGCGATGGCGCTGCAACAGCACATCGCCCGCGAAGTCGGCGCCGCCGCGGTCGGCCGCACGCTGCGCGTGCTCGTCGAGGCGCCGGGTATCGCGCGCGCGATGGGCGACGCCCCCGACATCGACGGCCGTGTATACGTTTCTCGGGCACTCCCGGTGGGCGAGTTCGCCGAGGTGGCGATCACCGGTGTGCGCGACTACGACCTGCTCGCGCTCCCACCGGGTGAACACCCCACCCGCGCCGTCGCGCCGAAGGAAGCCCGCTGATTTTTTCGCGCCGGCCGGTTTTACTTTCGCGCTCCGCGGCCGATAGTTTCAAACGGGAGCAGACTCCCGGACAGCAGTTCGACCTCGGCGACCAACACTGGAAAGGAAACCAAAGCGGCTCCATTACCCACCCCAACGAGAGAGCCACAGCTACGGCTCCCGGAGACCACCGCTCGATCAAACTTCCAGACTGCTCGCCACCGAGATTAGTTACCCCGAGAGACTCTCACCAGCAGGCCGTTCCAAGAGGAACGGCCTGCTTTTTTTGCGCCCGTCCCGCGGTGCGAAATGCAGGCGAAAAACCGGCCGGGGAGTTTTCCCTAATTCGCGCACGCGCCCCTAAATCCTCCGGAGGGCGCGCCGATACGAAACGGCAAGCAACCATTTCCCCTTCCATGCAAAGCATCGACATCGAACTCGACATGGCCCGGACCTGTTTCGGCGAGCTCACGCTCGAGCAACGCAACCGGCTCCTCGCCTACTACGAATATCCAAGCGATGAGACGTGGGACGATGTCTACAATCTCACGATCATGCCCTACGGCCATATCAACACCGTCTGGCAGGCCGTCTGTGCGATCGATCCCACCTTCCCGACCCGCGGTCCGTGCGTCGACGCCTTCGGTCAACGCCTCGAGCCCTGGCCGCGCATCCCGTCGCCCGAGCTCTTCCGTCAGGCGCTGATCTTCGCCACCCACTGATTTCCGTCCGCAACGCCAATCCGCCCAAAGGCCGGAGCCTCGTGCTCCGGCCTTTCTCTTTTCGCGGGCCGGCCGGAGCTTGCGGCAAACAACGCGCGCCACATCGCGCCGGATAACCTTTGTCAGAACAACTCCGGCTGTTCGTAACGTTTCTTCGCCTCGACCACCGCGGTCCGCATCTCGAACTCCTCGAGCAGCCGCAGCACCTCCGCGACCGCCAATATCCCCGGCGCCGCCACTGGCCGCGGCAATGCGACGTTCAACGTGGTCAGCCGCAGATTGCGCCGCAGGTTGTCTCCATTGGCCCCGACCGCTGCGCGGAAACGCTCCGGCTTCAGTTCCGCCGCGTGCGCGATCACGCCTTCGAGCGATCCAAACTCCTCGAGCCACTTCGCCGCGGTCTTCGGTCCCACGCCATCGACGCCCGGAATATTGTCGGAGGTGTCGCCGACCAACGCGAGATAGTCGGCGATCTGCGCCGGCGGCACGCCGAACTTCTCCCGCACGCCCGCGGCGTCCACCGTGCGCCAGCCGGCTTTCGGATTTCCCGGCGGCGGCGGGTTCAGGATCTTGATGCGATCGCCCACGATCTGCGCGAAATCTTTGTCCGAGCTCACGATCAACACCTCGTGTCCCTCCGCCGCCAGCGCCACCGCCTGCGCGGCGAGCAGGTCGTCGCTTTCGACGCCGTTCTGCTCGTGGCCGACGAAGCCCAACGCCCGCGTCAACGCCTTCAGCGGCTCGATCTGTTTCCGCAACGCCTCCGGCATCTCCGCGCGGTTCGCTTTGTATTCAGGGAGTAGAGCCAGCCGCTCCTGTGCGCCACCGAGGTCGAAAAACACCACGCAGGCCTCCGGTCGCTCCTGGTCCATCAGACGCCACAGCGTCTTCACCCACCCGTGCAACGCATTGGTCGGAAAACCATCCGCCCGGGTCAGGTCGGGGATCGCGTGGAACGCGCGGTAAGCGAGGTTGTAGCCGTCGACGAGCAACCATTTAGCCATGGCCGCGACTGTGCGGTCCGCCGCGGAAAAGAGAAGCACGGCTTTCGCGTCCGCGCGTCGCGCTGTCGCCCACCGCGACGCGAGTTCATCGCTGCGCTCACTTCTTCGGCTTCGTTTTGGCTGCCGGCGCCGGGCTCGCCTCCGGCGTTAAGCCTTCACCCGCCGCCTCCGGCCCAAGCACCGTGACCGCCTTTGGCGGCGGTGCCATCTTTCGCAGGCCGCCACCCGGACTGACCAAACTCGCCGTCACGAAGATAAGGAGATTGCGTTTGGTCGCGCCCTCGCCGGTCGACCGAAACAGCCGCCCCACCGCTGGCAGGTCACCGAGCAACGGCACCTTGTCCGTCACCTTGCGCGTCTCCTCGCGGGTGAGCCCGCCCATCACCAGGGTTGCGCCATCCCACAGAGTCACGCGCGTGCTCACCGAGCGTTTCGAGAAGATCGGTTGATAGAAGCCCGACGGGATCGTAACCGTCTTGCCACCCGACACCGCGAGGCTCGGACCACCGTACTCCACGAAACCCTCGAACTCCGTCACGACCGGATGCAGGTCGAGCGTGATGCTGCGCGCGTCCTCCTCGACCACCGGCGTGACCTGCAGATCCACGCCCACGTTCTCCGTCGCAAAATCCTGCGGCGTGCCCGCGGTGATCGTCACACCTGCCGAGCCCGAGCTCTCGCCGCCCGTTTGCCCGACCTGACTCTGAATCTGCCCGTATTGCCGCGGGTAGCGGAGCTGCCGCGCCACCGTGATGCTCGCGGCGTGTCCCGAAAGTACCGTCACCTTTGGCGCGCTGAGCAGGTCGCTGCCTTTCTTCTGGGCGAGCGCCCGCACCGTCGCGCTCACATCGAATTCGCCGATGAAGCCGCTGATCTGCGCCAGCGGATCGGCCCCGGCCGCGAGCGGCACTTCGCCGGGAAGCACCGGCGCCGCCACGCTCGCCACCGACTCGCCGTCTATCTGGATCGCGCCACCGTTAGCGCTGCCGCCAAACGCTTCCGCCACGCTGCGGTTGCCCGTGCGGTAATGCTCCCGCGGCACACCGGTCACCGGGTCCTTCCGCCGCGACACCGCCCAGTTCACGCCAAGTTCCTCCAGCGCGCCGTCTTCAACTTCGAGAAACTTCGCCTCGATCTCCACCTGCCGCACGGCCGCGTACCGCGCGAGGATCGTCCGGATGCGCGCGAGATTCTGCGGAGTCTGCGTGACGAGCATCGCGGAGCCGTCGAACACGAGCGAGCTGCCCTCCACGCCGTCGAACCGCACCCCGGCCTGCTGCAGGAACGCCCGCAGCGCCACCGACTCGCCTCCGTGCCGCTCGCTCTCCCGCTTGCCCGGCGCTCCGCTCTCCGCGAGCGCCGAGCCCGCCGCTACCATGCGCGCCACGATCGCGCCGGAAAGCGGCAACACCGCCGTCTCGAGCGGGCCGCCGGAGTTCGCCGGTCGGATCACGATCGCATCCGCCTGCACCTCGTAGGTGTACCCGATACCCGAAGTCACGAAATCGAGCACACGCCGCAATGTAAGCCCGCGCACCTCGAGGTGCACCGGCGGGTTCGCGTTAGCCGGGTCGAGCAGCACCAGATTCACACCGCTGCGGCCAGCCACCTTCTCCTGCTCGACGGCGAGCGCGCCAATCGTCGCCAGCGCGCTCGACAAACTCGCTCCGGCAAAACTCACCTCGGGCAACACGATCTCGTCGAGCCGCCGCTCGAGTTCACCGCACGTTCGCGCGGCTTCGTCCGCTGCGCCGCCCGACACGTTTGCGACCACCGGCGCTTGGGCCCAGGCCTTCGCCACGTCGCGTAACAGCTCCTCCCGTGTCGCCCACCGTTCCCCTTTTGCGCGCCGATCGATTCGAGCGAGAAACGTCGTCGCCTCGGCGTTGCCCGGCTCGCGTGCCAACAGCTCGCGGTATGCCGCCGCCGCCGGCTCGTCGTCGCCCGCCAGAGCCAACATCCGCGCGCGCCGCGCCAACGCGTCCGTCGCTTCGCCTTCCGCCGCGAACACTCGCGCCACCACCGCCGACGCGGCCAACACCGCGCTCGCCCACCGCATTAGTCGTTTCGCATGCATAAAGGTTTTCATCGCGCCGCGACGCGGAGCCGGACCGCGGGCGCTCCGTCGCGCGTCAGTTCCACTTCCGCCGGGTCCGTGCGAATCGCCGCCACCGTGCGTTCCCCGTCGTCCGCTCGCACCTTCGCACCTTCCGCGATCTCCAGCGGTTCGCCACGCCCGCGCACGCGCAGCGTCGCTGTCACTCGCGCCGCGCCGTTCTCTCCGGTCGTGGTCAGCACCACCGGCTTGCTCTCGTGTGGATCCGCCAACTCCGCGCGCACCAAGCGCCCACCGTGCCGTGCGCGCGTGACCGCGAGCGCCGACAACGTCACTCCGGTTCTTGGTTCTCGCTCGCCGAGCGCCAGCACCACGCTCCGGCGAGCGCCCGTTTCCTCCAACACCGCCGCGTCGCCGCCCACTCCGCTCACGTGTCCCACCAATCGCCACCGGTACGGAATCACGCGCACGGCGAGCAGCTCGAGCCCGCACTCGGCGCCGGGCCCGCCCGACGCCGTCGCAGCCAGGGCGTTTCGCGGCGACGCAAACAACTCCGTCCGCTCCCGCCCGACCGACTCCGTGCTGGTTTCCGGCCACGGGCCGCCGATGTCGGACGGCGTTGCCACCACCGGTTGCGCCACGCCGCCCATCGCGATCTCGACCGCCTCAAGTGTCACGGAGAAACGCCGAACCGCCGCCTGCAGGTCCGGCCTGGTCACACCGGATCGTTTGTCCTCCCGTGACGCCGCGCCGACCTCGCGCACCACGAATCCGGATTCGCACGCGAGCCGATTCAGAAAACGCCGCAGGCAGGTCGTGTCCGCGTCGAACGTCACGCGCACCGCTCGCGTCATCACGAGTTGAGCCACGCCGACGGAGCGCGTCGCCTCCAGCCGGCACCACTCCGCGCCTACCCGCTCCGCCGCGCTGCCGCCCGTCGCCTCGCGCGACGCTCCGTGCAACCGTTCCGGTCCAGCGGCAAACAGCGCGCCCAGCACACGTTCCAACACCTGCTTCTGTGCCAGAACCTCAGTTACCTCCTCGGCCGCGGGCGCCTCCTGCGCGTAACGCGAGAAGCCGAAACGTTCCCCCGGCTCGATCGTCACGCCCGCCGCTTCCGCCGCCGCCCGGCAACGTTCCACATACGCCACCAGTTCCGCGTACGCGCCGAGCCGATCCACCTCCGCGCCGCCCGTGGTGGGAGCCGGCCAAGCCGCACGCGCGAGCGCAAGCCGTTCCCGCGCCGCCTTCAACGCCGCCTCCGCCGCGGCGATCATCTCCGGCCGCGCCTGCGGCGTGAGTCGCTCGATACGCAGTTGCGTCAGTTTCGCCTCTTCCGTGCGCCAGAGCTCCAGACCGAAGCCCACGCCGACAGCGCCAGCGATCGCGGCACCCGCGAGTGTCGCCAACATGGCGAAGAACACCGGATGCGCGCGCACTCGCCGCAGGAATCCAGTGCTCATAGTCCGGCCTCCGGTTCGAGCACGAGCACACAGCTAAACCGCAGCAGCCCGGGCGCGCTCGCGTCGAAGCGTTCTCCTTCGACCGCGGCGACCGCTTCAGCCTCCGGCCATTCGCGCAACAACTGCCGCACGCGCTCCAGCCCACGCGGACCTTCGAGCCATGTTTCCCGCGCGCAGCCACTGATCGCGAGCCGCTGCCGAGCCACGCCGTCGCCCGCCCGAGCCGACCGCGCGTGCCCGAAAAGTCCAGCACCCGGCGCCCCGTCGGCACCGGCAACGAACTGCACCGACTCGAGCCACGCGCCACCCGCCCGCGCGCAACGGCTCTGCGCATCCGCGAGAAACTTCGGCCAGCTCTCCTTCGCCCGCACCAGACTTTGCAGCACCGTGAGTTCACGCTCGCAGGCGTCGATCTCGCGCTGCTGCTCGGCGGCGAGTCGCTGCGCTCCACGCCATGGCTCCAGCTCGCGCGTCAGCGCGGCGACCTCCGCCCGTTGTTGCGCGATTCCCGTCTGCACAAACCACGCCACGCCCCAGACCGAGCCGGTAATCGCACCGGCCAGCACCAGCCAACGCCAACGGTTGCGGCGAAACGCGTTCTCGCGGCGGCGCGCCACCGGCAGGAGATTCGGTGCGCTGCCCTCAACCGCAGCCAGCGCCGCGCCGACCAGCGTGGCGAGCGATGCCGCCTCCGCCGCGGCGTTCGCTGCCGCCTTGCCCAGTTTCACTCGGCGCAGGGGATCGAAGGACGCCAGCTTCAAACCCGCCTCCATCAGAAACGGCTCGAACGCCGTCGGCTCCGGTGCCGCGGCACCGGTCAACCAGACTGTCGCGGCCGCCCCCACTTCGGTCGATACCACACCGCCTCGCGCGAGTCGTTTCACCTCGGCTGCCAACCTGCGCTCGCGGAGCGTCTCGGGCGCAGACTCGGTCCCGCCACCCGCATTCACCCGCACACGCGCGGGCACGCCCGCCAGCCGCACCGCCGGCAGGTCTCCGTCGCAGCGCACAAGCAGCGCCATATCGCCATCCACCTGCAGCAGAATCGACGAAACACCATCACCCGCCACGGCAGCGTGCCGCATCACGCGCAACAACGCCGTCGCGCGGGTCACGATTGTCTCCACCTGCACACCGGCGCGCTCCGCCTGCGCACAAAGCTCCTCGGCGGCGGAAAGCTTCATCGCAACGAGTTCCACCCCGGTGCGGCCTTTGGCGAGCGGCGCCCAATCCCACGCGGTCTCCTCGAGCGGACGCGGGATCGCCTGCGTCGCCTCGAAGCGCACCACGCGTTCGCGCTGCGCCCGTCGCAGGCGCGGCACCTCGGCAAACTTGGTGAGCGTGCCTGCAGCCGGTGGCACCGCCACGACCCGCGCACCGCACCGCGCGCGCTCGGCAAGCGCACGCCATAGCTGCGCAGCGTCGGCCGCGGCGGAAGGCAGGAAGGCAAATTCGTCCAGCATCAGCGCGCCGTCGGCCGTGAGATGGAACGTTCCGACGACACTCCGATCCGGGTCGCACACCAGGGCGACTATGGGGGTTCGCATACGTGGGCTTGGTATGCGGGGGGCGCGCCGATGCCGCCAGTAAGTCACTACGTCGGCAAGACCAAACTCGACCCACCGCGCGTTTTCCACCGACGCCATCCGGTTTCGTTCTTCGCGCATTGGCGTCCAGCTCCGTCTCCCTTCGCCGCCTCCGTCCTTCGTTCCTGATCCCCGGTAAACGCCCGGCCTACGCGCCCAGATCGGCAATCCACCGCTTGCCCCGCCCCGCGCCGCGCGCCAACCTCCGCCCTTTTCCCGATGCAGACTTCGAACCCGCCCTCCGCCGACTACAACTTCACCGAGATCGAACCGCGCTGGCAGCGCGTGTGGGACGAGCTCAAGCCGCAGCGCGCCCTCACCGGCGGCGCGCGCCCGAAGTACTACATCCTCGACATGTTCCCCTACCCGTCGGGCGCGGGCCTCCACCTCGGCCACTGCGAGAACTACGCGATCACCGACATCATGGCCCGCTACAAGCGCGCCAAGGGCTTCAACGTCCTCTACCCGATCGGCTGGGACGCCTTCGGCCTTCCCACCGAGAACTACGCCGTCAAAACCGGCCGCCACCCGGCCGACGTCACCCTCGAGAACGTCGCCACCTTCCGCCGCCAGCTCAAGGCCTTCGGCGTCTCCTACGACTTCGAACGCGAGGTCGACACCACCGACCCGAAGTACTTCCGCTGGACGCAGTGGATCTGGCTCCAGCTCTTCAAGAAGGGTCTGGCCTACGTCGAGGAGAAGCCCGTGTGGTGGTGCCCGGCCCTCGGCACCGTGCTCGCCAACGAAGAGGTGATCGACGGCGTGTCCGAGGTCGGCAAACACCCGGTCGAGCGCCGCCCGCTCCGCCAGTGGGTGCTCCGCATCACCGCCTACGCCGACCGCCTCCTCGCCGACCTCAAAGACCTCGACTGGCCCGAATCCACCAAGCGCATGCAGGAAGCCTGGATCGGCCGCAGCGAGGGCAGCGAGGTCGAGTTCGACCTCCCGTCGATCCCGGGCGAGCGCCTCAAGATCTTCACCACGCGCGTCGACACCATCTACGGCGCGACCTACATGGTCATCGCGCCCGAGCACGCCCTCGCCGCGAAGCTCACCACGCCGGCGCAGAAGGCCGCGGTCGGCGCCTACGTGAAGGCCACCGCCTCCAAGAGCGACCTCGAGCGCACTGAGCTCGCCAAGGACAAGACCGGCGTCTTCACCGGCTCCTACGCCCTCAACCCCGCCACCGGCACGCAGATCCCCGTGTGGATCGCCGACTACGTCCTCGCGAGCTACGGCACCGGCGCGATCATGGCCGTACCCGCCCACGACGAGCGCGACTTCGCGTTCGCCAAGAAGTTCGACCTTCCGATCCCGCAGGTCATCGCCCCGGCTCACGGCTCGGCCGTGGAGTTGCCGTTCTGCGACAAGGGCGGCGAGGTGAAACTCATCAACTCCGGCGACTGCAACGGCCTCACGCCCGCGCAGGCCAAGGACAAGCTCGATGCCCGCTTCGGCGCCGAGAAACGCGGCAAGGGCACCGTGCAGTTCAAGCTCCGCGACTGGCTCTTCTCCCGTCAGCGTTACTGGGGCGAGCCCTTCCCTATCGTCTGGGTAAACGAAGGCGATTACCGCGCGACTGTCGCGAGCGGCGCCAAACTCCCACTCCCGACCGAGCCAGTCACCTGCGTCATCAACGGCGAAACGCGCTACGCGCTCCCGTTGCCCGAGTCCGCGCTTCCCCTCCAGCTGCCGGTCGTCACGAGCTATCAGCCCACCGGCACCGGCGAGAGCCCGCTCGCGGGCATCCCCGAGTGGATCGAGATCTGGTACCAGCCCGCCACCGGCGCCTCCGTGCCCGCCACGCAGGCCAAGCCCGGCGCCGACTGGGTCCGCGGTCGCCGCGAGTCCAATACCATGCCGCAATGGGCCGGCTCGTGCTGGTACTACCTGCGCTACACCGACCCGCAGTGCGCCACCGCGCTCTCCTCGACCGAGGCGCTCAACTATTGGGGCGTGCCCGACCTCTACGTCGGCGGCGCCGAGCACGCCGTGCTCCACCTCCTCTACGCGCGCTTCTGGCACAAGGTGCTCTTCGACATCGGCGCCGTGCCGACCAACGAGCCCTTCAAACGCCTCTTCCACCAAGGCATCATCCTCGGCGAAGACGGCGAGAAGATGTCCAAGAGCCGCGGCAACGTCGCCAACCCCGACGACATCATCGCCAGCTACGGTACCGACACGCTCCGCCTCTACCTCATGTTCCTCGGACCGCTCGAGGCCATGAAGCCGTGGAGCCCGAAGAACATCGAGGGCGTGCACCGTTTCCTCCGCAACCTCTGGCGCGAAGTCGTCGCCGAGGACGGCCAGCTGAATCCGAAGATCGTCGACGGCCCCGAGCCCGACGCCGAGACGGAGAAACTCCTCCACGCCACGATCAAGAAGGTCGGCGAGGACATCGAGGGACTGCGCTACAACACCGCGATCCCGCAGATGATGATTCTCCGCAACCAGATCCAGAAAGCGGAGAAGGTTTCTCGCGGCACCCTCAAGGCGTTCGTGCAGATCCTCCAGCCCTTCGCCCCGCACCTCGCCCACGAACTCTGGGCGCGCCTCGGCGAGACCGCGCCTCTCGGCACCGCCCCGTGGCCGTCGTTCGACGAATCGAAACTCGTCACCGACACCATGAAGGTCGTCGTGCAGGTGAACGGCAAACTCCGCGGCGAGCTCATCCTCGCGAAGACCGCCACCGAAGCCGAAGCGAAGGACGCCGCCCTCGCCCTCCCGAAGGTCCAGGAATTCACGACAGGGAAGACGCTGCGCAAAGTGATCTTCGTCCCCGGCCGCATCCTGAATCTCGTCGTCGGCTGACGCCGATTGCGGACTGCGGATTCCGGATTGCGGATTACGCCGCTCGCGAAGTCACCCCTCATTCCCACGGCCCGGACTCACCGCCGGGCCGTTTTGTTTTTGAGTGTGGCGGCTCGACGTCGCGACTCCAAATCCGGAGTCACGCGCTATCCCTTCACACCCAGCATCAGCCGCGGCCAGACCAGCCACCACGGATAGTTGAGCGGCATGTTGGATCTATTCACCTCGGAGATCGGAACGATTCGCAGCCACGAGTTGGAGGTCGGCGACGGCATCCACTCCCGCGGCGGCAAGGGGCACTCCGCCGGTACCAATTCGGCCAGAACAGCAGAGACCTCGTTCAGTGCATCGCACCAAGTGTTCTCAACCCTGATGTCCCGATCCGACGGTGCACCGTCGCCCGAAAACCGGAAGACCATCGTGCAGCCGTCCAACCCGCCCGCCTTGTAGGCTTTTCCACGGTGCTCCTGGCCTATTCGGCCAATAGCACTTCGGAGTTTCTGCACATCCGCTTCTGCAAGCTCGCGCCGCGCCTCGAGTGCCGCCCATCCGCCACCATCGCGAGAAAACACCAGAAGGGAGTCCTTCGTTACCACGAACTCGCGATCCGTTCCCAACGTCCAAATGATCAGCGTCAACACCCGATCTTTCGGAGGAAATTGCACCTCGGCCTCCGGGTTCTTCAACCACGCGTCGCGCCCCTGCTGCCCTCGTCCGTCGAAATCGTAGAACAAATAGGCCCGACTGTTTCGAGGTATGGAACTGAAGCTAAGGTACGCGTAGGCGTTGCCGCTCGGCCCAAAGGATCCACTTCAGTCGCATGGGGCACCGCCGACCGTAGTGCCCGCTCCACACCCCGCAAGTCCCGAGGCAACGCAACATCCACGACTCCGGACGCGAGAGCAGCATCGCCGGCCTCAAAAACCCCGCGCGCCGTAGACCGGTTATCCCTGAAGGAACCTGCTTGCAGGCGATTCTGTTGGTTGGGCGAACCCTCCGGGTGCGCCGCGGCTCGTCGGGGACGACTCGCCCTACCTTCGCCTGCAAGCAGCCTCCTCCTTCAGCCCAACACCGCCGCATGATGGGGCTGACTGCGCGTTTCCCTCGTGGAGACGCGATCCTCGCTTGGGCATGCCCAATCCCCACGGGGGATGCCTACGTCCCCGCCGGGGATCGGCGCGTCCCCTCGGGGGACGTGCGCGTCCCGCGTTCAGTTGCCTGCGTCCCCACTGGGGATGCACGCGTCCCTCATCCAGTTGCGCTCATCCCCAACGGGAACGGGCATGTCCCTCGTCAAGCTGCCCGCGTCCCCAGTCCAGTTGCCCATGTCCCCGGCCAAGTTCTCGCCATCCCCGACGGGAAATCGCACCTCCCCGCACAAAATCCGTCGCGTCGGCCGCGTGCTACACGACCTCCGCCGCGTTCAGTACCGCGCCGCCAGTTGATCGGCGTGGACCCAGTCGCGGCGTTTGAGGAGGTGGAAGTAGACGGAGCCGTCGCGTTCGAGCACGTAGATGCGCTGCCCGCCGCGCTTGAGCTTCCGCCAGCCCGTGCCGGCGATCTTTTCGAGCGGCAGCTCGCGGCGTTGCTCGGGCGTGAGGTCGTAGAGGAAATGTCGCAACGCCTCCGCCACGCTCCGCGCCGGTACGACCGACTCGATCCCGTGCTCGTCCAGAAACCGCTCCAGATCGCCGCCCAGCCGCTCACGCGCCGAGGCGAAATCCCGCAGCCGCCACTGCTCGGCGCCGAGGTTCTCGACGTACCGCAGCGCCACCGGCTCCTCCGGTGGCAGCTCGACTCCACTCTCCGCCCCCGGCACCTCCGCCGCGGTGGCGGCATTCTCCGGCCGGAGCGCCTCCGCCATCCAACGTTGAAATTCGTCGTTGGCCTGCCGGGCCTCCTCCGCCTCGGCGGCGAGCAGGGCGTTGAAGGCCACATCGTCGGGCGACTGCAGGCGCTCCGCGCACAGCACGCAGTCCGCGTTGGCGAGAATCGTCTCGGCGTCGCGCAGCGCCGCGTGTAGCAGCCGTTCGACCGTCGCGCGCAGCTTCGTGTCCGCCGGCTGGGTGCGCTCGAACGCGAAGGCGAGGAACTGTCCGAACAACGTGAGCCGCTCCGGCAGCGAAGCGTCGCGGCTCTGCACGCGCGCGGCGAGGTGGCGGAACTGCACCGTCTCGCGCACGTCGCCCACCGCGAGGTCGGAAAGTTCGCGCAGCACGTGCTTGAGCTTCCCCGCCGGCGAGTCGCCCGACACGGCCCAGCGCGGGAGTGTCCGCGGGCTGAGCACGAAGCGCTGGATGCCCTCGCTAAGCAGCGCCGCCGGCACCGCCCCGGCCGCGGCGAGGAAGAACTGCCAGATCAGCCCCATCTTGGTGAACCACTCGGGATGGCTCAGAAACGCATCGCCGAATTCCAGACCGAACGGGGCAAAGCTCGTCTTGGCGGCAGTCTCCATCCGCCCTGTCGCCACGCGCTCCCACACGCCGTACTCGCGGACCGCAATATCTGTCGGTATCCCCCCGTCGGCAAGGAGGCAGCCCAACGCCGCCCAGCACTTCTGGTGGAAGGTATTGAGCAGTGCCAGAAGCTCATGCGTCTTGGCCAGCTCCGCAGCAAATTCCTTCGGAAAATCCGCCGAAGTGTACTCGCGCGCCAGTTTGCCGACCGCCATCTGGAACTCCTCGATGTCATCCGGCGCCAACTGCTCCGGCAGAGCAACTCGCAGATAGGCCACCGCGTCATCGTCGAGCCGCGCCAGAAAGTGATTTAGTATCTGCCGAGCCCGCGCCGTCGCCGCGCATTCCCTCTTGGGCTCAAACAGCAGCCATTTGCGAATGATCCCACCCAGCTCGGCGCCCACAGGATCACACGGTAGATCAAGCTGAGCATGGGCAAAGAACTTGAAAGCCGTGTCCTTGTTTGATGCGCACTTCCGATTGATCGCGGCCGATCGCTCCAGGATCGTCGCCAATGCGCGGCGCTCGCACTCGCTCGGCCCGGGTTTTCCGACCTCTGCACGAACGTCGAGGACCGAGTGTGCCAATACCGCGACCAGCGCCGCATTCCAGTGCTCGCGTAACTGCGCCATGGCATCCTTCACCCGCTCGTCCGCTACTCTGAACCGGTGCAACTGGCGCGCGAAAACGGCCCCCTGCTCATAGTTTCTCCACTCCGTCATCATCCGCGGCAGGTGCTCCCGCACGCGCCGGAACTCCTCCAGCTCCGCCGCCGTCGTCGCTGCAAACGTGAATCCTGCCGTCGCCGTGCTCGCATCCATGGGGTATGAGTAGCCGACCGGGGCACCATGCACCGTCCGCCGTGGTCGCCGTTTCCATTGGGTGGACCGGCGACGACGCATGCCTAAACAAGCACTACAGAGACGAGAAGCCCAAAGTTGTGAACCGCGCCGGGCACAGCCCAAACCAGCGTGGCTGCCTGCCCGCATCCATCCCTCGACGTTGCCGAAACCGGCCGCTGGAGGAGTGCAGGCTGTCGTAGTCCCCGACACCGAAGATCACTTCATTCGCCGCGCCGTGTCGCCCTCGTAGGGCACCTCGTTGGCCTCGGCCCAGTCGATCACGAACTGTTTCGCACGCTCATCGCGGAAGCGGTACCAGGCGGCGAGCAGGCCGTACCGCGCCGCGGTGCCTTGAAGTACCGGAATGCGCCCTTGCCCTTGATTGCCCGCCAGAGTTCGTCGGCCACGCGCGAATCCTCCACGGCGCCGATGAAACGCTCCAGCTGCCGGTACTCGTGGAAATCGAACTTGTCCGGCAGATCGATAAAACGCTCTCCGCTGTCCTCGACCATCGCGCGTGCCAGGGCGACTTCCTCGTCCGTCTCGTCGAGGTCGCCGTCATCCCCGGCGTCGATCGCGTCGCAGGTACTACGCTCGACCATCGCGACCTGCCCGGTCGTGCGATCGTACCGGTAGATCCACTCCTCCGACTGCACCTCCATCGAGTCCATCAGTTCGGAAAGCTTCGCAGCGGCATTCATGGCCGGTTCGGTTCCCGCCCGATTGCCGGCCGCCGCCGCGCTCGCCGCAAGCACGTTCTCCTCCGTGCGAGGACCGACTTCACCCCACTCCCAGCTCGTATTCATCCCGCGGCGCGACATGCTACCCGACGCGATGACACTGCCCCTGCCCACCAACCACGTCTTCGTAGACTTCGAGAATGTCCACGCGATCGACCCGGCGGTCTTCGGCCACAAGTCGGTGAGTTTCACGCTGCTGCTCGGCCCCGGACAGAAGAAGCTCGATGCCGCGCTCGTCGAACAACTGCTCAACCACGTCGGCACCGTGGAACTCGTTCGTCTCGCCGAGCCCGGCAAGAACGCCCTCGATTTCGCCCTCGCCTACTACCTTGGCCGCGCCGTGCAGAGCGACCCGCTCGGTTTCTTCCACATCGTCTCGCGCGACAAGGGCTTCGACCCGCTCGTCGAGCACCTGCGGCACCGCCACGTCCACGCCCGCCGCCACAACGACTTCGGCAAGTTGCATTTCAACGGCGACGACAAAGTCGTAACCGGTTCTCCGGCACCGACTGGAGCTCAGTTCACCTCGAAACCCGGCGCCCCCGCTCTCGCCGCCGCACCCAAGGAACTCGCCGTCGCTCCCGCGCCGCCGTCGGCCGCGCACCTCAGCGAACAAGCCCAGCTCCTCCTCGAATACCTGCGTCGCAATGCGAAGAACCGCCCCGGGAAGGAGTCGACGCTCGTCCGCCACACCCGTTCGTTCTTCGCCGACAAGATCACCGAGGCCGAATCGAAGGTCCTGATCGCCGAGCTTCACGCCGCGAAGTTCCTGATCATCGATCCCAAGGGAAAACTGGACTACCAGCGCCTGTCCCCCAACGCACACGAGTAACCACAGCCGTTGTAACGGGCCTTTCAATCGCGACCAACTATTCGGAGGCGCTCCCATCCCCCTATGAACATCCCCGTCGCCGGCGCGCTCGTGTTCTTCGCGTTGTTCTGGTCTGCGATCACGCTGAGTTTCGACGCATTGATCGCGCACACCGCATACCGGCAACTGCGCGCCGGCTCCTACACCGTCACCGAAGGCACGGTGATTTCCAGCTCCGTCGCCACGAGCGAGGATAGCGACGGTCCGGTCTATCGCCCCGATGTGAGCTATCGCTACCGCGCCGGCGAACGGGAACTCGTCGGCAATCGTCTCGACTACGAGAACCTCTTCGCCTCCGGCGCCGACGCCGCCACGAAGGCCGTCGCGAGCTTCCCGCCGGGCACCGCCGTGCGCGTCTACTACAACCCCTCCGATCCGTCCGACTCGCTCCTCCGCCCCGGCCTCAACGCTCGACAGCTCTTCCTCGCGCTCTTCATGACGCCGTTCAACGCCGTCATGATCTTCCTCTGGGCTGTAGTTGCGAAGTGGCTCTGGTTGAAACGCGCCCGCCCGCCCGCCGGCGGACTCCACATCGAGACGGGCCTCCGCGGCACCAGTGTGCGCGTCGGCGGGATTCCAGCACTCGGCGCGGGATTGGCAACAGTCGCCGGCCTCTCCTTCGCGAGCATCTTCATCATCGGTTTCGCCGCCGGAGGTTTCAATCCGGCCTACCCCGTCATTTCGGGCGTCTGGATCTTCATCCTCGGCAGCGGTCTCGCCACAGCGCTCTGGCAGGCCGCCCGCAACCGCTCCGACCGCGAGCGCCTGTTGTTCGACGAGGCGTCCGGCAACGTCGATCTCCCGGCGACGCACGGTCGCACCGCCCGTCTCGCCATCCAGGGCACCGATCTCGCCGCCGTGCAGCTCTCCCGCGAACTCGTGACCGACAGCGAAGGCTCCACGCAAACGAAGTTCGCCCTCTCGCTCGCCGTCAAAGGCCGCACCCCCGAGCGCTTCGCCCTCTGGCAGGACGAGACCCAAACCCGCGGCTTCGCCACCTGGCTCGCAAACAAGCTTCGCGTCCCGCTCGTCGAAGACTGATCGTCGGTCACCATCATGAACGACGAGCCCGCGCCGGGTGCCACACCCGAATCCTCCCCGACTCCGCACCGCCGCCGCCCGCGTTACTCGGGGAAACACCCGCGGCATTTCGCCGAGAAATATAAGGAGCACGACCCCGCGCGCTACGCCGACACCGTCGCGAAGGTCGTCGCCTCCGGCAAGACCGTCGCGGGCACGCACCGGCCGATCATGGTCGCGGAAATCCTCGAGGCACTCACGCCCGCGCCGGGCGATG
>DATGXA010000262.1:0-23525 GCA_035299125.1 Opitutaceae bacterium
AGTTCGATGAGCGGTCTTGATACAAATGTCCTGCCGGAGGACCCTCGGAGGTCTCGTCGCCGCGGCGGCTGCCGTCGCGGTGTTCCTCGTCGGCCAACCCGCGCCGGCGCCGACCGCGCCCCAGCGCTTCGCCACGCCGGCCGCCCAGCGTCACTCGTTCACGCTCGCCGACGGCACCCGCATCGACCTCTCCGCGCGCACGCAGGTCACCGTCACGTTCGACGAATCCGCACGCCGCGTGCAACTCGCCGGCGGCCTCGCGTTCTTCAGCGTCGCGAAGGATCCCGGCAAACCCTTCACCGTCGACACGCCCGCCGGCTCGGTGCTCGTCACCGGCACGAAGTTCGCCGTCCGCTCCGAGCCCGGCGACGACCTCGAGGTCGTCGTCGCCGAAGGTCAGGTACAAGTCTCTCCGGTCGCCGCACCTTCCGTCTCCCTCGGGGCGGGCCAACAACTCTCCGCCCGCGGCACGGGCGTGAGCATCGCCGCACTCTCGCCCGAGGCGCTCGCGGACACGCTGGCCTGGCGCGACGGACGGATCGTGTTCACCGCCACGCCCGTCGCCGAAGCGCTCGCCGCCTTCGCGCGTTACCACGACCGGCCGATCGCCGTCTCCCCCGACGCCGGACAACTCCGCGTCGGCGGCCGCTACAGCCTCGACGACCTCGACGGCTTCCTCGCCGCGATCGAAGAGATTCTCCCCGTCCAGATCACACGCGCCACCGATGGACCGGTTCAGGTCGGTCTGCGTGCCGGCCAATAAACCACGCGCCGCCATGATCGTCCTTTTCTCGTCCGCTCTCGCGCGCGGTTGCGCCCTGCCGCACCTCGTCCGCACCCGCGTTGCGCGCTGCCTCGGCGCCCTGCTGCTCAGCTGCGCCCTCGCCGCCACGGCTCTCGCCAAGGCCGTGACCTTCGACATCCCGGCCCAGCCGCTCGCCGACGCGCTGCTCGCCTTCTCGCAACAAGCCGCCGTCGAGGTCCTGTTCTCGTACGACGACGTGCACGCCGCCCGCTCGAACGCCCTCCGCGGCAGCTACGAGCCCGAGGCCGCGCTCGATCTCCTGCTGCACGACACTGGTTTCGCCGCCCGCCGCCGCAGTCGCGGGCAGTTCGTGATCGCCGCCACCACTGTCGGCACCGGTTCCGTCCGCGGTCGCCTGCTCGGTCCCGACGGCGCGCCGCTCGCCGGTGCGGAAGTCTCGCTCCCCGATGCCCGCCTCGCCACCACCACCGGCGCCGATGGCCGTTTCCTGATCCGCGATGTTCCCGCCGGTACGCACCAACTCACCGCGCATAGCAGCGGCGTGCGCCCGCTGCAGATGACCGGCCTGCTCGTCGCCGCCGGCCGCACGCTCACGGTCGAGACGCAGACGCTCGGCGCGAGCGACGAGATCACCCAGCTCGAGCCCTTCGTCGTCACCGATCGCGCCGAGCGCCTCGGCGCGGTCGCCCGCGGCGCGTCGCTGCTCGTGCCGCGCATCGCCGGCGGCAACCTCGATCTCCCGCGCAACGAGAACGGCGCCCTGCCCTACCGCATCTACAACCGCGAGCTGATCGAGCGCAGCGGTGTCGTAAACCTGAACACGTTCCTCCAGCGCGAACTCCTCGACAGCGACGCCGCCACGCGCCCGCCCGAGCAGGACGGCCTGCAGGCGGCGTTCACCACCGGAAGTGCCAACGTGAACCTCCGCGGCTTCGGCACCGATGCCACCATCGTGCTCCTCAACGGCCGCCGCCTGTCCGAGTCGCCGCCCGCGCCCGGTTCCTCCGCCCTCGCCGCGCCCGACCTGAATTTCATCCCGCTCAGCCTCGTGCAGCAGATCGAGGTGCTCCCCGTCTCCGCCTCCGCGCTCTACAGCGGCAACGCCGTCGGCGGCGTCGTCAACGTCGTCCTCCGCCCCGACCTCGACACCACCGAGATCTCCACCACGTACACCAACGCCCTCGGCGGTTGCAGCGCGCCGCAATCGATCCTCTCGCTCCAGCACGGCCGCACGTTGTTGGGCGGAAAACTCCGCCTCCGCTTCAACGCCAACTTCGCCTCCTCCGCTCCGCCCACGAAGGCCGACCTCGGCTACGACCGCCCCGGCGCCACGGCCAACGTCGCCGCCACCGCTCCGCTTCACGGCGCCACGCCGAACATCCGCAGCAGCGAGGGCGCTCCGCTTTTCGGCGACGGCACGGCCGCGGTCACCTCCGTCGCTCCCGGGGCCGATGGCACCGGCGGACTCGCGGCCTTCAATGGACGCGCCGGCCTGCGCAACGCCGACCTCTTCGCTCCCGCCGGCGGCGGGCTCGTGGCGTCGCCGTTGAGCTCGTCGTATCCGTTCGGCCGACAGGAAAAACGTGCCGCGTATCTCGCCTCCGCGACCTACGACGTGCTGCCCGCGCTCCAGCTCGGCTTCGACTTCATCCACTCCGGCACCATCGTGAACCGCGGCTACGATCTCTTCAGCGCCGATCTCGCCCTCGCCGCAGAGTCGCCGCTCAACCCGTTCGGGCAGGACGTTTCCGTTTCCCTGCTCGAGAGCGCGCCCGCGCTCGGCGAGAGCTACAGCGAGGCGCGCGTCGACTTCGACGCCCTCGTGCTCGCCGCGCTCGTGCGCCTGCCGGGCGAGTGGCGTGTCACGCTCGACAGCCAATACACCCGCAGCCGCACGCGTTTCCGCGGCGTGGTCGGCGCCGATCCCGAGCGTTGGCAGGCGCTCGTCGAGCGCGGCTTCTACAACCCGCTGCGCGACACGCAGGCGCTCGCCCCGCCCGCCGAGTTCTACGACGAGGTGATCGTCTACCGCGGCAGCCGCGGCCGTTTTGCCACGCTCGCCGATTACGAGACGTTCGACGGCGCGCTCCGCCTCACCAACCAAGGCCTCCATCTGCCCACCGGCCTGGGTGCGTTCGCGATCGGCGCCGATTTCCGCCGCAACACCCTCGCGCCGCACACCGACACCGCCACCTTCGGCGACGGCACCGCCGCGGAAGACCCGGTCGTCTGGTCCGGCCGCACGCTCGACCGCTACAGCTTCTTCGGCGAACTCCAGGCGCCGCTGCTGCCCGCGCGTTGGCTGCCGCGCTGGATCCGCGGCATCGAGACGGACTTCGGCGCGCGCTACGTCGCCGCCGACACTTCGGCCGAGGAGAACCTCGCGCCCACCGGCGGCCTCAAGATCGATTTCGCCCGCGGCCTCGCGCTGCGCGGCAGCGTGGCCACCGCGAATCGTTTCCCCACGCCGTACATGGGGAAACGCGTCCTCGACGCACCGGACGATCCCACGCCCGGCCCGGGCCCCGTCGAGTACGTGACGATCACCGATCCGCGGCGGCAGGAGACCTATGCCGTCGCCGTGCGCGAAGCGCCGAATCCCGCCCTGCGAGCCGAATCGGCGGTGACGCGCACCTTCGGCGCGGTGGGCGAGGTCGGCACCGTCCATCGCCTCCGCGCCTCGCTCGACTGGGTGACGACGGAAAAGACCAACGAACAGGTGTCCCTCGATGCCCAGACCGCCGCCGATCTCGAGAGTTTCTGGCCCGCCCGCGTGACCCGCGAAGCCCTCCCGCCCGGCGACACGCACGATGTCGGCCGCATCACCGCGATCACGAGCGGCGTCGTGAACTTCGCGTGGCGCCGCTCCGAAAACTGGCACCTCACGCTCGATTACACCTGGAGCCGGTGCTACGGCGGCACGTTCGAACTCTTCGGCCGCTGGATCGGCTATCAACGCTACGAACGCCGCGTGCTGCCCAACACTCCGATTGTCGACGAACTCGACACCCCCGACGGCACCGCCGCCGGCCTGCTGCGCGATCGCGCGGCGTTCGGCGCCAACTGGTCGAATCGCACCTTCGGATTCGGCCTCGACGGCCGGTACTTCGGCCCGCGCCTCCTGCCGCTCGCCGAGCGCACCGCGCAGGGGCACGACCGCGTCTCCGCGTTCTGGCAGTTCGACACCTACCTGCAATGCGAGCTCGCGCGCCTGTTCCCGAAACTCGTCGGCGAGCGCCGCGGTCTGCGCGCGCAGGTGCGCGTCGACAACGTCTTCAACTCCGGCTTCCCGCTCTACGCGAGCGACCCGTCCGGCGCCGGCGTGCAAAGCTACGGCGATTGGCGTGGCCGCACGTACTCGCTGTCGCTCACGGCGACGTTTTGAACTCCGCAGGCGCGGCGCGGACACCGCCCGTGCCGAGCGTCAGATCCCGAGCGCGCCGAAGAGACGTGCGAGCGCCGCGGTGCGACGGATCAACTCCGGCGCGGCTTCCTGTCCGCCGCCGGCCTTTTCCCAGTCGGCGAGCGCGAGTTCGATCGAGTGGAAGCCCAGGTCGGCCGCCGTGCGGCGGAGCGACACGAGATGCACAAGCGCCGTCTTCCGTTCCTCCTCCGTCTCGACGACGACGCGCGCCGCCGCCTGCAACTCCGCGAAAAACTTCTTCGCGACCTGCGCCACGTGGTCGCGATCCGTGCTCAGCCGACGCGTGACCGTGACAGGGTCCTCGAAATGTTTCCGCGTCCACTTCGTCGCAAGCGCCTTGGCCACCGCGGCTCGGATACGCAGCGCGTCGTAGGGTTTGGTGAGAAACGCCGCCGCGCCGAGTTGGACCGAGCTCAAGACCGATTCGCGGTCGGGCGTCGCGCTGCACAGCACAACGGGCAACGCCGCCCAGATCGCGTCGCCGCGCAACCGGCGCATCAGGTCGATGCCGGTCGCCTCGCCGAGTCGCAGGTCGACGATCGCGAGGTCAGGCGTTGCCGTCTCCTCGAGCACCTTCCAGCCCTCGTCGGGCGAGGCGGCTTCCCAGACAGTGTGGGAATCGCGTTCCAGGAGCACACGCAACATGTGCCGCGCCGCGGCATCGTCTTCGATGAGGAGTATTCCGGCCACGGGCGCAGTGTGCGAATCGACCGTCGCAGGGCCAGCGCTTTTCAAAAACGTGGAGTCATCGCCCTAGCGGCACCAGCGGCCGAGCGCATCCGCGAAGCACCTCCGCTCTCGGCCCGCTACGCCGATCACGGCGTGCGCCGCGGCTTCATTCCGCGCGGGCCGGCGCGGTGCCGTCGGCAAATTGCAGCCCGAGGTTCTGGCCGGCGACGATTTGCTCGCGCCGCGCGACCGGGCGGCCGGCTTCGTCGCGCACGATGGCGAACCCGCGATTGAGCACCGAGGCCGGGCTCGCGGCCTGCAGTCGTTTCCACAGGCCCAGCAGTTTCTGCGACTCGAAGCGCACGCGCGTCTCCGGTGACGCGCGTTCCAGCCGCGCGCGGGCGGCCGCCAACTCCTCGCGGGCGAGCGAGGTCGATTGGCGCAGCGCAGCGCCAAGGCGGTTGCCCAGGTCGTCGAGGCGCAACCACGCCTGCTCCACCTGCGCGGAGGGCGCGAGCAACCGCAGGTGGTTGCGCGCCGCGGTGAGACGCTCGCCAGCACGGGCGAGCGCATCGGTCGCGAGCTCGTCGAGACGCTCCGCGGCTTGCGCGGCACGACCGGCGCCGTCGAGGAAATCGCTCGAGATGAGCTCGGCTGCGGCGCTGGGCGTCTCGGCGCGCGCGTCGGCCGCGAGATCGCAGAGGGTGAAATCGATCTCGTGGCCGACGGCCGAGATGATCGGGATCCGGCACGCCGCCACGGCGCGCACCAGCGGTTCCTCATTGAACGCCCACAGGTCCTCCAAGCTCCCGCCGCCGCGCCCGATCACGAGAAGATCGAAGGGAGGCAAGAGGCGTGAGGCGTGAGGCGTGAGGCCGGGATCAGAGTCGCCGGAATGCTCCGGCATCAGACCGAGATCCAGCTCGGCGGGCGGCGCCGCTTTCTTGCTCCGGCTCTTTCTCTCGCCTTTCGCCTCTCGCCTCTCGCCCGCTCGCTGCACGAGTTCGAGCATCGCGACCATCTCGGCCGCGGCGCCGTCGCCCTGCACCTTCACGGGCAACACGATCAGGTGCCCGCGCCAGCCGCGGCGTTGAAGGATGCGGATGAAGTCCTGCACGGCCGCGCCCGTGGACGACGTGATGAAGCCGATCGTGCGCGGCATCGCAGGCAGCGGCACCTTGTTCTCCGGCGCGAAGAGTCCTTCCGCGGCGAGTTGTTGTTTCAGCCGCTCGAATTCCGCCTGCAACCGCCCCGCGCCGTCCTCGACGACGACGCGCACGATGAGCTGATACTGCCCGCGCGCCTCGTACACGCTCACCTGCCCGAACGCCGCGAGCTGCTGGCCGTCGCGCAACGTCACCCGCGAGCGCGCCGCATCGCCGCGGAACATGACCGCTGAGATCTGCGCGCGCTCGTCCTTGAGCGTGAAGTAGCAGTGGCCGCTCGCCTGCTGCCGCAGGTTGGAAACTTCGCCGCGCACCCACAGCGCCGGCAAACTACCCTCAAGCAGGTCCTTGATGCGCGTCGTCAGCTCGCCGACGGACAGCGCCTCCTCGCCCGAATTGTCAGGCCGCGCCGGCATCGCGTTTCGCGTAGCGTTTGCGGAGCAGTTGCACGGCCGCGATAGCGACGACGAGCAGCATCAGCCCGAGCAGCGCCATGCCGCCCTTCCCGCTCATCAGCGCCTTGCCGAACACGATGAACGCCGAACCCATCACGCCCTGCACGCCGACCGAAACCAGCATGTACGTGCGGAACCGCACGCCGGAAAGCCCGAGCAGATAACTCTGCACGAAGAGCGGCGGGCCCGGCGTGACACGCGCGAGTACGGCGACGGTGGTTTCGTTCTCCGGCGTCACCTGCGGCACGCGGTATTTGGTCCGCGCCAGGAACCGCTCGAGCAGTGGCCGCAGCGCGCGGTGCGCCAGCCAGAAGGAGAAGGCGAACTGCACCGTGTTCGCCAGCAACGCCGCCGCGAGCACGCCCGGCATCGTCATCTGCGCCGCGAAGGCTTCGCCCGCGGTCAGGTAGTAGGGCGAGATCGGGAAGCCGAACGACGGAAACACCGCCATCGAGCCGAAGAACGCCCACGGGCCGGCCTCGCGGACGAAGGCAAACACCCGGTCGATCTGCCCGCGCACATCCACACCGCGCAGCAGCAACACGGCGACCACGACCGCCGCGATCGCGACGAGACCGAGCTTCACCAACAACCCCACGGGCACCTTGGCCGGAGACGACGACATGGCCGCCAGTCCGCCGCCGCACACCACCACCGTCAACGCGGTTTCTGGAAGTCGGTGTTGGGTGATGGGTAATCGGTAATGGGAGCGGAGTGGTGCGGACGACTCCGCGGCATTCCTATAGTCCATAACCCAGAACCCATCCCCCTTCCCATCACCTATCACCCATAACCCTTCCTCCCCACCCTCTTTCCACTTCCCCAACTCCGCCGCAGCGCTCACGCTCCTCCGCCCCGCTCACCGCATGCATCCGCGCCTCTCCGAATTGTTCGCCGCCCGTTTCGGCCACGCCCCGGCCGCCGTCGAGGAGCTCCGCGCCCACGGCTCAGATCGCAAGCTCTACCGCCTGCGCGATGCCGACGGCCACAGCGCGATCGGCGTCGAGAACGCCGACCTCGGGGAAAACGCCGCGTTCATCAGCTTCTCGCGCCATTTCCGCTCGTTGCGCCTGCCCGTGCCCGAGATCTACGCCGACGACCGCTCGCAGGGCGTGTACCTCGAGGAGGATCTCGGCGACACCACGTTGTTCGACTTCCTGCAACGCGAGCGCGGGCAATCCGCCGAGGTCCCGCCGCGGGTCGCCGCGGTCTACGAGGAAGCCGTGCGCCTGCTGCCCGCGCTCCAGATCAAGGCCGCGCGCGGCCTCGACTACAGCCTCTGCTACCCGCGCGGCGCGTTCGACCGGCGCTCGATGCTCTGGGATCTCAACTACTTCAAGTACTACTTCCTCAAGCTCGCGCAGATCCCCTTCCACGAGCAGCAGCTCGAAAACGACTTCGAGACGCTCTGCACGTTTCTCCTCGAGGCCGGCCAGACGCATTTCCTCTACCGCGACTTCCAGTCGCGCAACATCATGGTGCGCGACGGCCGGCCGTGGTTCATCGACTACCAGGGCGGCCGCCGCGGCGCGCTCCACTACGACCTCGCCTCGCTCCTGCTCGACGCCAAGGCCAACCTCCCCTTCGCCTTCCGCGAGCACCTGAAACAGGTCTACCTCGCCGCCGCCGCGCCGCTCGCCGAGATCGACCACGCGCGTTTCGAGGATTTCTTCCGCGGCTTCTCGCTCATCCGCATCCTCCAGGCGATGGGCGCGTATGGCTTCCGCGGATTCTACGAGCGCAAGGCCCACTTCCTTCAGAGCGTGCCCTACGCGATCCGCAACCTCGAGCACCTCCTCCAGCAGGGCGAACTGCCCGTGCCGCTCCCGGCGCTCTCCGCCGCGCTCCAGCAGATCGTGCGCTCCACGCGCCTGCGCGAGATCGCCCAGGTGCCGCTCACGCTCACCGTCGGCATCCAGAGCTTCTCCTTCAAGCATGGCTACCCCCACGACGACTCCGGCCACGGCGGCGGCTTCGTCTTCGATTGCCGCTCGCTTCCCAATCCCGGCCGCGAGGAACGTTTCGCCCCGCTCACCGGGCTCGACGCTCCCGTGATCGAGCACCTGCGCGGTCACGACGAGGTCGCGCGCTTCGTCACCCAGATCGTGCTGCTCCTCGAGCCCGTGCTCGCCGCCTACCAGAAACGCAACTTCACGCGCCTCTCCGTCGCCTTCGGCTGCACCGGCGGCCGGCACCGCAGCGTCTATTGCGCCGAGGAACTCGCGCGGCAGCTGCGCGCCCGCGGCGGCGTGGCCGTCGAGGTGCGCCACCGCGAGCAGCCGGGCTGGGCGACAAAAACGTGAAAACGCCGCGGCCTCCCGCCGCGCCGCGCGTTTCGCCTCGTCTCCGCCGCTTCCCGACGCCTCCCTTTCGCCGCTCCACCCGATGAAAGCGATGGTCTTCGCCGCCGGCCTCGGCACCCGTCTCAAACCGCTTACCGACACCCGCCCGAAGGCGCTCGTCGAGGTGGGCGGAGTCACGCTGCTCGAGGTCACGTTGCGCCGTCTCGCCGCCGCCGGGATCACCGAGGCGGTGATCAACCTGCACCATCACGGCGAGCAGATCCCGGCGTTCCTGGAGAAACGCGGTTTCTTCGGCCTGCGCCGCATCGAGTACTCGCCCGAGCCGGAGCTGCTCGACACCGGTGGCGGACTCAAGGAGGCGGCCTGGTTTTTCAACGACGGCCGGCCGTTCCTCGTGCACAACGTCGATGTCCTCAGCGACATCGACCTGCGCGCCCTGGCCGCCGAGCACCAGCGCACCGGCGCGCTCGCCACGCTCGCCGCCCTCCCGCGACCGACGGCGCGTCCGCTTTTCTTCGACACCGCGAACCGGCTCGTCGGCCGCCGCTCGCCGCTGACCGGCGACACCTTCGTGCGCGCACCACAGGGCGAGGCGGTTCCGCTCGGCTTCTGCGGCATCCAGATGGTCTCGCCGGCGCTCTTCGCGAAGATGACAGAGTCCGGCGTGTTTCCGATTGTCGCCTGCTATCTGCGCCTCGCCGGCGCGGGCGAGACGATCAACGCCTTCCGCGCCGATGGCGCGCGCTGGCGCGACTGCGGTCGGCCCGAAGATCTCCGGCCGCTCTGAACGGCCACCGCAGCTGCGGTGCGTTCGACCGAGGAACGGCGGCCGCCAAGCGGTCGTCACCGATTGCCTGACAGAGATTGTCCGGCGGCCCGTCCGGCCCCGGGCCTACCCCATGAGCCGGCACTCGCCGAGCGGCAGTCTGAGGCGGCGCGGTTATACTCCCCACGCACTGGAAACCAGACGGCGGCCAATCACACCGTCGCTTCAAAACCGCGGGTTATATCACATGAAATCTCTGCTGCTGCCTTGCTCGTTGCTGGTTGCCTCCACCGTCTCGTACGGCGCGTTGTCCACCCCCTCCCACGGAGGCCCCCGCCTGACGGATTACCAAGCGTGGTTCGACGGGTTCGACGTCGCCTCCGATGGCACCGTCTACTCTCAACCCTATCCCGACGGCGGAACTCCCGCTCCATTCTCCGACGCGAACCGAACGTGGTCGGGCTGGACGCCCAACTGGGGCTCCGACCAACTCGCCCCCATCGCGAACACCGACGCCAGCCGTACGCTCTTCGTCGAGACGTTGTTCGTCGGCGAAACCGCCGCGTGGTGGAACGATTGGGGCTACCGGATCACCGCCAGCGATGGGACGTTCACGGAAGTCCTGCTCGCCGATGGCATCCAAGCCGCCGGCCCGATGGCCACCGTCAGCTTCGGCGACTACACCTACGTCAGCCTCGCGCCCGGCGAGTCGCTGGACTTCTTCTACAACGGCACCAACGGCTACACCGCTGGCGATGGTGATAACTTCGACTCCGTCAAGGGCGGCCGCTACTATGCGTTCGACTCGTCGCTCACGCAGCCTGGCAGCGCCACAATGCAGTCGTACTACGGCACGCTCACACCGCTCACCAGCGTGCGCGGCCCAGCGTTCATGGACACGCCCTTCACGATCCTCGGCTTCGAGGACATCAACGACGGCGCCAACTGGCAGGACCGGGACCACAACGACCTGCTCTTCGCCTTCCGCTCCGGCTTCGATCTGCCGCAGGGCCCGATTCCGGAGCCTTCGACCTACGGCCTGACCGGCGCGGCGGCGCTGCTGGCGGTCGTCGGATATCGGCGTTTGCGCAGAAAGAACTGAGCGTCGAAAGTGTATCGGAGAGAATCGAACATCCCCGGGGAAGCCCGGGGATGTTTTTATTTTCAACCACATTAGACGCTCGCATGGGCAAATTGCCCACGGCCCACTCGGCACAAGCCGAACCCGCGAAACGGATCCGTGCCCATATCAATCCGTTCGGCACAGGCGTACGATCGGCGCCTCAACGGTGGCTGCGACGACCCGGCCGCCATTCAACAATACCCAGAAAGCACGATCATGAAAAAGCTGGTTCTCCCCTGCCTACTGCTCTCAGCAGCGTGCGCATTCGGCCAGTTGGAATCCGCCACCGGCGAACGCTTGGCCAACTACACCAGTTGGTTCGGCGCCTTCAATGTAGCTTCGGATGCGACGTTCCCCGGCGATCCATCGCCGCCACACGGCCTTCCCGCCACAAATCTCCCCACCTGGACTGGCTGGTTCCAAAACTGGAGTACCGATGCCTTGGGTGATCCGATCCTCGGCACCAAGAATAAGCCCAAGCTGAGAGTAGAATACATCTTCCTCGGCGAAACCGCCGGCTGGAAAAACACCTGGGGCTATAAGCTTAATGGCACAGACGGCACGATCGCGACCAATATCCAAGCCGCTGGCGCTACGCCCAATATCAAATTTGGCGACTACGGCAGTTTCTTGCTGTCGGCCGGTGACACGCTCGACTTCTTCATCTCTGGAGTGGGCTCGTCCGGTGGCAAGTACTACGTGTTCGACCCCTCGGGCAACGTCCCCCTCTCGGCGACGATGCAATCCTACTACGGCTTCCTTTTCACCTCTCCCGATGATCTGGTGCCGTATACGATCGTCGCGTTCGAAGACGTTCGTATTGGGGCGTCAGGCGGCGATGCTGACTACAATGACTTCATCTTCGCGCTCCGGGCAGCCGACGACGAAGGCGTTGGCCCCATCCCCGAGCCGTCGACCTACGGCCTCTTGGCGGCGATGTTGTTGATCCTCCTCGCCGAATACCGGCGTCGGCGGGCCTGAGCCCAACCGTTTGTCTCTGCAGAGTCTCATCGCGCCCCCGGGTATCAGCAGCCGGGGGCGCTTTTGTGCGCCGATCGGTCGCCACTGGCGAATCCGCGCTCCCGCCCCGGGGGAACGCCTCCTGCTCCCTTGACCCAAAAACGGCGGCTCGAACAGGTCACAGAGGAAGAGAAGAGACGGGCGGAGACCACAGAGAGGCGTGCCCAACCGCCCCGTTTCGGTTAACATCTTGCCGCGTCTCCGCTCGTGCGGCTCTCTCACCGACAAACTCACCGCCATGCCTCTCCGCGTCACGAAGGCCCTCATCACCGCCGCCGGCCCGGCCCAGCGGCGCCTGCCGCTCCAAACCCTCACCGACCGCGACGGCGCCCAGAAGCCCGCGCTCGCCATCATCCTCGACGAGCTGCTCGCCGCCGGCATCGAGCAGGTCGGCCTCATCCACGCCCACGGCGACCGCGCCGCCTACGAAGCCGTACTCGCCCCGTACGCCGCGAAGCTCACCTACCTCGAGCAACCCGCACCGCTCGGCTACGGCCACGCCGTGCTCTGCGGCCGCGAGTTCGTGGGCAACCAGCCGTTCCTGCTCCAAGTCAGCGACCACCTCTACGTTTCCCAATCCGCGCAAAGCTGCACGCGCCAGCTCCTCGCGCTCGCCGAGACGGAAAACTGCGCCGTCTCCGCCGTGCAGCCCACGCACGAGGGCCAGCTCCAGTACTACGGCACCATCGGCGGCTCGCTCGTCCCCGGCCGCCGCGGCCTCACCGCGATCGAGCGCGTGCTCGAGAAACCCACGCCCACGCTTGCCGAACAGCACTGCCTCGTCCCCGGCCTGCGCGCCGGCTACTATCTCTGCTTCTTTGGCATGCACGTGCTCACGCCCGCGCTCTTCGACCTGCTCGCCGCCGAACAACAAGCCAACCCGGGCGCCAAGCTCGGCCTCTCGCCCTCGCTCAACGCCCTCGCCGCCCGCGAGAAATACCTCGCCGCCGTGCTCGACGGCCGCCGCGCGAATCTCGAGGCCAGCTTCGGCCTCCTCCGCGCGCAGATCGCCCTCGGCCTGAGCGGCTCAAGCCGCTCCGACATCCTCGCCCTGCTCGCCGAGGAGCTCGCCCTCGCCGCCGAGAAGCAGCCCGCCCGGAGCTGAGCGCCATGGAACAGCGCCTCCTCTCTCTCGTCGAAGGCCAGACTCCGGCCGGCGAACCGCAGTACTTCGAACAACTCTGCCGCGCCGCCTCGCGCGCCGAACTCGAGACGATGGCCGCCGAGCTCGAGCAGTTCCGCCGCGCCACGCCGAACTTCTACCACCGCGTCCGCGCCATCTTCTTCCTCGAGGCGATCCATCGCTATTTCCTCCCGCCGCACTACCCGGCCGAGAACTCCGGCTCCATCCCCTTCGAGGGTCACCAGCACGCGCTCGAGCGCCGCTTCGAGGAGGCGATCGACACCTTCCTCCGCCACCAACGCGAGCACGGCGCGACCGATGCTCTCAGCAGCGCCCTTGCCGCCGCGTATCACGGGCTTGAGTTCAAGACGCTCGCCACGCAGGTGCAGAAAACGGTGCGCACCGTCCGCGGCAACCAGTGGATGTTTCGCACCGGCCACCCGCTCGACTACCCGTTGCGCCTCCGCCCCGAGATGCTGCCGCCGGGCGGCGACACTCCCGCGCCGATCCTCTTCGAGGAAACGCCCGTCCGCCTCGACCTCAGCCACGCCGGTTGGAGCGACATCTTCTTCCTCGGCATGGACTATCCCGAGGGCGCAAAGGTCCTGAACCTCTCCGTCGACCTCGGCGTCTTCGGCCGCGACAAGGAGACGCGTCCGCCGGTCTGCGCCTTCCTGCGCGTGATCGACGAACCCGTGCTGCGTCTGGTCTCCGTCGATCTCGGCGCCAGCGCCGATGTCGCGTCGCTCGCCGATCTCTTCGATTTCGCGAAGGACTACCTCGGTCTGCTCAAGGCCGCCGTGATCGCCTCCGGCGTCGTGCCCTCCGGCCTCGAAGGCTCCGGCCACGACCTCGCCGCCATCCTCGCGCGCCTCGCCGGCCCGGGCCGCGGCCTCGAAATCGTTTCCCAAGTACGCGACATCCCGAAAGGCTCGCGCCTCGCCGTTTCGACGAACCTCCTCGGCTGCCTCATCGCGCTGCTCATGCGTGCCACCGGCCAGACCGCCTCGCTCACCGGCGAACTTACCGAGCCTGAGCGCCGCACCGTCGCGAGCCGCGCCATCCTCGGCGAATGGCTCGGCGGCTCCGGCGGCGGTTGGCAGGACTCCGGCGGCGTGTGGCCCGGCATCAAGCTCATCGAGGGCGAGCTCGCGCAGCCGGGCGATGTCGAGCACGGCGTCAGCCGCGGCCGCCTGCTCCCGCGCCACCGCGTGTTCGACGACTCCGCCGCCTCCGCCGCCACGCGTCAGGCACTCCAGGACAGCCTCATCCTCGTCCACGGCGGCATGTCGCAAAATGTCGGCCCCATCCTCGAGATGGTCACCGAGAAGTACCTGCTGAAGCTCGAGCGCGAGTGGCACGCGCGCCTCGAGGCGGGCGACATCCTCCGCGGCATCATCGAGTGTCTGAAAACCGGCGACATCGCCCGCCTGGCCGAGCTCACCACGCGCAACTTCTTCGGCCCGATCCAGACCATCATCCCCTGGGCCTCCAACGCCTACACCGAGCGCCTCATCGCCGAGGCGCGCCAGCTCCTCGGCCCCGCCTTCCGCGGCTTCGTCATGCTCGGCGGCATGTCCGGCGGCGGCATGGGCTTCTGGGTCGACCCGGCCGAGAAACCCCGCGCCCGCGAACTCCTCCTCGACCTCATGCGCCGCACCAAGCGCGAGCTGCAGCACGCGCTGCCGTTCGCGATGGACCCGGTTGTCTACGACTTCTCGATCAACCCGCACGGTACCCACGCGCAGCTCCTCACCGGCGACCGCGCGCTCTTCTCGCCCGAGTACTATCTCTACCGCGTGCCCGGCTGGGTCCGCCAGGATCCGCGCACGCTCCCCGACGCCGCCCGTCGCGACCTCGACCGTTTCCTCGCCCGCCACCTCGGTGCGGCGAACAACACCGGCCTCTCCGCCGCGCTGCTCCACCGGCTCTTCCCGCCGCAGGCCGGCGACGGCTCCAGCTCACGCGCCGGACAGTCACTGCGCGAACTGCTCGACGAAAACGGTTTCGATCCGCTCCAACACGAGCAGATCCGCGCCGACCTCCTCGCCGGCCGCATCGGCCTGCCGCAGAACCGTCTCCCCGTTTCCGCCACCGTGGAAGACGTCCGCCCTGGCGACGTCGTCCCGCTGTATTCACCGGACACGGCCGACGCCGCCCGCGGCACCGAGCTGCTCCGCGCGGGTTCCATCGCGGTCGTGACGCTCGCCGCCGGCGCCGGCAGCCGCTGGACACAAGGCGCCGGCACGGTGAAGGCGCTGCATCCCTTCGCCAAGCTCGGCGGGCGCCACCGCAGCTTCCTCGAGGTGCATCTCGCGAAAAGCCGCCGCGCCGGCCGTGCCGCCGGTTGCGAGGTGCCGCACCTCTTCACGACCAGCCACCTCACGCACGAGCCGATCCGCGCGTTTTTGGAGAAGCACCGGAATTTCGGTTACACCGGCCCGCTCCTGCTCTCGCCCGGTCGCTCCATCGGCTTGCGCATGATCCCCACGGCGCGCGACCTGCGTTTCCAATGGGAGGAGACCGCGCATCAGGTGCTCGACGTGCAGCAGGAGAAAATGCGCCAGAGCCTGCGCAAGGCGTTGCTCGACTGGGCGGTGAAGACCGGCGAAGGCCGCGACTACACCGACAACCTCCCGCTCCAGTGTCTGCACCCCGTCGGCCACTGGTTTGAAATCGCGAACCTCCTGCGCAACGGCGTGCTCCGCGACCTCCTGCGCGACCGTCCGCAGCTCAAGCATCTCCTCCTCCACAACATCGACACGCTCGGCGCCGATCTCGATCCCGCCGTGCTCGGCCGCCACGACCGCGAGGCGCGCCCGCTCGCCATCGAGGTCATCCGCCGCCGGCTCGAGGACCGCGGCGGCGGCCTGGCGCGCGTCGGTGGCCAACTCCGCCTCGTCGAGGGCATGGCGCTCGCGCACGACGAGGACGAGTTCAAGCTCACGTTCTACAACACGCTCACGTGTTGGATCGCCATCGACCCGCTGCTCGCGCTCTTCGGCCTCGACCGCGCCGCGCTCGCCGATGCCGACCGCGTCGCCGCCGCCGTGCGCACGCTCGCCGCGCGCATGCCCACGTATGTGACGCTCAAGGACGTGAAGAAGCGCTGGGGCAACGGCCAAGAGGACATCTTCCCCGTGCTCCAGTGGGAGAAGCTCTGGGGCGACATGACCACCCTGCCGGAGGCCAACACGCTCTTCTTGGCCGTCCCGCGTCAGCGCGGCCAACAGCTCAAGGAGCAGGCCCAGCTCGACGGCTGGCTCCGCGACGGCTCCGCCGCCTACATCGAAAAGCTCTGCGCCTGGGAATGACCCGATCCTCGTAGCGAAGGTCCGCGGAGCGGCTTTCGCTGCAGAACACCCCGCCCCCTTCGTCCTCCTCCGCCCTCTCGCCTCACGCCTCCCGCCTTTCGCCTCGCCCGCCATGTCCACCTCCGCCGCCTCGCTCCTTCCGATGTTCCTCTCGCAGCTGCTTTCGCAGCTTCCGGTCATCGTCGTCTGCATTGTCGGGCTCGCGATGCTCGCCGGCCGGCGAGCGGCCGACGCCAGGGCAATCACATGGGCGATGACCGGCTTCGGCCTCACCGCAGCGCTCGCGATCAGCATTCCACTGCTCTACGCGACGCTGAGCTTCGTGCAGATGCAAGGCAGCCTCTCGATGGATTCGATGAGGTGGGTCTATCCTGTGATCGCGTTCGTCTCCTCGGCGCTCCACGCGCTCGCGTACCTGTTGTTCCTGCTCGCGTTCCTGCGCTTCGTCCGCCCCGCCGCACCACGCGCGCCCTGAGTCGCGCTTGCCTTCGGGCAACCTCGCCGGCCACCCTCCCGCGCAACATGACCGCTCCCGCGCTCACCGGCGCCCAGAAATCCTTTCTCCGCAGTCTCGGCCAGACGATGGATTGCCAGCTCACCATCGGCCGCGAAGGCATCACCGCGCCCGTCGTCGCCGAGCTGGAGAAACTCTTCGCGCGCCACGAGCTCATCAAGGTGAAGCTCCTCGCCGAACGCGACGAACGCTCCGCGCTCTGCACCGCGATCGAGGACAAAACGGGAGCCGCCGAAGCCGGCGCCGTCGGCAAGACCGCGATTTTCTACCGCCAAGCCGCCAATCCCGAAAAGCGCACCATCGAGCTCCCCGCGCCGAAGGCGAAACCGGCGGTGTGAGCGAGAGTCCATCGACGGGCAATGGGTACCACGGGCCGGCGCTCTCTCTTTACCGAACTCCGTGCCGGTCTCGGCCAAGCACTGGCTCAGTTCCGGATCCCGGATCCACGGCAGAAATCTGCATCGTCGGGCGCTGCGGACTCGTCGCTTGAGATTCCGCTCCGGCCCGAATGGCTCATTTCCGATCTGGAGTTTCCGATTCCGGATTGGCGTCTGGTCGGAGAGTGGATCGAGGCACAGTCGCCGGAGCAGCACAACGCACTCTGGACCGCCGTCGCCCGCCGCTGGGCCACACACCTCGCCAAAGCTTTCGGCGGCTGCAACGTCTTCGAGACCGCAAACATCCTCGCCGTCCTCCCCGGGGATATCGGCCGCGGCAAGCGCGCAGTCCGTCACTATGAGGAGACGCTGCACACCCTACGCAGCGCGCTGGGGGACATGGCCCTGCCCTCTTGGTACGGCAAGTTTTTGCTCCTGATCGCGCCCGACCGCGACCTCTACTACCGCTACCACTCCGCTTATTGCGCGCCAGGCGAGCACATCGCCTCCGGCGGTGTCTATCTGAACCGCGGCTATGGGCATATCGTGATTCCCTCGCCCGACTCGATGTTCGCCACGCGTGTTATCGCGCACGAGCTTTGCCACGCCCTACTCGTCCACCACACGTTGCCCCTGTGGCTCAACGAGGGTGTCACACAGATAACGGAGGCTGCCGTCGCCGGCCGGCCCCTCACGGATCACAGTACGAAATTCGCTGACCACCGCGCCTTCTGGACACCGGCCAATATCGGCAATTTCTGGGACGGACGGAGCTTCGACATTCCGGGCGATGTCTCCGCACTCAGCTACGATCTCGCCTACCTGGTTGTCGGCGCATTTCTCCGCCTCGACCGCAAGGCAATGGCCACTGTTGTCATGCAAGCGAAGCCCGATGACTCCAGCTTTGCCGCCTTCTCCGCTGCCTACGGCCAGACGCCCGCCGACCTGCTTGCCGAGATGTTCGGTCCCGGCGACTGGGGAAATGGACACCGGACGACGCCCGTGCGATCGGCGGATGGAGAAACCACCGGCGAACTGCCGAATGTGATCGGAAAACGAGAAGGCCGGCGGCTGCCGCTTCCCTGATTTCCTGAGTTCCAGATTCTCATCTTCCGGGACTTCGCCGGCGCTCCGTCTCCGTTCCCGCCTTCCGGCTTTCCGAAATAACATCCCGAAGCCGCCGGCGCCGACCGCGCCTGCTCACTTCGTGAGCTCGTACATCGCGTAGCCGGCTCGGAGGTTCGGCAGCACGGTGCACGGGCGCTCCCAGTCGCCACGCAGCAGCGCACGCCGCGCGATCCTGATGCCCTCCTTCGCGCAGAACGCCTCGAAGTCGGCCACCGAGAGCGGATTCGTCGGCCGCGTATCGGCCCAGTCGGTCGTGTAGACCTCGTTGCGCAACTTGCCGCCGTGGCGCAGCGCGCCGATGCGGTTCTTCCAGTAACCGTGGTTCACGAAACCAACATTCACACAGCGCCCCGCGCGCAACGCCTCTCGCAGCACCTCGGCCGGATTCGCCAGCTCCTCAATCGTGCGGGAGAAAACGACTCGGTCGAAATACGCGTCGGGCAACGCGCGCAGGAACGCCGTCATGTCGCCCTGGTAGGCGGTCACCCCGCGCTTCACGCAGGCCGCGATCTTCTCCACATCGAGATCGACGCCGACCGCGAACACCTTGCGCGTGTGCACGAGGTATTCGAGCAGCACACCGCGGCCGCAGCCGAGCTCGCACACACGGCTGCCCGCCTCGACCCATTCGCCCAGGAGGCGCATGTCGACCGTGCGACGTTCCGCGAGTTTTCCGATGCTGGCCATCGCGTGACGATTGGCAGGGGCGCCGCGGCGGGGCGAGAAAAACGTGCGCCGCGCGGCCCGGCCTCGCCCCGCCATGGCTGCGTGGCCGTCGCGGCCTCCGCGCTCCGGCCGCTGAGCATGTCGGTCGGAAACTCGTTTTCCTGGGAAATCGCGCTCCTTTCCGGCTGACGTGCCGAAAAGATCCACTACACAGTCGCTCGCCCACTACCACCTCCGGCCCCACCATCCGATGCCACCGGCCCCCGACGAGCACCACCATCCGCATGCCCCCTCCCGCGAGGCGAATTACCGGCCGGACTCCGCCTCGATCATCCATGCAGTCGTGACGCGCCGCGACCGCACGGCCGCCATCAAGGACCGCGAGGCGCAGCAACGCGAACAGATCGAGCGCACCAATCTCGGCCTGCTCCTGCACGCCCTGCACGAGATCGCCGACGCCGCCATCCCACCC
Source organism: Opitutaceae bacterium (assembly GCA_035299125.1). Lineage (GTDB taxonomy): Bacteria > Verrucomicrobiota > Verrucomicrobiia > Opitutales > Opitutaceae > CAJCBL01. Next base: position 19,287 of record DATGXA010000262.1, read on the forward strand.
GCGCAGCGTCGCCTGGTGCAGGAATCGGAAGTGCATCGCGCGATGGCCGTGCTGAAACGTTTCGCCCTCCTCCTCCCCGAGGTGCGTCTCGAGCACCTCCTCTCCCATTGCGAGGAGGCCACCGCGCGCGATCGCAATCCGGTCGCGCATCTCATCGACCCTTTCCAGCTCCGCCACGTGCTCACATTCCGGCCGGAGAGCGCCTCCACCGCCTTTCCCGCGGACGAACTCCACACGCTCGAACGCCTCACCGAGCACGGTCCGGTCGCGGAGATCGTAGGCTGGTTCGCCCGCGCCATAGGCGACCAGCCGCAGCCGCCCAAAACGTTGCCGGGCGCGCTCCGGCACGTATTCGCACGCTCCTGCCGTGCCTTCGCGCCCTCCGCTCATCTCGAGGCGCTCTCGTTCGAGATCTCCGTGCTCACCCTCCGCACCCAAGGCGTGATCGGGTTCGAGGACACACGGCTGTTCTTTTCTCTTCTGAAACAGATCGGCGGCGCGACCGTGCCTGCGCTGGACGACTACCTGCAGTCGGACGAGGTCAACCACGCCACGACACAGCACCGCGCCACCGGCAACACGGCCACAGGCGACTATTTCCGCACGATCGCGCACGCGTTCGACCACGCAAAACTTCCGGCGCTCGAGCAGCATCTGTTTGCCACGATCGAGGCGCGCAACGCTCCGCCGTCCCCCGTCGAGCCCGCGCCGCCGCCGTCATCGCCTGCGCCCGCCGCCGAGCCGCGCCGCGGGCTTTTCTCCAGCCTGCGCAACCTCGGCCAATCGATCATCTCCCGCGAGTGACGCGGCCCGCGCCCGCGCGCAGGCGGAGAGGCGACCGTCAACCGCGGAGCGGGGCCGAAGCGGCGAGACGCGCTCGCGGCGCTGAGGAAAGTCCGTGAAAGTTTGCCGGCTTCGCGGGCACCGCTACACCGCTCCGCACCATGGCCACCGCTTCGCTGCTGGTCCGCCGCATGCACGCGCTGCTCCTGCACGACGATTCCCGTCGGGACTCGGTGCTGGACGTCGTGCGCTGGGTGGGCGCGCTACAGGCCCAGGACTACGAGAACTGCCTCTGGGCCGTGGGTGTGCGCACCCGCGACGCCACCCGGGCCAGCGTCGAGCGGGCGCTCGCCGAGCGGGAAATCGTGCGCACCTGGACGATGCGCGGCACTTGGCACCTCGCACCAGCCGCGGACGTGCGTTGGATGCAGGACCTTTTGGCCGCACGGCAACTGCCGGCGATCCGCCGTCGGTCCGAGGAGCTCGGTTTCTCGGAGGCGGAGGTGCGACGCGCCCGAGCCGTGGTGGAAAAGGCGCTCGCTGGCGGGCGCGTGCTGCCGCGGCCGGATCTGATCCGGCGACTCGCCGAGGCCGGGTGCCGCACCGAAGAACAATGCGCCAATCACCTCCTGCGACGTTTCGGCAACGAGGGCCTGTTGTGCGGCGCGGTGCCCGAAGACCGCGAGGCGACGTTTGCCCTGCGCGACGAATGGATCACGACCGCGACAACGCTCAACCGGGAAGCCGCGCTCGCGGAACTCGCCCGGCGCTATTTCCGGTCGCACGGCCCCGCCACCGCCCGCGATCTCGCCTGGTGGTCCGGTCTGCCGCTGGGGGAGGTGCGCGTCGCCATCGCGGCCGCGGGCTTGGCGCTTGCTCGGGAAGACATCGACGGCACCGAGTATTGGGCAACCGCGGATGAGACACCTCCTCCCGCGCTTTCTCCCGCGGAGCTGCTTCCCTCTTTCGATGAACACCTGCTCGGTTTCCAGGATCGCACGGCCGCACTCGACGACGCGTTTGCAGACGAAGTCTGCCCGGGCGGCAATGGCGTGTTCCGGCCCACACTCGTCGTGCGTGGCCGCGTGGCCGGAACATGGAAGAAGCGGGAAATGGCGAAGCAGCTCGTGCTCGAGGTGAGTCCCCGCGCGCCGTTGGCGGCGACCGCGGGACGCGTGATCGAGATCCGGGCTCAGCGGCTTGGAGATTTCCACGGCAAGCCCGTCGCGGTCCGGTTCCTCTAGAGTGCCGCGAAGCGCGTGAACGCAGCGCCACTGCGCTGTGAATCGGCGGGCAGGACTGTCCCGGCAATCGTCCGTGCTCACTCGAAGAGAGGCGGTTTCCACGGCTTGTCCCGCGTTTTCGTGACGGGCGCATCAACCGGATTCATGGTAAAAGACACCGGTTACCCGACCTAGTCCCCCAAGACACAAAGACCCCAGTCCCACCGTCAGTTCGGATCGAGTCGCGCGTGCCGCTTCCGCCCGCCCACGACGTTCGGCATTCCCGCCCTCGACCCCGGGAGTTCGCCCCCACGAGTTCCCCAACACCGGCCGCCGGTGTACCATAACCGCAACCACACTGATGGAGCGGCCCCCCACGCCCGCCCCACACCTACTCGCCGACAACGCGAGACCCACCAAGCCATGACCATCATCGCACCCCGCCTCGTGGACCGAGGCATACCACCACAACAACCAGGCTCGCCGCGGAGCCTGAGTCTCCTGAGCCGAATCCTCGGCCTGTTCACCACCCTGCTACTTCTGCCCGTCGCGGCGCAGGCGCAGCTTCCCTCGCCGACTTACGGCTGGAATCTGGGCAACACCATGGAGGCCACTTGGGTGACGACGCCCACGGCCCCGCCCCAGAGCATGATCAACGCCGTCGCCGATGCCGGATTCAACACGATCCGCATTCCCTGCGCATGGGACCACAACGCGAACCAGTCCACGATGCAGATCAACGCCACCTACATGGCGGACGTGAAGAAGCTCGTCGACTGGAGCCTCGCCCGGAACTTGACCGTCATCATCAACGCCCATTGGGACAACGGCTGGCTCGATAGCACGCTGGCGAACGGCTACAGCGAGACCGTGAACACGAAGATGCGCACCTATTGGACGCAGATCGCGAACACGTTCAAAAACTACGACAATCGGCTGCTCTTCGCCGGCGCGAACGAGCCGCCGGTCGAAAATGCCACCCAGATGGCCACGCTGTTGCGCTATTACCAGACGTTCGTGAATGCGGTGCGAGCCACCGGCGGCAACAACACCAATCGCTGGCTCGTCCTCTCCGGTCCGTACACCGACCTCGAGAAGACCGACGCGCTGATGAACACGCTGCCGAACGACTCCACGAGCGGCCGCCTCGCCGTCGAAGTGCACTTCTACGGCCCCTACACTTTCGCGCAGATGAAGGTGGATGCGGATTGGGGGAAGGCGTCCTATTTCTGGGGCAACGGTTATCACCACGCCACCCGCACCGATCGCAACTCGAGCTGGGGCGAAGAGGATTGGGTCGAGTCGCAGCTCAATCTTATGGTGAACAAATTTATCAGCCGCGGCATCCCCGTGATCGTGGGCGAATTCGGCGCCATCCGCCGGACCGGCCATACCGATCTGACCGGGGCCGACCTGAACCTGCATCTCGCCTCCCGCACCTATTGGAACAAAGTGCTCGTCGAGAAGGCCAACGCGAAGGGCCTCAAGCCCATCTATTGGGACGACGGTGGCACCGATCCCGACTCCTTCGGCTTGTTCAACCGCAGCAACTCCACCTTGGTGGATCGCGACGTGACCCGCGCAGTGACCGGCGGCGCCGCGCTTCCGCCTCCCGGAGGCGGCGGCATCATCGCCAACGGCATCTACAAGATCGTCGCCCGCCACAGCGGAAAAGCTCTCGAAGTAGGCGGCTTCGGCAGGACCGACGGCAGCAACGTGCAACAGTGGAGCTACGCGTGGGGTGAGAACCAACGCTGGGTGATCACCCACCTCGGAAACAATCAATACAGCATCGTCGGCGCCCAGAGCGGCAAAGCCCTCGACGTAAGCGGCGCGAAGACCACCAACGGCACCAACGTGCACATTTGGACCTACCGCGGAGGGGCCAACCAGAAGTGGACGCTCACCGCGACCAGCGAAGGCTACTACCGCCTCACGCCGTCGCACGCCACCGGTTCCTGTCTCGACGTGAGCGGCGTCTCCACTGCCGATGGCGCCAACGTCCAGATCTGGTCCTACTTGGGCGGGGCCAACCAACAGTGGAAGTTCGAAGCCCCGTAAGCGGATCAGAAGCTTTTCGTCACCATCGCTGCCGCGCCTCCAGCCACGGGGGCGCGGCAGTTTTCTTTCCGCACCACGCCGCGCGACCCGGCCGGCTTCTCGACCATAACGATCCAGTCGAGCCGCGGACGGACACGCATTCCGGCGCAGGCTTCACGCCTTCACCAGCGAG
>DATGXA010000263.1:0-6340 GCA_035299125.1 Opitutaceae bacterium
GACCGGCGGAATCGGCGAAAACGGGAGGCCCGGAGCCGGGGGCGTGGTGCATCGCGGGGAGCGTGGCGATCAACGCGTGCGAAGCGAGCGCTGGAACTCGCGCGGGGCGACGCGGTGCACGCTCTTGAAGCAGCGCGAGAAATGGTACGGGTCGCGGAACCCGACGTGGGCGGCGGCCTCCTTCACGAGCACCTGCGGGTCGAGGAGCAACTCCGCCGCGAGCGCCATCTTCCGGCGTAGGAGATATTGATAGGGGCTGATGCCTTGATGCCGGCGGAAAAGACGGCACAGGCGCGACGCCTCCACGCCGACGGCCTTGGCGATCTCGCCCAGCGTGGCGAACTTCGCCGCCCCGGCTTCGATCACGCCCTTGCAGCGGAGAAACGTCTCCTCGTCGACCCGGCCCGTGGAGCCGGCGAGCGCGGCGAGTTCCTCGAGTTTGAGCAGCAACACCTCGACGAGCGCGCTGCAGATCCTGCCGGTGCTCGCGCGATGGTGTTGGCCCTCGCGGATCAAATCATCGAATACCGCCTGCAACTCGGGAAACATCGCGGTCTGCACGACCGCCCCGGTGGTGATGCCGGCCTCGCGCACACGGCGCGCCGCCCGGCCCCCGGTGAGGCAGAGGAAGTATTTCGCCATCGGCCGCTGGGGATCGGTGCGGATTTCGAGTCGGGTGGTCCGGTCGTAGTGGAACACCGTGCCGGCGCGCAGGGGAGAGGCCGCGCCGTTGTGCACGACCGTGCCCTCGCCGGCGACGACGAGCTCGAGCGTGGTGAACTCGATCTGGTCGCGCTGCACGAGGTAGTCCGGATCGCATTGCTCGAAGCCGCCGTAGGCCGGAAGCACGCCAGCGCTGCGCGCCTCGCCGAGTGCCAGGAAGAAGTAGCGCGAGGCGGAGACTTGGGTGGACAGCACCGCCTTGCGGGGCGTGAGCAGGGGTGGCGAGCGCATGCGGGCGATTGCAGCGGCGGGTCTCGAGCGGGCAAGAATATCCATCCTTTCGCCATCTATCTCCATCGGCCGGAAGTGGTGAACTCGCCTAGAATCGGCATCATGGCCGGACCTGCTTCCACCCCGATGAATGCGACCCCCGAGAAGAAACCGGCCCGCTACGGCATGGTCCTGCGCGTGCGCCCGGAACGTTTTGAGGAGTACAAACGCTACCACGCGGCCGTGTGGCCCGAGGTGCTCGCGACGATCGCCCGCTGCGGCATCCGCAACTACTCGATCTACCACCGGGACTTTGTCCTCTACAGCTACTTCGAGTACTGGGGCGACGATTTCGCCGCCGACATGGCGAAAATGGCCGCCGATCCGGCCACGCAGCGTTGGTGGGCGTTGATGGAGCCGATGCAGGACCCGTTCCCGGACCGCGCGCCGGGCGAATGGTGGGCGCGCATGGAGGAAGTGTTCCACGTCGACTGATCCCCCGCACGCGAGCGTCGGCCGACGGTTTTTCCAACATTCGCTCCTTACCCCATGAAGAAAAAATCTCCGAAAACCATCCTGCTCGTCGCCAACGGCGACCTGCGCCTCTCCGCGAACCAGAAGTGTTGGCCCGCCCAGGCCACGATGGAGAAGCAGCTCGCATCCGCCATCGCGGCGGCCGGTTACAACCTCGTGCGCGCGCATCCGTTCAAGGAGCGCGAGGGCCACGGCTTCATCGGTTCGCAGAAGGAGGGCATGGCGGTGTTCGCCACCATCGATCCCGACACGCCACTCATCGTCGCCGAGTCGGTCTGGCAGTACTCGCACCATCTTCTCCCCGGACTCGTCTCGCATCGCGCGCCGATTCTCACCGTGGCGAATTGGTCGGGCACGTGGCCCGGCCTGGTGGGCATGCTCAACCTCAACGGCTCGCTCACGAAGGCCGGAGTGAAGTACTCGACGCTCTGGAGCGAGGACTTCACGGACGCGGTCTTTCTCGAGGGGCTGAAAACGTGGTTGAAGACCGGCGAGGTGAAGCATGCGACCAAGCACGTGACACCGCTCGCGCGTTGCACCGTGCCGCCGAAGGCCGCCGCCGCCGCGAAGCGAGTCGCCGCCGATCTCCGCCGCCGGAAGGCGATCCTCGGCGTGTTCGACGAGGGCTGCATGGGCATGTACAACGCCATCATCCCCGACGAGCTGCTCTTCCCGACCGGCGTCTACAAGGAGCGCCTCTCGCAATCGGCGCTCTACTATGGCGCCACGCAGGTGAGCGACGCCGAGGCGCGCGAAGTCTTCGCGTGGTACAAGGCGAAGGGGCTGAAGTTTCACTTCGGCACCGACGAGGCGACCGAGCTCACCGAGTCGCAGGTGCTCTGGCAGTGCAAGACGTACATCGCCGCGGTGCGCATCGCCGACGAGTTCGGCTGCGAGACGATCGGCATCCAGTACCAGCAAGGTCTCAAGGACCTGTTGCCCGCCTCCGATCTCGTCGAGGGCACGCTCAATTCCACCGAGCGCCCGCCGGTGAAACGTGCCGACGGCACGGTCATCCGCGAGGGCCAGCCGATCCCGCACTTCAATGAAGTCGACGAGTGCTTCGGTCTCGACGGCCTGCTCACGAATCGCGTGCACCAGGCGCTTGGGCAACCCGTCGCGACGACGCTCCACGACCTGCGTTGGGGCGACTGGGACAAGAGCGGCACGACACAGGATTACGTTTGGGTTTTCCTCATCTCCGGCAGCGCGCCCGCCGATCACCACGTCGACGGCTGGGCCGGCTCGGATTCGCTGCGGCAGCCGTCGATGTATTTCCGACTTGGTGGCGGCACGCTGCGCGGCATCGCCAAGCCCGGCGAGATCGTCTGGAGCCGTGTGTTCATGGAGAAGGGCAAACTCAAGATGGACCTCGGCCGCGCCAAGGTGATCGCGCTCCCGCCCGAGGAGACCGAGCGCCGTTGGAAGGAGACCACGGTCGAGTGGCCGATCATGCACGCGGTGACCTACGGCGTGACGCGCGACCAGATGATGGCGCGGCACAAGGCCAACCACATCCAGGTCGCCTACGCCAACTCCGCCCGCGATGCCGACCTCGCGCTCTACGCGAAGGCCGCCCTCGCACGCGAACTCGGTCTCGAAGTCGCGCTCTGCGGCACCAAGGCCGATGGCTCGAAGTTCTAGTCGTCTCGCGCCGCTCGTTTGTCGCGGGACTTGCCGCGGTGCAGTGGCGCTGCCTTTCTCTCCCGAGCGAGTCGCTCCGGCCACTCGCTCAGCGGTTCTGCCACGAAAAGGAATACCCCCCGGTTCGTGGCAGAACCGCGTCAGCTTTCGGATTCTACCCTAAACACCCATGACCCCTCCGGTTGAAAAAAAGTCCGGCGCGCCCGGCTCGGCAGACGCCCTGCTGAAACCCACCGGCATGTTCCGCCTCGCGGACGGCCAGAACCTCGTCGTCACGTTCATCCTCGTCTCGTCGCTCTTCCTGCTGTGGGGCTTCTGCAACGGGATGATCGACGTGATGGACAAACACTTTCAGGACGAACTGCACCTCACGCTCGCGCAGTCGGCTTGGGTACAGTTCGCACATTACCTCGGTTATTTCCTGATGGCGCTGCCCGCCGGTTGGCTCGCGACGAGACTCGGCTACAAGGGCGGCATCATCGCCGGCTTGTTGATGGTGGCCGTCGGCGGATTCTGGTTCATCCCCGCGACGCACATCGCGCAGTTCTGGGCGTTTCTCGTCGGCGTGTGCGTGATCGCCGCGGGCCTCACATTCCTCGAGACGATCGCGAATCCGTACACGACGGTGCTCGGACCGCGTGAATCGGCCGCGACGCGCATCAACCTCGCGCAATCCTGCAACGGCATCGGCTGGATCTTCGGACCGATCGCGGGGAGCATGTTCTTCTATTCCGTCAACGACGCCGGCGAGAAGACCGGCGCGCAGACACTTTGGATTCCCTACGCCGCGGTAGCGGTCGTCGTGCTGGTGCTCGCCGTCATCTTCTTCTTCGCCAAAGTGCCCGACATCCGGACACGCGACGACTACCAGCTCGGAGGCGACGACGACGAGACGGCCCGCAAGCGCTCGATCTGGGGCCAGCCGCACTTCGTCTTGGCGGTCGCTGCGCAGTTCCTCTACGTCGCCGCGCAGTCGGGCATCTTCAGCTTCTTCATCAACTACATGACGTCGCAGGTGCCGGTGATCCCGGCCGCGTGGGATTCGTGGGCTGTCGCGAAGATCACCGCGGTGGGTGCAGATGGAGTTCGCCACATAACCGATGGCGGCGCGGCGACGCTCGCTTCGCTCGGCTTCTTCTTCTTCCTCATCGGCCGCTTCAGCGGCGCGGCGATTCTGCGAAAATACGCGGCGCACAAGATCCTCGCGCTCTACGGCGTGCTCAACGTCGTCATGTGCACGCTTGTGTTCCTGAAACTGGGCTGGCTCTCGGTCGCCTGCGTGTTCGGCAGCTATTTCTTCATGTCGATCATGTTCCCGACGATCTTCGCTCTCGGTATCCATGGTCTCGGCCCGCGCGCCAAGCGCGCCTCGGCGTACATCGTCATGGCCATCATGGGCGGCGCGATCTTGCCGAAGGTGATGGGCGCGGTCGGCGATCACTACGGCATGTCGCGCGCGTTCATCGTGCCGCTGTGCTGCTTCGCCTTCGTCGCCTGGTACGGTTTCAGTTGGGCGAAGCTTTCCAAGACCGAGGGCGTCGTCGGGCTCGCGGCAAACAAGGGCCACTGAGCGACGGCGGTTTTCCGCAAAACAAAACCGGAGGCCGTCGCGCCTCCGGTTTTGTGTTTTCCGAAATGTCGAGTGGCGGCGCCGGGCTGTGGCGTGTCACGGCGCCGGCGCGAGTTCGGCGATCGATGCGGCCGGCAGCAGGATCAGGCCGGTTTCGCGTCCCTCGGCGATGTGGCGCACGGAGATGCCGAGCAGCCGGCCTTCGGCATCGAACACCGGACAGCCGGGCGAGTACGCGCTGAGCAGCACCAGTTGCCGCGGCTTCTCGACGATGCCGATCGCCTCGACGACGCGGATCGCCGGCGTGCGCTGCAGGTGTTTCTGTGCGCGTGAGAGGTCGAAATACGTGCCGAGCAGCTCCGCGCGCGCGGGTGCGGCGAGGTCGGCGTGGGCGAACTTGCGCTCGGGCACGGCGGGTTCCGGCGCGATGAATGCCACGTCGAGATCCTCGTCCTTGAGCACGATGCGGGCGGGAATCTCGGTGTTGTCGGCGAGGCGGAGTTTGACCTCCTTGTATTCGGGATCCTCGACCTTCATGTTGGGCGGCAGGCGCATGCTGCCCATCGGGTCGATCGAGCCGAGCGACACGACGGTGAGGCCGGAGGCGGCGATGACCGTGCCGTTGATCTCCCGTTTCAGCTCACGGGGCGGTTGGGCTTTGTCGCCGACCGACACGCGGACGACCACCACCAGCTCGACTTCGATCACGGCGTCGGCGTGGCGCGCGACGATCGCGCGACCGGCTTCGGCTTCCGCGGCCGGGAGCGCGGCAAGACGGGTTTGCAGCAGCGGCGCGACGGCGAGCGCTGCGAGAAGAGAAAAGATGAAACGTTTCATGATTTCAGGGGCTTGAGATCGATTTCGACGAAAGCGGTGCGCCCGTTGCGTGAGATGCGCAGCAGCCAACGCTCGGCGCCGCTGCGGAGCGCCTCGTCGCGGGCTTTACGGAAGCCGGCGACATCGGTGAGCGGTTGGCCCGCGGCCTCGAGCAACAGATCGTCGTTGCGCAAGCCGCCGAGGGCGGCCCAGCCGGCGGCGATCAGGTTTTGCAGGATCAACCCGCGCTGTTCCGGCGGGAGCTGGAGCCGGGTGCGGTCCTCGAAGGCGAGCTCTCGTACTGTGAATTCGAGCACGTCGTCCTCGTAGCTCTCCAGTTCCGCGGCGGGAATCGGTTGGCGTTCGAGCGTGACCGGCAGTTTCAGAAGCGTGCCGTCGCGCCAGAGGAAGAGCTGCACCTCGGAGTCGACGCGGTAACGACGGACTTGGCGCGCGAAGGCGTCGAGGTCTTCCGCCCGGCGGGCCGAAACGATCTCGTCGTCGATCTTGAGGATCACATCGCCCACGCGCAGATCCGCGGCAGCGGCACGTGTGCCGGCGTGCACTTGCGTGACACGTACGCCGGAGTCGGCCTTCACGCCGAGCCGGTTCGCGAGCTTGGTGGTGAGCGGCTGCACGTTCACGCCGATCCACGCGCGTCGGGCTTGCGGGGTGGGCCGCTGGGAGTCGCCGATCCGGAGATCGACGACGGCGTTGATCAGGCCGCCGTCGCGGCGAAGCGCGACGAGCACATCGCGGCCCTTGGCCGGATCGGCGAGCAGCTCGGTCGTGGCGGTGCGGAGTTCGGCGAGCGACGCGACGGGGCGGTTGTCGATGGCGATC
>DATGXA010000264.1:0-11833 GCA_035299125.1 Opitutaceae bacterium
GTCGAGCGCGGCGAACTCCTCCCACTCGCCGGAAAGATCGCAGACCTCGAGGCGAAGTCGGCGCGCGCTGCGGTGTGGCTCGAGGAGAAACGAGAACCCGGCCGCGGGGGCGTCGGCTTGGCCGGCGACGGACTGTTGCACATCGGGGCGCGGCAGCGCGCAGAGGCCGAGGAAGGGGCGCTCGTCGAGCCACGCGCGAACATCGGCCGGGGCGCGGCCGGAGCGGGAGACGAGCCAACCGGCGACCCACGATTTGCCGGCGGGGAAACGCCAGTCGGCGGGGTGGATTTCGAGGGCGTGTTGCCAGTCTGCACGCATGGTTCAGATCTGCGCGGCGGCGGTTTCGCAGGCGAGGGCGTAATGAAACGGCTGGACGCGCTCGGTCGTGAACGTCTGCTCGAGCCGGCGGCGAGCGCGTTGGCCGAGCTGGGCGGCCCAGGCGGGTTGCGCGAGAACCTGCTCGAGCGCGTCGGCGAGCGCCCAGGTGTCGCCGGGCGGCACCAGCACCGCCTCCTCGTCGTGTCGCACGATTTCGGGCACGCCGTGCACGGCGGAGCTCACGATCGGCAACGAGAACGCCATCGCCTCGAGGATGACGCGCGGGAACGACTCCTCGAAGCTGGAGCAGACGAACACGTCGGCCGCGCCGTAGAACGCCGCGGCATCCTCGCTCTCGGGCGCGACGGCGAGGTTGGGGCGGTTGATCGTCGCGAGTTGGGCGACGAGGTCGCGGTCGTAATCCGTATCGCGGCCGCCGACCATGAGGAAGCGGACCTTCTCGGCGGCGGGATAACGGCGGCAGAGCAGGTCGACGGCGCGGGCGAAGAGGATCTGGCCTTTGCGGTCGCAGACGGTGCCGAGGTTGATCACGAGCCTCTCATGCTCCGCGAGGCCGAGGCGACGTCGGAGTTCGGTGCGCGGGCGCGCGGTGCGGACGGCGTCGAGCGAGCGCAGGTCGATCCAGCCGGGGGTGATGCGGTAGTTCGCGCCGTCGGAGAACGCGGTGTAGTAGCGGCGCGTGGCGGCGGTGAGGAACGAGACGCGTGTCGCCACCGAGAAGGACTGCTCGATGCCGGGCAGCGCGGCGGGCGAGCGGTCGTGGAAGAAGGCGGCCGGCGTGGTGCTTTCGTGGATGTAAAAGAGCGACGGCCGGTGGGCGGCGCGCGCGGCGTGGATCGCCCAGTAGCTCGTGAGCGTGTTGGCCACGACCAGATCGCAGGCGGCGAAATCGATCTCACGGACGAGTCGGCGGAGTGCGTTGCGCTGGGCCGCCGGAGTCGTGGAGTGCGCGAGCGGCGCGAGGTCGACGATCTTCACCGAGGCGCCGAGTTGTTCGTAGCGGCGGCGCAGCGGACCCTCGCTCCCGGAGACGACGGTGATCTCCGCCCGCCCCGCGCGGCGGCAGTGGGCTGCGAACTCGGCGAGAAAGAGCGGCGCGCCCTCGAGATTGAGGTTGTGGGTGACGAGCAGCAAGCGGCGCAGTTCGGCTTTGGCGGGGTCGGTCGCGTAGAGCTCGCCGGAGAGGCCTCCCATCGACGGGCCCCGGCGGGGCGCGAGGGTGCGGAAGGCGTTCCACACGGGACGCAGCTCGGGCAGGAGCGCGCGCAGGCGCTCTGTCGGCGTGCCGCGGCGGCGCAGCGCGGCATGCAACGCCCAGACGGCGGAGAGAAACGCCGTGCGGGAGAAACGCGGGTAGCCGCGCTTTTCCGTCTCCACGTCCCAGAGCAGCGTGTGCTGGACGTTGCAGAGGTGCCACGAGCCGTCGGCCAGCTCGGCGTAGAGGCGGAGCGTGCGCGGTTGCGGGAGTTGCGCGGGCGCATCGACGAAGCCTTTCCAGCGGCAGTTCGCCGCGTGGGCGAACTGCGGGAAGCGTGCGGGCACGCCCGCGTAGTCGCCGGCTGGTTGCAACTCCTGCACGGTCTGCAGGTCGAAGGTGGCGAAGACGCGGCGGATCGGCTCGGTCTCGTGGAAAAGCCAGCCGATGAGGTTCACGCGACCGTAGGCGCCGCGGGCGAGCGCGGCGGGTTCGTCGAAGTGGCCGTGGAACGGCGCATGGGCGAACCGCGCGGTGGACGGGTGCGGCAGCGCGACGGCGATCTCCGTGGCGAGTGTGGCCCAATCGGGCTGGTGCTCGCCGGCCGCGCGGCGAAGGAGCAGGTGGAGCGCGCGGGCGAATTCCACGGCGCGCAGCGGCGCGTGTTGAGCCGGTGTCGCCGGGGTGGCGGGCGACGGTCCGGCGGTAAGCGCGAGGGTGTGGACGGCGAGCCATTCGCCCGCGAGCGTGCACGCCTCGAAGACGATCGCGTTGGCGCCGGTCGCGAGGACGACGGGTTGCTCGAAGGCGGCGAGCAGACGCGGTCCGCGGGCCTTGAAGAACTCGGCGAGGTCGGGACGCGGCAGGCCGTAGATGCCCGGGAAGGCACGATTGCCGATGCGAGCGCGGAGGTCGACGAAGTGTTTCCCCTGTTTGGCGACGAGCCAGCCGCGGAGGATGGTGCGGCCGGCGGGCGGAGTTTCGCCGGCTGCGGGAGCGTCGAGGTGGAAGAAGGCGTGCGGTGTCTCGATCATCGAGATGGGGGACGATCAGCCGAGCGCGGCTTCGCGGCAGAGGGCGAGGTGCTGCGGGAGGAGTTTGGTGGTGTCGAAATGCCGGTGCACGCGGGCGCGGGCCATCGAGACCATCCAGTCGTCGCCGGCGAAGTGCTCGCCGAGCGCCGTCGCTAGAGCGGCGGAGAGTTTCGCCGGGTCGCCGGCGGGGATGAGGTGCGCCTCGTCGTTGGCGACGAGCATCTCGGGGATGCCGAAGACATCTGTGCTCACGATGCAGACACCGAAGGCCATCGCCTCGAGCAGCACGCGCGGGAACGACTCCTCGAAGCTGGTGCAGACGAGGAGATCGGCCATGCGGAAGAAGTCGTCGATGTCGCCGCGCTCGGGGAGCACGCGCACTTCGTCGAGGCCGAGGAGTGCGATATCCTGCTGGATGCTCTCGAGGTAGAGCCCCTCGCGGGCGCCGATGATGAGGAAGAGCGGGAACGGTTTGCCGGGGAACGCCGTGGGCCACTCCTTGCGCAGGCGGTCGATGCCGCGGAGGTAGATGTGCTGGCCTTTGCGCTCGCAGACGGAGCCGACGTTAATGACCAGCGGCACGTCGGGCGGGATGCCGTGTTTGCGGCGGAGCGCGGCGCGATCGGAGGTGGCGACGAATTGTTCGATGCGCGACACGTCCACCGCGCTCGGCACGTGGCGGAAGTTGTCGTGGTGGTTCTGTTCCTGGAAAACCGCCTCGGTGGCGCGGGCGGCGAAGCAGACGCGGGTGGCGTCGCGTAGGGCGGCCTCGGCGGGCTCGCGCAAGCGCGCGGGCAGACCGGCGCGGGCGAAGAGCTTGTCGAGCGTACAGCTCTCGTAGATGTAGAGCAGCGAGGGTTTGTTGAGCCGCGCGGCGAAGGGAACAGTCCAGAAAGTGAGCACGGTGTTGCCGACGACGAGGTCGATGTCGGGCAGCGGGTGCGCGGCGGCGATCGCGGCGATGGCGGCATCGCACTGCGCGGCGTCGGTCGCGGTGAGGATGGCGGAGGTGTCCCAGATTTCGACGGGGATTCCGAGCGCCTCGTAGCGGGCGCGCAGCGGGCCGTCTTCCGGCGAGACGACGCGGGCGCTCACACCGGCCACGGTCGCGTGGTGACGGGCCTGCTCAAAGAGAAGGATCGGCGCGCCTTCGAACTTCAAATTGTGCGTCACAAAGAGCATCCGCAGGGGGCGCGCGGTGTCGGCGTAGCGGTAGTGGTAGGGATTGAGGTGCGGGACGGCGGGCGGGAAGTCGTAGGTGTCGCTGAGGAACGGATCGCGGTAAGCGCCGTGGCGCGCGACGAAGGCGAGGTGTTCCTTTTCGGTGTACTCGCGACCGCGGGAGGCGCTGCCGACGTGCTGCAGCACGGCTTGCGGCGTGACGACGGCGCGCTGGCCGCGTTCCCAGGCGCGGAGGCAGAAGTCGACGTCGTTGTAGGCGACGCGGAAGTCCGTCTCGTCGAAGCCACCGAGCTCGCGGTAGAGCGCGGTGCGGGTGAGCAGGCAGGCGCCGGTGACAGCGGCGACGTTGCGCGCAGCGTGTGGGAGGAACAGCAGCCCGAGGTCCTCGGAAGGTTCGCGCTCGAAGAGCGTGTGCGGGAGGCGGTCGTGGCGGCTCAGGCCGATGCCGGCGTGGTTGATCGTACTGTCGGGATAAAGCAACTTCGCGCCGACGACACCGACGCCGGGGATCGTGAGCCAGCCGGCGAGTTCCTCGAGCCAGCCGGGGCGGAGCGCTTCGACGTCGTTGTTGAGGTGGAGGAGCAGCGGAGTGTCGGCGCGGGCGGAGCCGGCGTTGACGAGGCGCGAGTAGTTGAAGCCCGCGGGATCGGCCGGGAGATCGAGCACGGAACAGCGCAGGTCGGCGCGCGCGGGGAGCGAGCGGAGCAGGTCGAGCGTGGCGGGCTCGTCGGAGCCGTCGTTCACCACGATCACCTTCACGCTTTCGCCCGGCGTGGTGCGCGCGAGCGAGTCGAGGCAGCGCTCGAGGAGTTCGCCGCGGTTCTTCGTCGGGATGACGATGGTGACGGGATTCTCGCGCAGGATCGCCGGTTCCCAGCGGAGTTGGTGCAGACAGCACGCGTAGCGCGTGGCCCACTCGGGCAACATCGGTTCGGCGCGCAGGCCGCGGCGTTGGCAAGCCTCGGCGATGGCGCGGCGTGCGGCGTCGAAGAGGTAGCCCTTCTGGTCGCCGCGGGAGGCGGTGCTCTCGGCGTGGGCGCGCCAGTGGTAGCAGACGAAGGGGACGTGGACGACGTCGGCGTGCGCGATCCGCTCGAAGCAGCGGAGGAAGAGGTCGATGTCCTGCGCGCCGTTGAATTCGGGGCGGAGGCCGCCGACGTCGTTCACGACGCTGCGGCGGATGACGGTGAGGTGGTGCGTGTAGTTGTGCGTGATCGCCATCTCCGGCGACCAGTCGCCCTTGAACTGCGGGTCGAAGCGGCGGCCGGTGTCGTCGATCTTGTCCTCGTCGGTGTAGAGGTATCCAGCAGTCGGGTGCGCGAGGATCGCCTGGGCGACGTGCAGGAGGGCGTCGGGCGGGAGGAGATCGTCGTGGTCGAGCAGGGCGACGAATTCGCCAGTGGCGATCTCGAGCGCGGAGTTGGTGGCGCGGGAGATGTGGCCGTTTTCCTTGCGGAAGACGGGGCGGATGCGCGGGTCGGCTTTGGCCGCCTCCTCAAGGATCGCGCGCACGTGCGGCTTGGGCGAGGCGTCGTCGGCGATGCAGAGTTCCCAGCGCGGGTAGAGCTGCGCGCGCAGGCAATCGAGGAGCTGGCGGAGGTAGTTCTCCGGCGTGTTGTAGGCCGGGACGAGCAGGCTGATCAGCGGGCCGCCGGCGGTGACGGTTTGCGCGGCGTCGGTGCCGAGCGCGGCGAGCAGGCGTGGCGTGGGGCGGTTGTGCCAGACCCAGCGCGAGTAGGGATCCTGTTGGCTGCGGCGGACGACGACGGCGGGCGGCGGCGGCGCGCCGACCGTGCGGCCGAGGTTGCGGTCGAGGTCGGCGCGGAGGCGGTTGATCTCAGAAAACGGATACTTCCAGTCTTGGAGCTTGAAGCGGCCGAGGTAGGCGCCGCGCAGCAACGCGAGTTTGCAGAGCCAAAATTTCCACGGACGGAAGACCGGCACGGGGCCGCTGTGCTCGTCGCGCTTGTCGAGGAACATGCGGCGCGAGAAGACGAGCAGACGGCGGCCGTCGGGCTGGTCGGCGTAGATGCGGAGGTGCGCGGGGCCGGGGAGATCGGCGCGCACATCGACGAGGCCGTAGAAGCCGGCGCGCAGGGCGTTGGCGTGCTCGGGGTGGCCGTCGGCGACATCCTGCCGCTCCTTCGGGTAGATGAGGCGGTTGCCGGCGCCGACGCCGGTGGTGGCGTGGAGGCGGGCGATGTCGAACCCGATGCCGAAGGTCCAGCCGGTGACGCGGAACTTATCGTACTGCGCCTGGAGCCAGTAGCCGGGGTTCTCGATGAAACCGTGGAAGCCATCGCCGCGCGGCACTTCGGTCGTGAAGACGAGGACTTCGCGCAACATGCGATCTGCTGCGCGACACATCGTGAAGAACGACGCGCTGTGGCAGGCGCGGTAGAGGTGGTCGAGCGTCTCGTAGATGTACGCCGTTTTCAGGATCTTCGGCTGCCGTGCGGTGGTCGGCAGAGCGGCGAGATCGAGCGTGGCGCGGAAAAACTCATGCCACTCGCCGGCGGCGTCCTGCCAGTCGAGCGCGACCGTACGCGCGCCGGTCCAGACGTGGGCGGCGATGCGGAAACCGCTGCGGCGGGCGGCCATGTTTCCCGGGAAACGTGCTGAGAGATCGTCGCGGTCGAGGCCGTAGAGACCGAGGAAAACGCGTTTGTCGACGCGGGCGCGGATGTCGAGGCAGGCGGCTTCGGTCTCCGGGTACAGCCAGCCGGCGATTTCCAACGTCGGCGCGGTGAGGCGCCAGTCGGCGGGTTGGTCGATGCTGAAGGTGACGGTCGGAGCCGGTGCGGACATGTCGGAGCGGCAAGGTCTTACCGGCGCGGCGCGACGGCAGTAAAGATTCTTAGGCTGCCCCGGGGAACGCGCGCGCGACTTCCCTGTTGGCACGCTGGTGCGCGACCGCACTGTCATGCGACAAGCCGCGACACCAACACTCGATGACGACGCCCGAAACCTCCGCCGAACCGCAGTTGCCAGGGGTGCCGCGCGGATGGTGGGCCGTGGGCTGGTTTCTGCTGATCCTCGGACTGCACCTGTGGGCGATCACGCGCGGCTGGACGAACCAGAATCTGCCGGGCCACGAGTTCCGCCAAGCGCAGACGGCGGTGTCCGCCTATTTCATTCAAAAGGAGCACAACTTTTCGCTCGAGTATCCCACACCGGTCCTCGGCAAACCGTGGTCGGTGCCGTTCGAGTTTCCGCTCTACCAATGGACGGTGGTCGCGGTTGCCGACGCGATGGGACTGCCGCTAGTCACCGCGGCGCGATGGGTGAGCGCAGCCTGTTTCTACCTGGGGCTGCCGGCGATCTGGCTCCTCCTCGGGCAACTAGGCGTGGAAGGGGCGCGGCGGTGGCTGGTGCTCGGGTTCGTGCTGTTGTGTCCGGTCCACGTCTTCTATGCGCGCGCGTTCCTGATCGAGACGATGGCGCTGCTGTTCTCGCTGTGGTTTCTGGCCGCTTTCGGCCGGGCGTTGCAGGAACGCAACGTGTGGTGGGGCGTGGCGGCGAACCTCGCTGGCATCGGCGCGGGACTGGTGAAGGTGACGACGTTTGCCGTCGTGCTGCTGCCTGCGGCGGTTTGGGCGCTGGCGCTCGTAATCCGGCAGTGCCGGCGACAGCCCGAGGCGCGGGCGCGCTGGTGCGCCGTGCTAGGGATCTGCGGACGCGCGGTGGGCCTCGTCGCCGTGCCGGTCGCGGCGAGCGTGGCGTGGGTGCGGTTTGCGGATGCGGTGAAGGCGCGGAATCCGGCGGCGCAGTTTGCGGTGTCGGTGAACCTGCGGGATTTCAACCTGGGCACGTGGGCGGAGCGGATTGATCCGGCGCTGTGGCTCGGGCAGGGGGCGAACATCCTGCACGGCGTCGCGGGACCGGTGGTGCTGGCGTCGGGTGTGATCGCGCTGCTGCTGGCGTGCGGGCGACGGGCGCTGCCACTCGGCGCCGCGGCGGTGTTTGCGGCGCCGCTGCTGGTCTTCCCGGTGCTCTACAAGGTCCACGACTATTATTTCATGGCCAACGCGAGCTTCCTCGCGGCCGCGTTGGCGCTGGCGATCGGGGCGTTGCTCGAGCGGCCGCGTTGGCGTTGGGCCGGTGGAGCATTGTTGGTCGCGATCCCAATGCTGCAGGCGCGGAGCTATTGGACGGGTTATGCGGAAACGCAGGCGCAACCGATACCGCCCGGCAGTCATCTCACGCAGATCCTGCGCACGATCACGGACGAGAACGACGTGCTGATCGTGTCCGGCTACGACTGGAGCGCGATGGTTCCGTACCACGCGCAGCGGCGGGCGCTGATGTTCCATGGCGGCAGCATGGACAACCGGCCGCTTGTGGACCGGAGCTATGTGGCGCTCGACGGCGAGCGGATCGGCGCCCTGATCGTGAACGGCGCGCAACGCGCGAATCGCGCCTTCATCGAAGCCACGACGGCGCGGTTCGGCCTCGAGCCGCGGCCGCTCTGCGAACTCGGCGAGGACGACGTGTACGTGCCGGCTGGCGTGTGGCCCACGGCGCTCGAACTCGTGCGCACCATGCCGATCGCGTCGTTGCGACTAGCCGCCGCGCCCGCTGCGGAGGACAGATCGCTGAAGGGCCGCGTCGTGGATGTGGCGGAACTCCCACCGATGCTTCGGCGGAACTTCCGTGGGTTCACGCCGGAGCCACGGCGGAGTGAAGCGACCTTCGACTACTCGTGTGCGGAGGAGAACGGGGAGGCCTTCTTCAGCATGCATCCGTTGACGCGGTTGTGGTTCGCGCCGCCCACGCGTCGCTGCCGGCTGGAGACAAGCTACCTGATCTATCCCGGCGCGTATGAGGGCAAGGCACCCGGCACAGGGACCGATGGCGTGCAGTTCGCCGTCATCGAGCAGCGGCGAGACGGCGGCCGGCGGGTGCTTTTCGAGCGTTTGCTCGATCCGGCGCGAAACGCCGCCGACCGCGGTCGGCAGTCCCTCGTGCTCGATCTCGAACTGGCGGAGGGCGCGGAGTTGCTCGTCGAAACGACGGACGGGCCGAGCGGGAACTGGGCGTACGACTGGGCCGCGCTCGGCCCGCTCACCTTGCGCGCGGCGAACCCCTGAGCCGACGATTCGGTCGAGAGTCGAGCGTCGAGGAACGCGCGCCAGCCGCTCGGTGCGCGGGGATAGCGCGGCTCGCGTGACCAGCGGCGCTGCCGAATTCCTGTCCGCGTCGCTCGACCGCTCGACGCTCGACTGCGTGCGCAAGGCTGGGCGGATCGAGAAAACTGGATTGGCAAGGTGCGGCGCCGTTCTCTTCTTTGGGCTTCCCCACATGGAGATGGAAGGCCAACCCAACCCCGGCCGGGGCGAACGCGTTTTCGTCGTCGCCCTGTTGTGCGCATTGATCGCGTTTTCCGTTTGGGGCGTGGCGAGCGGTTGGCGCAGTCGCGCCCTGCCCGGCAACGGCTTCCGCCAGACGCAGACCGCGATCACCGCGCTGTTCGTGCAGCGGGAGCACAACTTCTCGCTCGCGTACCCCACGCCGGTGCTCGGCAAGCCGTGGTCGATTCCGTTCGAGTTTCCCCTCTACCAATGGACCGTCGCCGTGGTGAGCGACACCACCGGACTCTCGCTGATCAAGTGCGGGCGGCTGGTGAGCGCAGTGTGTTTTTTCCTCGGGCTGCCGGCCGTGTGGCTGTTGTTGAAACGACTCGGCACCGAATGGCCGGCGCGCGCGGCGGTGCTCGGAATGGTGCTCACATGTCCACTGCTGATCTTCTACGCTCGGGCGTTCCTGATCGAGACGATGGCGCTGATGTTCGCGCTGTGGTTCCTGCAGGCGTTTGTCGCCGCGGTGGAACGGCGAAGCTGGGCTTGGCTGATCGTCGCAAACGTGGCCGGCGTGGGTGCGGGCCTGGTGAAGGTGACGACGTTCATGGTCTATCTTGTGCCCGCCGCGGCTTGGGCGCTGTGGTGGCTGTGGCGGGAGTGGCGAGCCGACATGGGAGCGGCGCGGTGGCGCGGGCTCGTGAGGCTGGGCGGCTGGATCGCGGCGGCCACGGCGGCGCCGTTTGCCGCGACCTACGGATGGCTGCTGTTCAGCGACCACACGAAGGCGCTGAACCCGAGCGCGCGGAGCCTCGTTTCGTCGTCGATGCACGGTTACAACTTCGGAAACTGGAGCTATCGGTCGGATCCGGCGATCTGGGCGGCGCATTGGCGCACGATTTCGACGGAGATCCTGCCGGTGGGCACGATGGCGTTGGTGCTGGCGATCGCGGTGCTCGCCTGCCGCGGCCGGCGATTGGCGTGGGCGGTGACGAGCGCGGGTTTGTTCCTGCTCGCGCCGGCGGTGTTTCCCGTGCTCTACGCCTGGCACGAGTACTATTTCACCGCGGTGGCGGTGCTGCCGATGGTCGCTGCGGGACTTGTTTTCTCGGGCCTCATGGCGAGTCCGTGGCCGCGTTGGCGGGCGTGGGCGGTGGTGGGGCTCGCGCTCGCGTTGCAGATGCAGACCTACGTGCGCGTGCACCGGCCGCAACAGATCGAGGATCCCCGCGGCTCGAGCGATCTCTGCGAGGCGTTGCGCTACACGACGGAACGCGACGATGTGCTGGTGATAGCGGGCGAGGACTGGTCCTCGCTCACGCCGTTCTATGCCCAACGACGGGCCTTGATGTTGCGGCGAGGCATGGAGCGGGACTGGCCGTATATCCATGAGGCGTTCGACAATCTTGCGGGAGAACGTGTCGCGGCGTTGGTGCTGCGGGGCGCGCAACGCGACAACACCCAGCTCATCGAGACCGCGGCGCTCGTCTTCGGACTCGACCGCAATCCGGTGTGGCGCGTGCGCGATGTGCAGGTTCACGTGCCCACCGATCGCGTTTCCGCCGTGCTCGCGCGCCTGGCGCAGCTGGGGCTCGACGACGTGGAGCTGTGCCGCACGGATGTGGGCGGCGACGCAGGCGAGATCGTGTGGGAGGAGCCATATCTTTCCGAAAAACAACGGCGCACGCTCGCGCCGCTCAATGTGCCGCCCGTGCGTTTCACGGCGCGATTCGGCCTCGGGCAGGCGAACTTGGATGGCCGGCCCGGCATCGGCGCCCACGCGCCAACCCGCGTCTGGTGCCAGGCGCCCGCGGGCAGACACGCGCTGGCGTTCGAGTTCGCGATCGCTCCGGGTGCGTACGAGGGGCTCCGGCGTGCCGACGCGACCGACGGCGTGGAATTCGTCGTCGCGGCCGCGCGCGGCCAGACGAGCCGGCGGGTGCTTTTCAGCCGGTTGTTGCGACCGTTCGACGAGCCGACCGACCGCGGCTGGCAGAAGGAGCGGATCGAATTTGCGCTCGAGGACGGCGAGGAGCTGCTGTTCGAAACGCTGGCGGGCCCGGCCGACAGCGTGAATCGCGATTGGGCGATCCTCGGCAGATGCGAACTGCGTTGAGCCCCCCTCAGTGTCGGCCGTCCGGGCACAGCGTGTTGTAGAACTCCGCCAACACTTCCGCGCTGCGGGCCCAGCTGAAACGCGTACGAGCGAACACCGCTGCCGCCTGTCCGAGGCGCGCGGTGAGCGCGGGATCGCTCCGCAGGCGGCGAACGGCATCGGCGATCCCGGTGGCGTCCGCCCGGTCGAGCACGAGGGCATCGACGCCGTTGCGGAGGTGCTCGCCGAGATTTGTGCGTGGAAGGATCACCGGCCGGCCTGACGCGAAGAACTCGGGCAGCTTGGAGGGGAAGCGGTAGTTGTTGAATGTATCCGCCGATCCGGGTTGCACAAAACAATCGGCGAGCGAGAGCAGGGGAGCGAGGTGCTCCTGTCGATCGATCCGCCCGAGTGCGACGACGTGTGGTGCGGCGCGCTCGGCGAGGCCGTCCGGCAGCGCGCAGAAATCGCGACCGGCGCGGAGTAGGGTGGTGGGCGTGCCGGAGTCGTTCAACGCGACGACGGCCCCGTGGAGTTCCGCCATCTCGGCACGATTCGTTGGGTGCAGGTTGCCGTGATAGAACAACACCGTGTGGTCACGATTCCAGCCGAGCGCTTCGCGCAGCGGCCACGGAATCGGCCGGGCGCAGAACTCCGGTGCGGCGGCGGGCCAGAGCACGCGCGACGGTTT
>DATGXA010000265.1:0-2879 GCA_035299125.1 Opitutaceae bacterium
GGGCCGCTTGGTCGCGGCTCGTGGAGCTATTCCCCAATGAGAACGTTCCCCCTGTTTTGGTTGTCACTCGCGTTGGCCGGATCCGTCGGCGCGGCGGGCGAGCAGATCGACTACACGCGGCGCCTCGCAGGCGCGAGCGCCGTGCCCGAGTACCCGGTCGCGTACGCGGTGCCCACCGCGGAGGACGTCGCGAGTTCGCTCGGGCGCATCAAGGGCCATGTCGAGCGGCACACCTCGCTGCGGGTCTTCGACAACGCCACGGGCGAGGAGATCGTCGATCCCGCCAAACTCACCGCGAGCGCCGTGCTCGATGGCCGACTCGGGCCGCTGAACCGCTGGGACTACACCAACGGCGTGATCGTCGCCGGCTTTCTCCGCGCGGCCGATGCCACGGGCGACAACTCGTACGCCGACTACGGAGTGCGTTTCTACGATTTCGTTTTCAGGTGGATGCCGGCGTTCCGGGAGCGCGAGGCGCGCACGGGGAAACGCAGCGAGTTTACCAAGATGGTACACATGGCCGCGCTCGACCATTGCGGGGCGATCACGGCGGCGTTGATCCGCACGCAACTGCGCCATCCCGATCCGCGTTTCCGCGAGTGGATCGACGTGGTCGACGCGTACATCTCGGCGAAACAGTTCCGTCTGGAGGACGGCACGCTCGCCCGCCAACGCCCGCAACCGCGCGCGCTCTGGACCGACGACTTCTACATGTCGGTGCCGTTTCTCGCGCAGATGGGCCGGCTCACCGGCGACACCAAATACTGGGACGATGCCGTGCGCCAAGTGCTGCAACTCTCGGCACGGCTCTTCGTGCCGGAGCAGGGCCTCTACGCCCACGGCTGGAGCGAGAACGCGCACCCGTACAGTCCACGTTTCCATTGGGGCCGCGCCAACGGCTGGGCGGTGATGGCGATGGCCGAGTTGCTCGAGGTGCTGCCGCACGACTACCCGCGCCGCGACGAAGTGCTGCACCTCTATCGCTCGCAGATGCGCGCGCTCGTCGAGCTGCAGGACAGCACCGGGCTCTGGCACAATCTCCTCGATAGAAACGACACGTACCTCGAGACCTCCGCGAGCGCGATGTTCGTGTTCGGACTCGCGAAGGGCGTGAACGAGGGCTGGCTTCCCGCCTCGTACGCACCGGCGGCGATCATCGGCTGGAACGGCGTCGCGACGAAGATTCTGCCCGACGGCCGCGTCGCCGACATCTGCGAAGGCACGACGTACGCCAACGACGCCGCGTACTACCACCACCGGGGAGCGAGCGCCGACACGACGTTCTTCGGGTCGGTGTTCTTCGCCGGCGCGGAGATGATCCGCCTGGTCCGCAACCCGGCCATCGCGATCGCAGCGCCGGAGGCCGGCGCGGTGAACAGCGCGATCCATGTCCGCCGTGCCGAGGATCTTGGCGGCGTGAAACACTGAACACACGGAGTCCCGCCACGCTCATGAAACGCATCGCATCGCTTCTCATCGCCGGCCTCCTGAGCGCGGCCGCCGCGTTCGCGCAGACGGCCACGCCAGTTCCCGCGCCGGAGGCTGCGCCGCTTCTGGCCGGAGGTCCGTTCGCCACCATGTTCTGGACATGGCAGGACCGCGAAATCGAAAACCCCGAGGTGCTGCTCGCCGAGTTGCGCGAGCTGAAGGCCGCGGGTTTCGACGGCCTCTTCACGATGCCGCGCGCCACGCGCTATCATCTCTTCGACGAGGAGATGATAACCGCCGTGCAGCTCGCCAGCGAGGCGTGTCGGCGCGAGGGCATCGAGTTCATCTGGGGACCGGACCCGCGTTTTGCCGCGCATCCGATCGTGGCCGAGACCGGCTACGGTGCCGAGGTGTTGCTCACCGGGCTCGACTTCATGGCGAAGAAGCCGGCGGCCGAGTCGAAGGAAACCGATCCGGCGCGCCAGCTGCTCAACGAGTGCCGCGTCGAGGGCGGGCGCTATTCGCTGCGGTACAACTTCCCGGTGCGGCGCGACATTCACATGCTCACCGAGGTGAGCATGTGGTTCAACCCTACCGGCGTCGACCGCGTCGTCGCGTACCGGAGAGGCGGTGACGGAAAGGTGCTCGCCGACTCCGTGCGCGATCTCACCGCCGGACACCATTTTTTCGTCAACCGCGCGCTGAGCTACGTGGAGGTCTTCGGCCGCGTCGAGTTGCCGCCGGGCGAGTGGTGGGTCGTGGCGTTTCCGCGGTTCATGACGAACCTCTACGCGTTCGACGCGCCGGAGCACGAGAAGCGCATGCTCGCGCTGCTCGACCGCTACAAGGCGCGCGGCATCGCGTTCGACGGCTTCTGGTGGGACGAGCCCGGCTACACGCTCCAGTTCGGCCACTACGCGATCAGCGACCGCATCTACGCCGACTTCCGCGCGAAGTACGGCTACGACCTGAAGGAAAAACTCCACGCGCTGCTCCTCCCGCTCGACGACGGCAGCCATCTGCGCGTGCGCCACGATTATTTCCAGCTCGTGATGGACTACGTGTTCGGCGCCGAGCGACGCTTCTGGAAGGCGGGGGAGAAACTCTTCGGTCCGCTGCGCATGGGTATTCACCACAATTGGCACAGCATGCCCGACAACATCTACCACGGCTCGGCCGACCCGTGGCGGGGGTTGGAGGCGGTCGATGCCGGCTACACCGACGACAGCGCGTTCGAGGGCTACTTCTCCGCCTCGCTCGCGCGGAAATTCGAACAGGCCTCCTACATGATCCAGGCCGCCAGCCTCGCGCGGTTCTCGCGCAGCGGAAAGGCGTTCTACAACCGCTGGGGCGTGAAGTACGGCCCCGACGTCGCCGCGTACTGGAACGACCTCATGCCACTGTTCTCGAATCAATGGCTGCAGCACTCCTACGGCTCGACCGGCGCGATC
>DATGXA010000266.1:0-7652 GCA_035299125.1 Opitutaceae bacterium
CCGGAGCCGTACCTCGAGGAACTGCAACGCGATCTCGCGACCGAGGGCGCGGCTTACCCGCACCGCGCACTCGTCGACGGGCCCGATCTGAAACGCCATGTGGCCGTGCTCTCGCGCGTGCCCCTGGCGGTGGTCCGCCTCCATCGCGAGGTCCGTGCGCTCGGCCATGACGAAACAGGGCTGGTTCGCCGCGGCGTGCTGGAGGTCACGGTGCTCTGTGGCGCGCGCGAGGTGACGCTCTTCGTCGTGCATCTGAAAAGCCGGCACACGAACGACCCCGCCGATCCGTTCTCCGCGGCGCAGCGCCAAGCCGAAGCGGAAGCCGTGCGTAATCTGGTGCTGCGCCGAGTTCCTCGGCCGCAGGAGGCATCGTTTCTCCTCCTTGGCGACTGCAACGACACGCCACGCAGCCGGCCCGTGCAAGCGCTGCTCCGGCGCGGCGAGACGGTGGTCGCCGAGCTGCTTCCGGCGCGCGACGCGAACGGCGACGCGTGGACCCATTACTT
This sequence comes from Opitutaceae bacterium, assembly GCA_035299125.1. Lineage (GTDB taxonomy): Bacteria > Verrucomicrobiota > Verrucomicrobiia > Opitutales > Opitutaceae > CAJCBL01. Next base: position 507 of record DATGXA010000266.1, read on the forward strand.
CCGCAAGGAAGACAGCTACAGTCGCGTCGACTACCTCTGCGTTTCGCCCGGGCTCCGACCGGCCGTGGCGAAGGCGTGGATCTTCGACTCGGCCGACGTGCGTACCGCCAGCGACCACCGGCCGTTGCTCGTGCGGCTCGATTGCGGCAGTGGCCGGTGAGCTGTGGCCGAAGGCGATGCCTCCGGCGGTTTGTGTGCGCGCTAGCGGCTTTCCTCCCGTCCCAACGTGGCCGGAGACGAGGCGCGGCGCGCCGGCGTTTCGGAAATTGAGTAGCGGCTAACGGGCGCCCTTGCTCGCGCTCCGCACACCGCCATGGAACCAGCCCGCAAACCGCCCACGATCTCGCACGCGAGGACATTGAGCGACGTCGCCGCGTGGAGCGACTCGCGCGCGGTGTTCCGGCGGAACTTGCGCGACTGGGCCACCCACGTGCGTGAGCTCGCGGTCCGATCGCAAGTGATCGGCAGCGTGATTGTGCCGCCGCGTGTGCTGCGCGGGAAATTTCCCGAGGGCGCTGTGGCTGATGCGTGGCTGGCCGCGTATGCCGAGTACGTGTGCCTGCACGTGAGCGCCGCCATCCCGGAGTGGGCGCTCAAACAGAATCGTTTTCTGGCCGAGCCGAGCTTCGACGATGGCGTGATCGATCCACGGCTCCGCGCCATCGTCCTCGACGCCTCGCCGGAGGCCTTCCGCCGGCGGAACATCTTCACGACCACCGTGGATCTCGCGCTGAAAGTCGGCGCCGAGCCCGAGCCGGGGATGCTGTTGTAACGGGGCTCGTTGTCGCCGGGACGTTGTCCGCGACAGACAGTGCAGACGCAGTCCCAACGACTCGGCTCGGCCCACGTTGCGGTTCCTGCGCGATCGGAGGGGACGGGCGATTTCCGGGTGGCCTTCGAAGTCGTATGGGCAGATAACGACGAGCCGGGTGCGTGTGAGCCACGACCGGCGGCAGAAATAACACGCCAAGCTGTTGTGTCCCGAGAACGTGATGAAGAAGTCCGCGAAGAAACCGGTCCGCAAGGTCAGTGCCAAACGTCAACGGAAGGTGGCGACCAAGCCCGCCGCCCCCGTCGCGAACAAGGCGCCGGCGGTGGAAGCGACGTGCGCCATCGTCGGCATCGGGGCCTCGGCAGGGGGGCTGGAGGCCCTCGAACTGTTTCTGCGCCATGTCCCGGCGGACAGCGGTCTGGCGTATGTGATCGTCCAGCACCTGGACCCGGCGCGCAAAGCCATCGTCGCGGAATTGCTCCAGCGCGTCACCGGCATGCCGGTGACGGAGGTGCGCGACCGCACGAGGGTGCGACCGGACTGCGTCTACATCATTCCGCCGAACAAAGACATGTCGGTCTTGCACGGCGTGTTACATCTGCTTGAGCCGGTGGCGCCGCACGGGGTGCGACTGCCGATCGACTTTTTCTTCCGCTCGCTCGCGCAGGACCGGCAGGAACACAGCATAGGTGTCGTCCTGTCCGGCATGGGGTCCGACGGCACCCTCGGCTTGCGGGCGATCAAGGAAAGCGGCGGCGTCGTCCTCGTGCAGGAGTTGGCGTCGGCGAAGTTCGACGGCATGCCGCGCAGTGCGATCGAGGCCGGCCTGGCGGATTTCGTGGCGCCGGCGGAGAAGCTCCCGGAGCTGATCGTGGCCTATCGGCAGCGCACAGGGCAGAACCGCCGTGCGGATCAGTCGGCGGAGGACATATCCTCGGGCGACATCGGCAAGGTCCTCGTGCTGCTGCGCGCCCGGACCGGGCACGATTTCTCGCTGTATCGTCCGACGACGCTGCGTCGACGGATCGAGCGGCGCATGGGTGTCCACCAGATCGGCCGGTTGCCCGATTACGTGCGCTACCTGCGGGAGAATCCGCAGGAGGTTGAGATCCTCTTCAAGGAACTGCTGATCGGCGTGACGAATTTCTTCCGCGATCCAGTGGCGTGGGAGAAGTTGCGCGACGAAGTGCTGCCGGAGCTGATCAAGGCCCGGAGCGACAGCCGTGGGGTCCTGCGGGCCTGGGTGCCGGGCTGCTCGACGGGCGAGGAGGCCTACTCGCTGGCGATGGTGTTCAAGGAGGCGCTGGCGAAGGCGAAACCGGGCGCGAACCTCACGTTGCAGATCTACGCTACGGATCTCGACCAGGAGGCCATCAGACAGGCGCGGCTCGGTGTGTACCCGGAGAACATCGCGGCGGATGTCCTGCCGCGGCGCCTCGGGCGTTTCTTCGTGCGGGAGGATGGACGCTATCGGGTGAACAAGGAGATCCGCGAGATGGTGATCTTCGCGCCGCAGAACCTGATCATGGATCCGCCGTTCACGAAGCTCGACCTGCTGAGCTGCCGGAACCTGCTGATCTACCTGACCCCGGAGCTGCAACGGAAGCTATTCCCTGTTTTCCACTACAGCTTGAACCCCGGAGGCGTGCTGTTCCTGGGCAGCGCCGAGAGCATCGGGGACTTCACCGGTTTGTTTGCGCCGCTGTGCGCCAAGGAACGCCTTTTTCGCCGCAACGAGACCGGCCCCCGCGGGGTGCCGATCGAGTTTCCGACCCGGTTCGTCGCGGTGACGCCGAGCCGGGAGGGCGTTGTGGCGCAGCAACTGCCTCCGGGGGGCAACTTCCAACCCTTGGTCGAAGGGCTGCTGCTCCAAAACCACGCGCCGGCGGCGGTGCTCGTCAACGGCGACGGCGACATCCTCTACGTCAGCGGTCGCACCGGGAAGTTTCTCGAACCGGCGACCGGCAAGGCCAACTGGAACGTCGCGGCCATGGCGCGCGACGAATTGCGCTACGAGATCACCGGCGCATTGCAGCGGGCGCTGCGGGAGAAGACGGCCGTCGCGCTGCGCGGCCTGTCCGTGCGGACGGAGGGTGGCGCGCAGGGGGTGGAACTCCACGTTCGCCCGGTCGATGGCCCGCCGCCGCACAACGATCTGGCGATGATCGTCTTCGTCGAAAGCCCGGCACCATCGGTCCCCGTGAGGGGTGAGTCCGGTGGCAAGGGCGCGACCCGCGACGCGCGGCTGGCGGAGCTGGCGCGGGCGTTGCAGGAGGCGCGACAGGAGGTCCAGACCTGTCGCGAGGAGATGCAGAGTTCGCAGGAGGAGTTGCGCTCGATGAACGAAGAGCTTCAGTCCGCCAACGAAGAGCTACAGTCGACCAACGAGGAGCTCACCACCTCGAAGGAGGAGATGCAGTCGCTCAACGAGGAACTCCACACGGTCAACGCCGAGCTGCAGTCGAAACTGGAGGAGCTCTCCGCCGCCAACAACGACATGAAGAATCTTCTCAACAGCACCGACATCGCCACGGTGTTCTTGGACGAGTCGCTGCGGATCCGGCGCTTCACCAGCCAGGCCAACCAGCTCTTCAAGCTCATCCCGGGCGATGTGGGCCGACCGATCACCGACCTCGCCTCGGAGCTGTGCTATCCCGAGCTGGCCGACGACGCCCGCGAGGTGCTCCGCACGCTGGTCTTCGCGGAGAAGCCCATCGCCGCCCGGGCCGACCGCTGGTACGCCGTGCGCATCATGCCGTACCGCACGATCGAGAATCGGATCGATGGCGTGGTCATCACATTTTCGGATATCACCACCTCGAAACAGCTCGAGGCGGAGTTGCGGGAGAAATGCCGGCAACTGGCGTCAGGGACTGCACAACCGACGGTCCCGACGGACGGGACTGCCTCGATCACCAAAGTCCAGTCGTAGGTGTGGGCCGTCCGGTGCGGCTACGGGGCCGCTTCCTGACCGGCGAAAGGATCGGTCATGAAAGATTCCCAGAATGCCTCTCCACGGGATGGGAACCTGCGCAAGCGGGCGGAGAGCACGGTGGCGGAGCGCGCCGCGGCCGGCGGGCCGTTGCGCACGGAAAGCGATACGCAGCGGTTGTTGCACGAGCTGCAGGTTCACGAGGTCGAACTGGAGATGCAGAACGAGGAGCTGCGCGAGGCGCACTGCCGGTTGGAGACGGTGCTGCAACGCTACACCGAGCTCTACGACTTCGCGCCCGACGGCTACTTCACCGTGTTGTCCGACGGCGTGATCCGCGAGGCCAACCTCACCGGCGCCAGATTGCTCCGGGTCGAACGGAGCGTTCTGCTCGGGGCTCGTCTCCAGTCCTTCTTCATGCCGGACGACCACCCGCTGATCGGCGCCACGCTCTCCAAGGTATTCGATACCGGGATGCGACACACCTGCAAGGCGCGACTCGCCGCGGCCGGACCTCGTCCGGTGTACGTCCGGCTGGGGTGCGAGCAGTCGCACGACGGCCGGGAGTGTTGCGTGGTGATGGAGGACATCACCGCGTTGCACGAGGCCGAGGCGGAACGACGGGCGATCGAGGTGAAGATGTGGCAGGCGCAGAAACTGGAGAGCCTGGGCGTGCTGGCCGGCGGCATCGCGCACGATTTCAACAACCTGCTCATGGCGATCCTCGGGCACGCGAGTCTGGCGCTGGAGCAGGAACCCACTCCCGCGCGGACTGGGGAGTGCCTGCGCGAGATCGAGGGTGCGGCCAAGCGGGCGGCCGAGTTGTGTCGCCAGATGTTGGCGTATGCGGGCCGGGGGCGGTTCACGGTGGAACCGGTGCGGCTCTCCGCCCTGGTGGAGGAGTCGGTCCGGTTGTTGCGGGTCTCGGTTTCGAAGCAGACGGTCCTGAGATGCGAGCTCGGCGAGAACCTTCCGAACGTCGAGGCGGACCCCGGAATGTTGCGGCAAGTGATCATGAATCTGGTGATCAACGCCTCGGAAGCGATCGGAGATCGGGCGGGGAGCATCCGGCTCACGACGGGCGTGATGGAGTGCGACGCCAAGTATCTGAGCGCCTGCCTCCCCGTCGAGCGAGCGAATCCCGGGAGGTACTCCTACGTGGAGGTCGCGGACACCGGCTGCGGCATGGACGCGGCGACGATGGCGCGGATGTTCGATCCGTTCTTCACGACCAAGTTCGCGGGGCGCGGCCTGGGGCTGGCGGCGGTGCAGGGCATCATCCGGCAGCACCATGGGGCGCTGAGAGTCGAAAGCGCACCGGGACGAGGAACTGTTTTTCGCGTCCTGCTCCCGGTCACCACCCGGGAGGCGGCACTCACGGCGCCTCCCGTCGCCGGTGCGGCGTGGCAGGGCGGAGGAACGGTGCTCTTGGTCGACGACGACGAATCCGTGCGAGGGACCGGCCGATGCATGCTCAAAAGCTGGGGTTTCGCTGTGCTCGAGGCTGAAGACGGGCAGCGGGCGATCGAGGTGTTCCGCGATCATGCCGACGAGATCCGGTGTGTGTTGCTGGATTTCACCATGCCGCGATTGGACGGCATGGAGACCTTCCGCGAACTCCGCCGCCTCCGACCAAATGTGAAGGCCATCTTGATGAGCGGCTACAGCGATGCCGAGCTTGTCGACGGGTTCCTCCGCGAGGGCGGCGTCGGTTTCCTCGCGAAACCGTTTTCCGCGCCCGAGGCGAACGCGCTTCTGAAGGCGGTGTTGACGGCGGAAAATGCGCCGCCCGCCCGGTGAACCGCACGGGCGGGCGAGACGGATTTTGCCGGCTACAACAGGCTCAGCTGGCCGTCGTCTTCGGGGGCGACGTGGAGCTTGCGGCGCGGACGGGTCTGCGGGGCGGGCACGGTGACGGTCGTGTCGTCGGACTCGAGCTGGGTGAGGATCACCTTGGCGCGGTCGATCACGGTAAGCGGCAGGCCGGCGAGGCGGGCAACTTGGATACCGTAGCTGCGGTCGGCGGCGCCGGGGATCACGCGGCGCACGAAGATTATCTCCTCGTTCCACTCCTTCACCGCGATGGAGAAGTTCCGCAGGCGCGGCAGGAATTTGTCGAGCTGCGTGAGTTCCTGGTAGTGCGTGGCGAAGAGCGTGCGCGGGCCGGCGGCGGGATCGCGGTGCAGGTGCTCGACCACTGCCCACGCGATGCTCAGGCCGTCGTAGGTCGAGGTGCCGCGGCCGACCTCGTCGAGGATGATGAGGCTGCGGTCGGTGGCGTTGTTGAGGATGTTGGCGGTCTCGTTCATCTCGACCATGAACGTCGAGTTGCCGCGCGCGAGGTCGTCGCTCGCGCCGACGCGGGAGAACACGCGATCCACGAAGCCGAGCCGACAGCGCCGCGCCGGCACCCAGCAGCCGATGTGCGCCATGAGCACGATGAGCGCGACCTGACGGATGTAGGTGGACTTGCCGGCCATGTTCGGGCCGGTGAGGAGCATGATCTGCGCATCGCTGCCGGAGAGCGCGGTGTCGTTGGGGACGAACGCCTGCGTGCCCGCGAGCCCGGCGGCGCTGTGGCGAAGCATCTGCTCGACGACGGGGTGGCGGCCTTCTTCGATTTCGAGGGCGTCGCTGTCGTCCACGGTCGGGCGAACGTAGTCGTTTTCCCGGGCCAGCACGGCCCAGCCGCCATAGACATCGAGCTCGGCTAGGGCGTCGGCGGTCTGTTGCAGGGACACGGCTTCATCGAGCACCTTGGCGACGAGCTCGGCGAAGAGCGCCTGCTCGCGGGCGAGGGCGTTCTCCTCGGCGTGGAAGATCTCCTTCTCCTTCTGGCGGAGCGCCTCAGTGACGAAGCGCTCGCCGTTCACGGTCGTCTGGCGGCGGATGTAGTCGGCGGGGACGAGGGCGAGGTTGGCCTTGGTGACCTCGATGTAGTAGCCGAAGGCGTTGTTGAATTTCACCTTCAGGCTGCGGATGCCGGTGCGCTCCTGCTCGGTGCGCTCGAGCTCGGCGAGCCAGGTCTTGTTGCCGGAGGTGAGGGACTGGAGGCGGTCGAGCTCGGCGTCGAAACCGGCGCGGATGTAGCCGCCCTCGGCGAGATCGTTGGGCAGCTCGTCGCGCAGGGCGGCGGTGAGCAGGTCGCGCAGCGCTGGCAGATCCGTGAGACGCTGGCGCAGGGCGAGCAGGCCGGGCGCGGCGGATTGCTCGAGTCCGGCGATGAGCGCGGGCAACTGGCCGAGCGTCTCACGCACGGCGGCGAGTTCGCGCGGGTTGCGCAGGCGGTTCTGCAGGCGGCCGAGAATGCGCGGGATGTCGCGCACGTGCTTGAGCGCATCGCGCAGCTCGGCGAGCAGGGCGGGGCGGTCGAGAAGTTCGCCCACGGAGGATTGGCGGCGCGCGATCTCGGCGAGGTCGAGCGGCGGCGCGGCGAGGAAAC
>DATGXA010000267.1:0-38020 GCA_035299125.1 Opitutaceae bacterium
GAGATCATCGTGCGCAACGACGCCCCGATCCGTCGCCTCGAAGGATTGCCGCCGGAGGTGCGCACCTTCTCGGGTCGCACGTACGAGCCGCGCTGGGTGGCGATCGGCGGGATGGAGTACTGGCTCGACCTCGCTGGCGGCCAGAAGACTGGTTTCTACCTCGACCAGACGCGCGAGCACGCGAAGGTCGCGCGCCACGCGGCGGGGCGGCGTGTGCTGGACTGTTTCTGCAACCAAGGCAGTTTCGCGCTCCACGCCGCGAAGGCCGGAGCGACGCGTGTGCTCGGGCTCGACAGCTCGGAGGAGGCGATCGGCCTCGCGCGGCGCAACGCCGAGCACAACGGCGTCCGCGGCGCGGAGTTTTCCGTCGTCAACGTGTTCGACTACCTCGCCGAGAAGGACGAGACGCAGTGGGACGTGATCGTGCTCGATCCGCCGCCGTTCGCCCGCTCGAAGAGCGCCCTGAAGAACGCGCTGCGTGGCTACAAGGAGATCAACCTGCGCGCGATGAAGCGACTGGCGCCCGGCGGGGTGCTCGCGACCTACAGCTGCTCGCACCACGTGACGGCCGAGGTTTTCCGCGACGTGATCGCCGAGGCCGCGCACGACGCGAAGCGCAAAGCCCAGGTGCTGGAGTTCTCGCACCAACCGGCGGACCATCCGGTGCTCGTGACGATGCCGGAAAGCGAATACCTGCGCGGCTACATCCTGCGGATCGAGTGAGCCGCGATCGGTTCAGAGCACGAGGTCTTCCGCCAACGCTTCCGTGATCGCGGCCGCCAGGCGCTCGATCTCGTAGGGTTTGGGCACCGCGGCGGCGAAGCCGTGTTCGCGATGATGGGCAAGCACCGCGTCGCCGGAGTAGCCGCTCGAGACGATCGCACAGACCATCGGATCGATCTTGCGCAGATCTAGCAACGTCTCGCGACCGCCCATCCCGCCGGCGATCGTGAGGTCGAGGACGACGAGATCGAAGGGGCGGCGTTCGTCGATCGCCGCGCGATAGGCGGTCACGCATGCCGCGCCGTCGGGGACGGTGATCGGGTCGTGGCCGAGATGGCGCAGGAGTTTTTCGCCGAGGTGGCGCACTCCGGGCTCGTCGTCCATCAACAGCACGCGAAGGCGGGGATGGACGTGAGTGGCTACCGCGGTTGTGCGTGCCGGCGAAGGCGCGACATGGGCCGGCGCGGCGGGAAGCCACAACGTGAACGTGGTGCCGGCGCCCGTTTGCGAGCGCACGCCGAGGTGCCCGCCGTGTTTCTGTGCGATCGAGAAGGCGGTCGCCATTCCGAAGCGGTCGTCGTCCGCACCACCGGCCGCCGCGGCGTACGGATCGAAGAGCGCGGCGAGTTGCTCGGTGGGGATGACTTCGCCGTGGTCCGTGAGTTCGAGCCGCACGTACGTGCCGGTGGCGAGCGGGCCGGCGGTATCCGGTCCGACCATTTCGGCTGCGAGTGCGACCGAGATGGTGCCGCCCTGCGGCAGCGCGGGAATCGCGCGGGCGAGGAGGTTGAGCAACGCGCGGCGTACCTGCAGGCGGTCGGCCCACACGTCCGGCAGCAGGTCGGCGGGGATGATTTCTGCGCGGGCCGAGGAGCCGCTCAGCGCGAGCATGGCGCTCTCGCGCACGAGTGGTTCGAGCGCGAACGCCTCGCGGATCGGCTCGCCGCCGCGGGAGAAGGTGAGCATCTGCTGGACGAGGTCGCGGGCGCGTTCGGCGCTCGCCTGCGCTTCCGTGAGCGGGTCGCGCGCGAGTGCGGCGATCCGTTGATCCAGCAGGGCGAAACTGAGGTTGCCGAGGATGACGGTGAGCAGGTTGTTGAAGTCGTGCGCGATGCCGCCGGCAAGTGTGCCCAATGCTTCGACACGGCGGGCTCGCTCCAGCTCCGCCTCGAGGTGCGCCTCCTTGTCGATCTGCCGCCGCAGCTGCGCGGTCTGCTGCCGGACCTTGCGGCGCAAGGCGGCGACCCAGAGGAACGCGACCGCCACGCAGGCGGCGGCGATGTAGGTGAGGTTGCGGGCGCGTTGCGAAGTCCACCACGGCGCGGAGCGCACGATGCGGAGATCGGCGGGGCTGCGGAGGAGGAGTTCGAAGCCGGTGGCACGGCGGTGTTCGTCGAGCTTCAGCCGGTAGATTCCGGTGAGCTCGACTTCGCTGCCGCGGCGCCAAGTGGCGGGAACCGCCTCGCCGGGATCACCGATGATCCGGGCGACGAGAGCGCCGGCGGGATGGCGGATTTCGAGCAATCGTTCGCCGTCGAGCTCGGTGACCTCGTCGAGCGTGCCCGAGAGGCGAACCAGGTGGGAATCGAGGTTGCTGTCGAGCGGCAGAGGATGCGGCAGCGACTCGGGGCGCAGGGGAGGACCGGCGCCGAGTGGCCGCACTCCGGCATGCCGGAGCACCAGGCGTGCACCGTCGCGACCGTGGACTCCGGCGACCTCGACGCGTTCGCCGACTGCGAAAACGCGATCGTCATCGGGAGTGACGGTGAGGACATCGGGGCCGTCCTGGAGGATCATGTCGTGGCCCGGGGCGTGATAGACGACCGTGCCGCTGGTGCGGAACCAATGCGTTGTGCTCTGCAGCAGGCCGAACTGCCGCAGGCTCGCGATCGGATTCTCGGGCAGGGCGAAGAGATCCGCGGGCGGCGACTCCTCGACGACGATACAGTCGGGCGAGGGCGCCCAGAGCCGGATGCCGGTGAGCTGATGCTGCGAGTTCGCGAGGCCGTTGCAGACGCCGCGGGCGGCGACGAAGCTGCCGCGTTGCGCGGCGTAGCCCGCTCCGGCGGGAGCCAGGGCCTCGAAATCGCCCGTGTCGGTGGCGATGAGCAGCCGCGTGTAGCGGCCGTCCGGCTCGGCGGCGCGCAGCAGGCCTTTGCACTCCACCCAAGCCGCCTCGTGCATGCCGGACCGTGCTTCATCGAGAGAAATCCGGCGCGGCTCCGGCGGACTCATCAGAAACTGCATGACGAAACGGGTCGCCTGCACCGCGGGAGCGAAGTCGCCCATCGTGCTCGTCCCCTGCACCGAGATGCCGGTGCCCGGCGGAGGGGCCGTGAGCGAGGCATCGGTCCATTCCACGCGGATCCCGGCGCTCGCATCCTGCAGAAATAAGAAACTCGCGCCGGGCGCGGACCAAGTGACGACGCCTTGGAGTTGCACGGCCTGACCGCCGGCGGCCGAGGCAGGTGCAAGCTCGAGGACCTGTCGCGCGACACGGATCAGACGTCTGGGCCCGGTCGTGTTGCCGACTCCAGTCGGCTGGTCCGCGCGGACGAGGCCGTGGCGCAGCAACCAGCGGGCTCCGATGATCGCGGGAAACCCGATCGCCTCGACGTTGTCGCCGACGCGCAGGCCGTGCTCCTGCGGGGTGAGCACATCGAGTTGGCCGGTCTCGTCGCGGAGACTGAGGGAGACGCCGGGCTCGAGGCCGACGACACGGCCAGCGACATGCAGCAGTGCAGTCGCGGGTGCTTGCGGGAGTCGCTCGACACGCGTCGGCGGGAGTGCGAAGCGGGGGTCGTTGCGGAGCGAGTGCTTGACGGTGATCCGCTCCGGGCCAGGCACGACCAACGTGATTGAATCCAGCTGGCCATCGGGCCGCAGGCGGCTGCCGTAAACCGCCTCCAGACGGACGACTTGCCCTGTGAGGAGCGGTGCGACGCTCTCGGTGTCGAGCCAGATGAACACCTCGGCACGCAGGCCTTCGGCGATGAGCACGCAGCGGAGGTGGTGGGCATCGAAGAGGCTCTGGCTTTCGACGAAACCCTCGAGCTGGACGAGGTGTTCGTTGAGTGTGGCGGAATCGTGGAGACGCCCGTCGGCCGGCAGCGGCGCGAACGGCGGATCGGGGGCGAGCACGGTCGCCTCCAGCTGCGTCACCTGGCTGAAGGTCGCGGGAGTGGTCACTCCGTCCAGCCGCACGAGTTGGCCGGCGCGGATCGGGAGACGCTTGGGCGGGGCGACGAGGAAGAATGTGGTGTCGCCCTCCTGTGCCCAGAGGTGGCGCCAGTGCGGATCGTAGTGCAGTACGACGACGTCGCACTGGAAATGCTGAGGCCGTTCGTGGGCGCGGCCTTGGAGGTTCCAGAGATTGCGGTAGCCGACGATCGGTTTGAGCTGCTCCGTGGCCGATGTGGCAGGCAACTCGGCGGCCGGCGCGGCGCTGCTGCTCGCGGGCCCACGGAGCTCGATGAACGACTGGTCGGGCACGGCGAGTTCGATCGATTGAAGGCGTTTGTCGGCATCGAGCTGCGTGTGATAGACGCCGCGCACGCGGACCGGCAGCCCGGCATACTGCGGGATGGGGCTGCCGGTCTCGAGCCAGAGCACGGCCTCGACCCGGTAGCCCTCGACGAGCAGGAGTAGTCGCAGGTGGTTGGTGTCGACGAGGCGTTGGTTGTCGACCACGCCTTCGACCTCGATGAGGCGCTCGTTGAGGGCGGCGAAATCCGTCAGCCGGCCGGTGACCGGCCACGCGGTTGTGGCGGGGTGCTCCTCGAGGACGACGGCCGACAGTGCTTCGACCTCCCAAAAACGCTCCGGCCGGGAGATGCCGGTCAACCGGACGAGTTGCCCCGACTTGATCGGCAGAGGTTCGCGCGGCTCGAGATAGAACGTCGTGTCACCATCTTGTCCCCACAGCTGGCGCCACTGGGGATCGTAGTAGTGCACGATGGCGTCGATCTGGAAGCGTTGCGGCCGCGTGCGCGCCTCGCCCTGCAGGTTCCAGATGTTGCGATAGCCGACGATCGTGTACTCCGGCGTGGATCGAATCGCCCCGTCGGCTGCCCGGCCCTCGCACGCGCCCGCCCACAGCAGCAACGCGGCGACGAGCGGCAGGCGAAGGAATGGAAACGCCGTGGACACGGAGTGGGGACGGTTGGACGGTTACCGAATCGGACGACCGGCGCAACCGGCGTTTGGGACGGCTGAGGGGAACGCCTCAAGTCCGCGGAGTGTGCGCCGATGGTTTGCGGGCACCCACCATCCCCATGATCCAATGGACATCTGATTTCGAAACCGGAATGCCCGAGCTCGACCGCGACCATCAGCGCCTCGCGGAAGGCCTCAACAAACTCGAGGAGTTGCTCAACCGCGGCCAAGGCTCCGCCAGCGTCACCGCGGTGCTGGATTTCCTGGAGCGCTACGCCAACGAACACTTCAGCCGCGAGGAAAGCTGCATGCATCGGCTGAAATGCCCCACTGCCGCCCAGAATGTCGCCGCGCATGCGCAGTTCCGGCAGACGTTCGCCCGGGCTCGCGAGAAGCTGCAGAACCCCGGCTCCACGGCGCTCGTGGCCCGCCAGGTCCATGGCGAGCTCGTGACCTGGATCACGAGCCACATCCTGCGGATCGACCGCGGGCTGCGGACCTGCGTCGGGCGCTGAGCCGCGCGGCGAGAGGTACGTGCCGTAACACTGGTCCTCCGACTTCGGCGTCGCTTGGTAGCGAGGACCGCTGGGGCCGCCGGGCGAAGTCCGCACCACCAGTCAGTGGACGGTGTGAGGTTCGACGGTCAGTCACCGCCGGCCGCTGCCGGCGCGGCTGTTCGCGTCCGTTCGCGGTCCACGCGGAGAGTCGCGGCTGCGCTGGCGCTGGACGCTGAGAACAAAAAAACGCCCGCCGGCTTGGGCCGACGGGCGTCGTTGAAACTTGCTTGGCGGGGGACTCAGTGGCGACCGCGCCGGCGGCGAGGAGCTTCTTCTTCCTCCTCTTCTTCGTCGGCATCTTCGTCGTCCTCATCCTCTTCTTCATCGCCTTCTTCGCCGCGGGCGCCGCGTTTGTCCTTAGGCTTCTCGCCGCCCTCGCTTTCCTCCTCGTCGCCTTCGGCTTTTTCCTCGTCGTCATCCCAACGCAGGGAGGAGTCGCCCTTGAGCTTCTCTTCCTCCTCGTCGTCCTCGATGTCCGGGAACTCGTCCTCTTCCTCTTCCACGGCGGCCTTGGCGGGGGTGTCGTCGTCGGACTCCCAGCCCTCGGGCACGAAATCGAGGATGGCGATGACCTCCTCGAAGAGGTGCACGGCCTTGCTCTCCATGAAGCGGTTGTTCTGCTCCTCGCGGAGCTGGTCCTCGACTTCGTCGACAGTGAGCTTCTGCTCGAAGTCGAAGAGGTCGTTGAGCATCTTCACGCGGGCGCGGGTGATCTGATCGAGGAAGTCCGCGTAGGGCCCGTTCTCCTCGTCGACGACATCCGGCAGCGCGAAGAGCTTTTCCTCCGATTCGAGGAACGAGTCGCGCACGCGCACCAGCCGCACGCGGCCGTTGCCGAGATCCTTGTCGATGCGGAAGGGGATGAAGGCGGTGTCGATGTCGTCGAGATCGAGACCGTATTCACGAAGCGGCTCACAGAGCTCGACGACATGGTCGATTTGGCGCGGATCGATGATGCTCAGTCCGTCCACATCCCAGTGCACGGTGTCGCTGAGCTCCTCGACCCACCAGTTATGATCGTCGCCGAGGCGGATGATGGCCCAGTCCAGCGTTGGGGTTGATTTCGCCATGTTGTTTGAGAGTCGGTTTTTCCTGTGAGAATTGCCCGCGTATGAAAATGCCGGGATAGGTGACCGCCAAAATCGGGCAGGGCGTCAACACCTTTAACGAAGCTTTCTTCATGGGTAATCGCCCCGGGTCGGGACATGGGTTGCGCCCGCCGGAAAACTCTGCGCGTCGGGCGCTTGAGTAATGCCGCCCCGCTGCCCAAGCTCCGCCGTTTTCCCATGGGCCTGATCTACGAAAAACTGGTGCGTCCGTTCGCGTTTCGCCGCGATCCGGAGGCTGCCCACGAATCCGCCGTGCGGGCGCTGTCGCTGCTCGGCCATGTCGCTCCCGCGCGCCGGTTGCTCGAGTGGTGGAACGCGCTCCCGGCGAGCGCGCGCCAACCGGTCGAGTGTGCCGGCCTGCAGTTTCCAAACCGCGTCGGCCTTGGCGCCGGCTTCGACAAGAACGCCCATTGCTGGCCCGCTGCGGCGGCGCTGGGCTTCGGCCATGTGGAGATCGGCACCGTCACCCGCCTCGCGCAGCCGGGCAACCCGAAGCCCCGGCTCTTCCGGTTCCCCGCCGAGGAGGCGATCATCAACCGGATGGGCTTCAACAACGAGGGCGCCGAAGCCATCGCCCGCCGCCTCTCGCACCAACCGCGCCGCGGCCACCGCCGCATCCCGCTCGGAATCAATCTCGGCAAATCCAAGGTCGCCGCGCTCGACAAGGCGGTGGAGGACTACCTCGGCAGTTTCGCGCTGCTCGCCGACCACGCCGACTACATCGCGATCAACGTCAGCAGCCCGAACACGCCCGACCTGCGCAAGCTCCAAGAGCACGACCGCCTCGTCGAGCTCCTCGGCGCGCTGCAAAACGCCAACGCCGAGCGGGAGGCCGCCGTTATGGGCAGCCGCCGGCCGATCTTCCTGAAGATCGCGCCCGATCTCACTTGGCCGCAGATCGACGACATCCTCCAGATCCTGCACGACCTCCGGCTCGACGGCATCATCGCCACCAACACCACGCTCGAGCGGCCCGGCCCGTTCGCCTCGGTCAACGAGGCGGGCGGCCTCAGCGGCAAACCGCTCTGCCGGCGGTCGACCCAGATCATCAACTACATTGCCCGCGTGACCGGCGGCCGGCTGCCGATCATTGGCGTGGGCGGCATCACCGACGAGGCGACCGCCGGCGAGAAACTCGATGCCGGCGCGACGCTCGTGCAGGTCTATTCCGGCTGGATCTACCGCGGCCCGTTCTTTGCCGCCGATCTCGCCCGCGCGCTGGCCCGTCGCTGAACAACCTCGGGGCAGCTCCGCTCGCCGCTGCGCACTCCGCGCGCGGCGACCCGAGTTGGTCGACGCGTAGCACTGGTTGGGCTCACTCGCGCGGGAAGCTGCGCCTGCGCCATTCCGCTGCTGGACAAGCGAGCGGGCGCTGCCCATCGTCGCCGCCCATGAAGATTTTTCTCGATGGTTCGTTCGTCGACGCCGCCGAGGCCAAGGTCTCCGTCTTCGACCACGGCCTGCTCTACGGCGACGGTGTTTTCGAGGGCATCCGGCTCTACTCGAAGAACATTTTCCGGCTCGATGCGCACCTCGAACGCCTCGAGTACTCGGCCAAGGCCATCGCGTTGAAGCTGCCGTGGTCGCGCGCGCAGATCGCCGAGTGGACCTGCGAGGCCTGCCGCCAAAACGGCCTGACTGATGGCTACATCCGCCTCGTGGTCACGCGCGGCGTGGGCAACCTCGGCCTCTCGCCCAAGCGCTGCCCGCAGCCCTCGATCTTCATCATCGCCGACAAGATCGCTCTTTATCCGCCGGAGCTCTACACGTCCGGCCTCGATGTCATCACCGTGCCCACCCGGCGCATGAACGCCGCCGCGCTCCCGCCGGCCGTGAAGTCGCTCAATTACCTGAACAACATCCTGGCGAAGATCGAAGCGGAGAACGTCGGCTATCAGGAGGCGATTCTCCTCAACGATCAGGGCTATGTTGCCGAATGCACCGGCGACAACGTCTTCGCGATCTTCAAGGGCGAGCTGCTCACGCCGAAGGTCGCCAGCGGCGCTCTCCGCGGCATCACCCGCGACGCCGTCCTCGACATCGCCGCCGAGCTGAAGATGCCCGTGCGCGAGCTCGACCTGACCCGTTACGACCTCTGGATCGCCGACGAGATGTTCCTCACCGGCACCGCGGCCGAGGTGATCCCGGTCGTGAAACTCGACGGCCGCGAAATCGGCACCGGTAAGCCCGGTCCGGCGACGGCGAGATTCATCGAGGCGTTCCGCCGCCGCGTGACCGCCGAGGGCACGCGGATCTGATCCGGCGCGCAGTCGAGCCGCGCGTTGCGCCCACCGCGACTGTGTGGGGCGCAGCGCTTGCGCCGTGCTCGGCAACTGGCATGTTCTTTGCGAAGAGGCACTGGTCCACACCACTGTTGTCTCAGGAAGCAAGCTGAGCGGTCGATAAACCCACACACGAATTTCCGATGGCCAACCCGATAAAGTGCAGCCTCTGCGGCAAACCCGCGACGGTTCACCTTACGCAGATCATCAACAACAAGATCCATAAGGTGGACCTCTGCGAGGAGTGCGCGAAGGCCAAGGGCGTCACTGATCCGGCCGGTTTCTCGTTGGCCGATCTCCTGATCAAGGGCGCACTGAACAACGGCGGCACCGAGACCGAGGGCGGCCTCGTCTGCCCGACCTGCGGTTTCACGCAGCAGGACTTCAAGAAGGTCGGCCGCTTCGGATGCCCGGACTGTTACAAGACCTTCCGCCCGATCCTCTTGCCCATGCTCGGCGGCATGCACAAGGGCCCGGCGCACATCGGCAAAGTGCCGCGCCACGCCCTCGACCGCCGCTCCATCTACGAACGCCTGACGAAGCTCGAGATGGAACTCGATCTCGCCATCAAAACCGAGCGCTACGAAGACGCCGCCCGTTACCGCGATGAAATTCGCCAAATCAAACAAGCAGCCCCAGGGGCGTAGCGCCGACACGGAGGCGCGCATCGCGACCTTGCTCGATTCGAGCGCCGGCTCCGGGGAGTCCATCCTTGGGACGGGCCCGATCGTGCTCATGACACGCGTGCGTCTAGCGCGCAACCTGAGTCGTTTCCCCTTCACCGGTTGGGCCAAGGAGGCGCAACGCAGCGACATCCTGGCGGAGTGCACCGACGCCGTGCGCGGTCTGCCGCAGATGAAGAAGGCCACCGCGTTCACGATGGAGGAGCTTTCCGATCAGGAAAAACAACTCCTCGTCGAGCGCCACCTCATCAGCCGCGAACTCTCCGCCTCCAAGGCCGGCAGCGGCGTTGTCATCAGCCGCGATTGCTCCTGCTCGATCATGGTCAACGAGGAGGACCACCTCCGCATGCAGGTGATCAAGCCGGGCTTCCAGCTGAAGCGTGTCTGGAAAACCATGAACGCCGTCGACTCCGCGCTCGAGGAGAAGCTCGACTACGCGTTCGACACTGAGCTCGGTTACCTCACCGCCTGCCCGACCAACCTCGGCACCGGTCTGCGCGCCAGCGCCATGATGCACCTGCCCGCACTCGTGATCACCGGCCAGATGGACAAGATCGTGCGCGCGCTCAACCAGCTCGGCCTCGTCGTCCGCGGTCTCCACGGCGAGGGCACCGACGCCTCCGGCAGCATCTTCCAGATCTCGAACCAGACCACCCTCGGCGAGACCGAGGAGGCGATCATCGAGCGCCTCCACAACGTCCTTACGACCATCTTTCGCCAGGAGGTGAACGCCCGCGAGAAGCTCCTCGAGGCCGAGCCGGTGAAGCTGTTCGACAAGATCGGCCGCGCCTACGGCCTCCTGCAGAACGCCCGCCTGCTCACCTCGGCCGAGGCGCTCAACCTCCTTTCGCTCCTGCGTCTGGGCATCGATCTCGGCGGATTCCCCGAGGACCGCCGCGTCATCACCAACCGCCTGCTCATCCTGAGCCAGCCGGCCCACATTCAGCGCGCCACCGACACCGAGGCCGACCCCGCGCAGCGCGACATGCTCCGCGCCGAATTGCTGCGCCAGGCCCTCGCCGACTTCCCGCGTCCGGAGTTCAAACACGGCGCCCCGCCGCCGGAGAGCTCCAACTAACCGCACCCGCAGCTACCCAACCTTTCCACACTCATGGAACCCATGAACAACTTCACTCCGCGCGCCCAGCAGGTCCTCTCGCTGGCCCGCAAGGAGGCCGACCGCTTCAACCACAACTACGTCGGTACCGAGCACCTCCTGCTCGGCCTGATCAAGCTCGGCCAAGGCGTCGCCGTGAGTGTGCTCCAGAAGATGGGGCTCGATCTCGAGACCGTCCGCGGCGCCGTCGAGAAGCAGGTCGGCGTGGGCCAGGAAGGCAAATCCGGCGGCAGCATCCCGTACACGCCGCGCGTGAAGAAGGTGCTCGCGCTCGCCGGCAAGGAGGCGAAGGCCCTCAACCATTCGTACGTCGGCACCGAGCACATCCTTCTCGGCCTGCTCCGCGAGGGCGAGGGCGTCGCCGCCCGCGTGCTCAAGTCGCTCGAGATCGACATCGAGCGCACCCGCAACGAAATCCTCAAGGAACTCGATCCGCAGTTCTCCGCCGAGGGCCCGTCCGCCGCTTCCGGTGGCGCGACTCCGGGCGCAGGCGACGAGGCGATGTCGTCGCCACGTTCCGGTGGCGAATCGACCGGCGCCCCGGGTGAGAAGAAGGAGCTCAAGACTCCAGCGCTCAAGGCCTTCGGCCGCGACCTCACCGAACTCGCCCGCAAGGGCGAGCTCGACCCGGTCATCGGCCGCAAGAACGAGATTCGCCGCGTCATCCAGATCCTCTGCCGCCGCACCAAGAACAACCCGGTGCTCATCGGTGAGGCCGGTGTCGGCAAGACTGCCATTGTCGAAGGCCTCGCGCAGGAGATCGCCGGCGGGATCGTGCCCGAGATCCTGATGGACAAGAAGGTCATCACGCTCGACCTCGCCCTCATGGTCGCCGGCACCAAGTACCGCGGCCAGTTCGAGGAGCGCATCAAGGCCGTGATGGATGAGATCAAACGCGCCAAGAACGTCATCATCTTCATCGACGAGCTCCACACCATCGTCGGCGCCGGTGCCGCCGAGGGCGCGATGGATGCTTCGAACATCTTCAAACCCGCGCTCTCCCGCGGCGAGTTGCAGTGCATCGGCGCGACCACCCTCAACGAGTACCGCAAGTACATCGAGAAGGACTCCGCCCTCGACCGCCGTTTCCAGAACGTGAAGGTCGAGCCGCCGTCGATCGAGGACACCATCACCATCCTCAAGGGCATCCGCATCAAGTACGAGGACCACCACAAGGCCATCTACACCGACAAGGCCCTCGAGACCGCCGCCAAGCTCTCCGACCGCTACATCACCGGCCGTTTCCTCCCGGATAAGGCGATCGACGTCATGGACGAGGCCGGCGCCCGCGCCCGCATCCAGTCTTTGAATCGCCCGCCGGAGATCGAGGAGCTCTCCAAGGAGATCGAGACCGTCTGCGCCCAGAAGGAGGAGGCGATCGCGAAGCAGCACTTCGAGGAGGCCGCGAAATACCGCGACAAGGAGAAGCACCTCCGCGCCAAGCAGGAGCAGACGCTTGAGGAGTGGAAGAAGTCGCGTGAAGACAAACGCGTCACAATCGACGACGAGCTCATCATGCAGGTCGTGGCCGACTGGACCGGCATCCCGCTCTCGCGCATGGAGAAGAAGGAGAGCGAGAAGCTCCTGCTCCTCGAGACCGAGCTGCAGAAGATCATCATCGGGCAGAACGACGCCTGCACCGCCATCGCCCGCGCGCTGCGCCGCTCCCGCGCCGACCTCAAGGACCCGCGCCGCCCGATCGGCTCGTTCATGTTCCTCGGGCCCACAGGTGTCGGCAAGACGGAGACGGCCAAGCAGCTCGCCGCGCAGATGTTTGGCAACCAGGACGCGCTCATCCAGATCGACATGTCCGAGTACATGGAGAAGTTCGCGATCTCCCGCCTGATCGGCTCGCCTCCGGGCTACGTCGGTCACGAGGAGGGCGGCCAGCTCACCGAGCAGGTCCGCCGTCGCCCGTACTCGGTCATCCTCTTCGACGAGATCGAGAAGGCGCACCCGGATGTCGTGCAGCTTCTCCTCCAGATCCTCGAGGACGGCCGCCTCACCGACTCGCTCGGTCGCTCGGTCGATTTCCGGAACACGATCATCATCATGACCACGAACGTCGGCGCGTCGCTCATCCAGCGTCAGACAACGGTCGGTTTCGGCGCGGCCACCGAAGGCATCGGCGACCTCGACAAGATCAAGGAGAAGGTGCTCGAGGAATCGAAGCGCATCTTCAAGCCGGAGTTCCTCAACCGCATCAACGAGCTCATCGTCTTCCGCCCGCTCAAGAAGGACGACCTGCTCAAGATCGTGGACCTCGAGGTCGCGAAGGTCGTCAAGCGCGTGGCCGAGCGGAAGCTCGTGCTCGACGTGCAGACCGACGCCAAGATGTTCCTCATCGAAAACGGCACCGACGAGAAGTACGGCGCGCGTCCGCTGCGCCGCGCGGTCGAACGCTACCTCGAAGACCCGCTCGCCGAGTTCATCCTCCGCGGTGACTTCAAGGAGGGCGAACCGGTCCTCGTCGTGCGCGGCGAGAAGGCGCTCGAGTTCAAGACCAAGAACCCGACCTCCGAGACCGGCATCTCGTCTTGAGCTGTCGATTCTGCAGATCTCAACGGCGGCGCTCCCTGCGGGCGCCGCCGTTCTGTTTGTGCTAGCTCCGATGCCAGGCGCGTAACCGCGGAGCGATGGCGTGCCTTTGCGATTTGACTCGGGCGGAGTCGGGCCGGTTGTTCGGCGGCGCATGTCGACGCACCCGTTTCTCGCTCCGGATTTCGCCGTCCGCTGGTCGCAGCTCACGCCCGCCGCCGTGGCGCCCGACATCGGCGTGGCGCTTGCGCAGGCGCAGCGCAACCTCGATGCGATCGCGGCGCAGGATCCGGCGGCGGTGACGTTTGCCTCGACGGTCGAGGCGCTGGAGTGTGCGTGCGACGAGCTCAACCGCGCCTGGGGCTTTGTGGGCCACCTCAACTCCGTGGCCGATTCGCCGACGCTGCGTGAGGCGTACAACGCCATGTTGCCGGCCGTGTCGGAGTTCTACGCGAGGATTCCGCTGAACGAAAAACTCTGGGCCTCGCTGCGCGCCTTCGCCGCGACCCCCGATGCGCTGGCGCTCACCGGCGTCCGGAAGCGGCTCTTCGAGGAGACGATGGCCGATTTCCGCCAAGCCGGAGCTGATCTTCCGGCGGAGAAAAAGGTGCGTCTCGAAAAACTGGAGGCCGAGCTCTCGCAGCTCTGCCAGAAGTACTCGGAGAACGTGCTCGATTCGACCAACGCCTGGGAGCTGATCGTCGACGACGAGGCGAAGCTCGCGGGCTTGCCGGCGCACGCCAAGGAGACCGCGCGTCGGAACGCGTTGGCCAAGGGGCAGGGGAGCGACGCGCACCCGCGCTGGCGGTTCACGCTGCACATGCCCTCGCTCGAGCCGTTCATGACCTACCTCGACGACGACTCGCTGCGGCGCCGGATGTGGGAGGGTTCGATCGGTGTCGGTGCGACTGGTGCGCACGACAACACAGCGCTCGTGCGCCAGATCCTGGCGCTGCGTCAGGAGAAGGCGGTGTTGCTCGGCAAACCGCATTTTCCCGACCAGGTGCTCGCGCGGCGCATGGCGCGCGACGGCGCGACCGCGCTGCGCTTCGTCGAGGATCTGCACGGGCGCGTGCGCGCCGCGTTTGCGCGCGAGACGGCCGAGCTCGAGCAGTTCGTCGCCGAGCGCACGGGGCGGCCGCCGGGACGGCTCGCGCCCTGGGAGATCGGTTACTGGGCGGAGAAGCTGCGGCAATCGCGCTACGCCTTCGACGAGGAGGCGCTGCGCCCGTTTTTTCCGCTCGAGAAGGTGATCGGCGGGTTGTTCGAGGTCTGCCGCCGCGTGTTCGGCGCGTGCGCCATCGAGCAGCCGGCGGGCGCGGTCGAGGTCTGGCATCCGGAGGTCAAGTTCTACGAGCTGCGCGACGAGGCGACGAACCGGCACCTCGGGTCGTTCTACGCCGACTGGCATCCGCGCGAGTCGAAGCGCGGCGGCGCGTGGATGAACTACCTGCTCACTGGCGAGCCGCAGGCCGACGGAAACCTCTCGCCGCATCTCGGGCTGATCTGCGGCAACTTGACTCCGCCCAGCGGCGACAAGCCCGCGCTGCTCACCCATCGCGAGGTCGAGACGATCTTCCACGAGTTCGGCCACCTGCTGCACCACCTGCTCGGCGAGGTGCCGTTCAAGTCGCTCAACGGCGTGAACGTCGCGTGGGACTTCGTCGAGCTGCCCTCGCAGATCCTGGAGAACTGGACGTGGGAGCGCGCCGGGCTGGATCTTTTCGCGCGCCACTTCGAGACCGGCGCGGCGATCCCCGAGGCGCTCTTCGCGAAGATGAAGGCCGCGCGGAATTTCCGGGCGGCGACGGTGACGATGCGCCAGCTCGCGCTCGGCAAGATGGACCTCGAGCTGCATCTGCATCCCGAGCGCTACGCCGAGGGCGATCTCGACACGGCGCTCAAGGCGACGCTCGCCGACTACCTCGTGCCGACGGAGCCTCAGGCGCCGTCGCTGGTGCGGCGCTTCGGGCACCTGTTCTCCAGTTCGGAGGGCTACGCGGCGGGGTACTACTCGTACAAGTGGGCGGAGGTGCTCGACGCCGACGCGTTCACGCGGTTCCAGCGCGAGGGCATTTTCAACGGCGTCACAGGCGCGGAGTTCCGGCGCCATGTGCTCAGCCGCGGTAACACCGAGGAGCCGATGACGCTCTTCACGCGGTTCATGGGTCGCGAGCCAGACCTCGACGCGCTGCTCGTGCGCGCGGGACTGGTGTGAGGGTCGGTCATCGCCGTTCTCGCGAACGGCGCCACTTCGTCTTCAAGCCAATGTCGCTGCCTCGGGCGCGAGCGATTCCTCGACCTCGTTGTCCTCCTCGGTGGGCAGCGGGTACATCTGCCGAAAGTGCTCCCAGTCGATGAGCTCGAAGCGGCCGTCGTGATGCTCGACGAGCGCGGTGAGCGACTCGACCCAATCGCCTGAATTCAGGTAATGGATGCCGCCGATCATCTTGTCGGCCGCAGTGTGGATGTGGCCGCACATCACGCCGGTGCAGCCGTGCCGACGGGCGAGCTCGACGATCTGGTCCTCGAACTTCGAGACGAAGTTCACCGCGCCTTTCACCCGCGCCTTGATCGCCTTGCTGATCGAGTAGTATTCGAGCCCGCGCCACGCGCGGTACCGGTTGTAGACGCGGTTGAGCTGCATGAGCAGGTGGTAGCCGAAATCGCCGAGGTGCGAGAGCCAGACCATCTTCATCGTGATGGCGTCGAGCACGTCGCCGTGAAGGACGAGATAGCGGCGCTCGGCGCCCTCGTGGATGTGCTGCTCGACGATCTCGAGGTTTTCGAACTGCAGCGGCAGGAAGCGGGCGAGGATGTCGTCGTGGTTGCCGCGGAGGTAGACGATGCGGGTGTCCCGTTTCTCGAGCATCTTCAGGACGATGCGGATGAACCGGGAATGTTGCTTCGTCCAGCTGCCGGAGCGGCGGAGCTGCCAGCCGTCGATGATGTCGCCGTTGAGGATGAGTTTCTCGCAACGGACGTGCTTGAGAAAATGGTTCACCTCCTCGACGCGGCAGTCGCTGGTGCCGAGGTGGACATCGGAGATGATCACGGTTTTGACGCGGAGCTTTTGCATGCGGTGCGCGCGGGGCGCGGCCAGTTTATAGCAGGCTCGAGCGGCGCCGCATAGGGGGCTGGGCGCAATGTCACCGAAACGTCACGCGCCTTCGCGCGCCGCGGCGGCTCGCGTCGTGGTTACAGGTAGACCCCGCCGCCGAGGAGGCGCTCGCCGTCGTGCAGGGCGAGGATCTGGCCGGCGGCGAGGCCGCGCTGAGGCTCGCGGAAATGGACCTGCGCCGTGCCGTCGGCCTGTGGTTCGAAACGGAGTGAGACGCGCGGATCTCGGTAGCGCACGCGGCCCTCGAGGTCGCGCGGAGCCGTCACTGTTTCGCCGATCCAGCTGAGCGATTGGACGCGAACGGTCGTCGTGTGCAGGCCGCGCGCATCGGGGCCGTCGAAATCGACGAGAAGCGCCTGGTCGACGGCGCGTTTGCCGACGACGACGTAGGCCTTGTTGTCGGTGTTGGACGGGATGCCGATGCCCTTGCGCTGGCCGAGGGTGAAGAGGTGGAGACCGCGGTGTTCGCCGAGCACGCGGCCGTCGGTCGCGCGGATGATCGGGCCGGGCGCGTCCGGCACGTAGGCGCGGAGGAAATCCTGCATGCGCACCTGGCCGATGAAGCAGATGCCTTGGCTGTCCTTCTTCGCGGCGTTGGGCAGTCCGGAGGCGGCGGCGAGCGCGCGGACCTGCGGTTTGGTGATCTCGCCGAGCGGGAAGCGGGCGGCGGCGAGTTGTTCCTGCGAGAGCAACGCGAGGAAGTAGGACTGGTCCTTGTTCTTGTCGGCGCCTTCGAGGAGGTGGAAGCAGGGAGAGGCGATAGGCGAGTGGCGAGAGGCGGCGGAGACCTCGATTCGGCGGGCGTAGTGGCCGGTGGCGACGGCGTCGAAACCGTGGTCGCGCGCCCACTGGAGGAACACGCCGAACTTGATCTCACGATTGCACATCACGTCGGGGTTCGGCGTGAGGCCTCGGCGGTAGCCGTCGAGCAGGTAGTCGACGATGCGCGAGCGGTACTCGTGCATGAGATTCACGACGCGGAACTCGATCCCGAGTCGCTCGGCGGAGGCGCGGGCGTCGTCGATATCCTGCTGCCACGGGCATTCGCCGACGACGTTGTCCTCGTTGATCCAGTTCTTCATGTACGCGCCGACGAGCTCGTGGCCTTCGCGCTGCAGGAGGAGCGCGGCGACCGAGCTGTCGACTCCGCCGGACATGGCGACGAGGATGCGCATGGTGAACGGCCCACGCTGGAAACGCCGTCCGGCGAGTCCAGCGCGGAAGCGCGGGACTCGTTCTGCTCAGAAACGATTCTTCCGTGGTCGCCGTGTTTCGCCGCCGGGCAAAACAAAGGCCGGGCCGCTGTGAAACCAGCAGACCCGGCCGAATCACGACAGACGAAGCAGCCGTGGTGCGGGCTGCTCCCTTTGACGATGATCAACGACGGCGGAAGCGTCGGAACGCGATCAGCCCGCAAAGCGCAGCGGCGCCCAGCAGACCATAGGTGGATGGCTCGGGGACGGCGCCTCCGAATGAGGACGCGATGGCGAATTCGCCGACTGCGAAACCAGTGTCGGCGCTGATGTTGATGCTATCGATCGTGCTGCCATTGAGCCCGTAGAAGCCGATGTACTCGGCGGCGCTGTTACCGTTGACGACCTCCGAAAAGGAGTTGTCGCCGGAGGTGAACGTGAACGACACGTCGGAGAACGGATCAGGCTCGATATAGAAGTAGAACGCCCAAGTCTGGGTCGGCAGGGTCAGCGTGAGGGAAGTGCCGCCCCCGAAGTAGACCGTGCCCGTGTAACCATGGCTCCAAGTTGCCCAACCGCCGCCGATGCTTCGGATCTCCTGCGGTGTGCTGAAGAGCACGGAGCCGCCGAGGGGCGAGTCGACCGATGAAACCGACGAGAACGCAGGCCGGAGATCCGCCCCGAAGGACGTCATGGTGTAGGGGCCGAGAGCCGCGCCGGGTGCGGCGGTCGAGCCGTGTACGGCGACGATCTGTGCGAACGCGGTAGTCGTCAGCAGTGCGGCCGAGATAACCGAGAGGATGGCTAGCTTTGTTTTCATGGGATGGGAGCGAGGTTGGGGATAGGAAACGCGGCGCATACGATATCCATTGCTCCGATTCCGTGTATCGGGTCCAGTCTGCTTGTTGTGTGAGGGAATCACTGATGCGAAGCGACCCCGCGGCGCCTACGATGTTGCGTGTGCTCGGCTGAGCTGCGCACGGGTGTCCTCCGAAACAGCGGTGCGTCCGCCCGCCTGCCGTATCTTTCGGCCCCAACCTAACACGGGTCTCTTGGGCAGCGTCGGTTCGAAACGTCGGTTTCGATTCCGGCCCGGAGTTGCGCGGTGGTTGCCCGGGAAAAAACAGTTGTGGGGGGCGCGGCCCGCGGGAAACATGCGCCCCCCGCATGACTGCGCGCCGACCCACGATCGCCCAAGCCTGGCTGGAGACGCCCGACTCGGGCGTGATCGAGCTGACGCGCGATTGGTTCGGCAAGGCGCCGCCGCCGGTGTTCCTAGGCTCGCCGCCGCGGCCGTTCCGCTCGTTGCGGCCGGTGCCAGCGGTTTTCTACGCCGAGGAGAGCGGGTACTTCGTCAGCAACCGGCAGGAACTGTGGTTCCTGCTGGAGCCGGAGCGTTTCCCCTGGATCGACCCGCAGCACGCGCAGGTCTATGTGGCGGGCGACTTCAACGGCTGGAGTCAGGCGATCGGCCGGCTCGAGTGGCAGCTCAAGCTCGAGGATTTCGGTGGGCAACTCGTGTTCGTCCTGCGCAAACCGGCGGACGCGTTGCTCGCGGGCGGGCGACAACGTTTCAAGTTCGTGACCGCCGAGCAGCAGTGGCTGCCGGTCTCCTCGATCGCGCCCAACGCCTTGCGCGACGAGCAGGGCAACGTGAACTACTCGATCGACCCCGATCGCACCGGCCAGCACCGGTTCGCGTTCGAGACCGCGCTGCCGCTCGATCTCGCGGAGAATCTGGTCGTGCTCTGGAGCGATCCGGCGGGCGAGCAGAAGGTGCCGCTGCGCCCGGACGGCTTCTTTTTCCGACTACGCTCGGAACTGCGCCTGGGCGCGACGGTGGAAGGCGACGAGACGGTGTTCCGGCTGTTCGCCCCGCGGGCTCGCCGCGTGCGGTTGAAGCTGCTGGAGAAACGCGACCGGCCGGAGGACGCGGTGTTCTTCCCGCTCGAGCGCGGCGCCGATGGCGTGTGGGAGCTACGGCTCGATCGTGAGCTTTCGGGCTGGTTCTACTGGTTCCTCGTCGAGGGGCCGGCAAGCGTCTTCGGGCATTTCGACCGGCAGTTTCCGGTCCTCGATCCCTATGCGCGGGCGGCGGTCGATCGACTGGGGCCGGGTATTGTGTTGCCGGATTCGGCGTTTCCGCGGCCGGAGCCGTTCCGCACGCCGCAGTGGCAGGATCTGGTGATCGCCGAGGCGCACGTACGCGACCTCGTCGCGCAGGCCCCGCTGGCGCTCGGACCAAAGGAGCGGCTCGGTTTCGCGGGGCTGGCGAAGTGGGTTGAACAGCCAGATTTCTACTTGAAACGCCTCGGCGTGAACTGCGTCGAGCTCCAGCCGGTGCAGGAGTTTGATAACCGCACACCCGAGGAGTACCACTGGGGCTACATGCCGGTGAATTGGTTCGCGCCGGCCAGTGCGTACGCGAGCGAGCCGGAGAAGGCGTCGCAGGTCGCCGAGTTCCGCGAGCTCGTGGCGGCGTTTCACCGACAGGACATGGCGGTGGTGCTCGATGTCGTCTACAACCACCAGGGCGAGCCCTCGCACCTGATGTTCGTGGACAAGCACTACTATTTCGACGACGGCGCGGACGGCTCGCTCACGAACTGGAGCGGCTGCGGCAACGACTACCGCGCCGGCTCCGAGATGGCGCTGCGGTTGATCATCGACAGTTGCACGCACTTCATCCGCGCGTACGGCGTGGATGGCTTCCGTTTCGACCTGGCCGATCTGATCGGACTCGAGCCGCTGAAGCGGATCGAGACTGCGCTGAAGAAGGTGAAGGCCGACGTGATCCTGATCGCCGAGCCGTGGAGCTTCCGCGGCCATCTCGCCGGCGCGCTCTCGGAGACCGGCTGGACGTCGTGGAACGACGGCTATCGAAAATTCCTGCCGGCGTACGTGCGCGGCGAGGGCTCGCGCGAGGGCTTCGAGTATTTCCTCAAGGGCTCGCCGTGGTTCTTTGCGAAGTGGCCGGCGCAGACGGTGAACTACACCGAGTCGCACGACGACCGCACTTGGCTCGACGTGATCACGGAGAACGCCGACGGCAACGGCCACACGCCCACCGCCAACGACCGGCGCCGCACGCATCTCATGTGCGCGGTGCTGATGAGCTCCGTCGGCATCCCGATGCTCTCCGCAGGCCAGGATTTCCTGCGCTCGAAACACGGCGTGAACAACACCTACCTGCGCGGCGACCTCAACGCGCTCGACTACCGCCGGGTCTTCCGTTTCCCGACGACGCACCGCTATTTCGCCGACTGGATCCGCTTCCGGCAGAGCGAACGCGGGCGGCTGCTTCGCCAGTACAGCCGGCCGAGTGAGGGCTTCTTTCAGTTCCGTTTCGCGCCGGAAGGCACAGCGGCGGCCGTCGTCTACAATGCCGACCTCTCGCAAGGCCGCACGCGGCTCATGGTGGCCTTCAATCCGCATGCGCACGAGGTCACGATCCCGTTGGCCGATCTGCCCCGCGCGGCGTGGCGGCAGCTCGCCGACCACGAACACTTCTTCGTGCGACACGAGGTCGAGCCGGCGCTCCCGCTCAACGGCGAACTCTACCTGCCGCCCTTTGGCGTGGGCCTGTGGCTGACGGAGTAGGGTGAAGCGGCGGAAGGTTGGCTCGGCGGCACGAGGGACCCGCAGATCTGGCGCCGCCGGCGCTTCTCCGCAGGTATTGGCCTGTTTCGCGCATTTCTTGGCGGCTTCATCATCCCTCTTGCCAAGCGACCCTTCGTCCGGTGTCCTGCCCGGCTCCGGTGCGTGTGCGCCACGGCGGTGATCGCCGAAGCGGACGCCTGCCGCTTCAATTCCATCCAGTAAACCAACCTCCACGGAGAAAAATATGGCAGTCAAAGTTGCTATCAACGGTTTCGGCCGCATCGGCCGCCTCGTGTTCCGCGCCCTCGTTGAGCAGGGCCTGCTTGGTACGACGTTAGACGTCGTCGCCGTCGGCGACATCGTCCCGGCCGACAACTTGGCCTACCTGCTCAAGTACGACTCCACGCAGGGCAAGTTCAACGGCACCGTCGCCTCCAAGAAGTCCGCCGCCGACAAGGCCGAAGACGATGTCCTCGTCGTCAACGGCAAGGACATCCTCGTCGTGAGCGCGAAGTCGCCCGCCGAGCTTCCCTGGGCCAAGCTCGGGGTGCAGGTTGTCATCGAGTCGACCGGTCTCTTCACCGACGCTGAGAAGGCCAAGGGCCACATCGCCGCCGGCGCCAAGAAGGTCATCATCTCCGCTCCGGCCAAGGGTGAGGACATCACCGTGGTCCTCGGCGTGAACGACGACAAGATCGACTACGCCAACCACAACATCATCTCCAACGCTTCCTGCACGACGAACTGCTTGGCCCCGATCGTCCACGTGCTCCTCAAGGAAGGTTTCGGCATCTCCGAAGGTCTCATGACCACGGTGCACGCCTACACCGCCACCCAGAAGACCGTCGACGGTCCCTCCAAGAAGGACTGGAAGGGTGGCCGTACCGCCGCCCAGAACATCATCCCGTCCTCGACGGGTGCCGCCAAGGCCGTCGCGCTCGTTTGCCCCGAAGTCAAAGGCAAGCTCACCGGCATGGCCCTCCGCGTTCCGGTCCCGACCGTCTCCGTCGTCGACCTGACCTTCAAGACCACCAAGGACACCTCGCTCGCCGAGATCAAGGCCGCCCTCAAGAAGGCTTCCGAGACCTACCTCAACGGCATCCTCGGCTACACCGAGGACGAAGTCGTCTCCACGGACTTCATCCACGACAAGCGTTCCTCGATCTTCGACGCCGGCTCCTCGATCGAGCTCAACAAGAACTTCTTCAAGCTCATCAGCTGGTACGACAACGAGTGGGGCTATTCCAACCGCGTCGTCGAGCTGACCAAGAAGATCGCCGCGAAGCTCTAAGCTTCGTCGCTTTCTCGAAAATCGTTACGTCTTAGCGAAGGGCTGAATGCTGACTCGACTCAGCTTCAGCCCTTCTGTCTTTCGCTCCGCTACCGCCCGCCAGTCCGTCCGCCGTTTGTTTCCCGTCCGCACTCCCTTCTGTTTATGGCCAAGTTCAAATCCATCCGCGACCTCGACCTCGCCGGCAAACGCGTCTTCATCCGCGTGGACTTCAACGTCCCGCAGGACAAGGCCACTGGTGCCATCACCAACAACGCCCGCATCGTCGCGGCCCTCCCGACCATCAAGTACGCTCTCGAGAAGGGCGCCTCGGTCGTCCTCGCCAGCCACCTTGGCCGCCCGGACGGCAAGGTCATCGCGAAGTATTCGCTCAAGCCCGTTGCCGACGAGCTCGCCAAGCTCCTCGAGAAGCCGGTGACGTTCCTGCCCGATTGCGTCGGTGCCGCCACCGAGGCCGCCTGCGCCAAGCTCAAGGCCGGCGAGGTCGTCCTCCTCGAGAACCTCCGCTTCCATATCGAGGAAGAGGGCAAGGTGAAGGAGAAGCAGCCCGACGGCACCGAGAAGTCCATCAAGGCCGACCCGAAGAACGTCGAGGCCTTCCGCGCCTCGCTCACCAAACTCGCCGACGTGTACGTCAACGACGCCTTCGGCACCGCGCACCGCGCGCACTCGTCGATGGTCGGCGTGGCCCTCCCGCAGAAAGCCGCCGGCTTCCTCATGGAGGCCGAGCTCAACGCCTTCGCCAAGGTCATCGATGAACCGAAGCGCCCGCTGCTCGCCATCCTCGGCGGCGCGAAGATCGCCGACAAGATTCCGCTCATCAAGAATCTCATCGAGAAGGCCGACAAGATCATCATCGGCGGCGGCATGAGCTACACCTTCAAGAAGGTCCTGCTCGACATGCACATCGGCAACAGCCTCTTCGACGCCGAAGGCGCCAAGCTCGTCCCCGAACTCATGGCCAAGGCCAAGGAACGCGGCGTGAAGATCCTCCTGCCGATCGACCACGTCTGCGGTGATGCTTTCCCGAAGACGCCTGACACCCCGGTCAAGATCGAGCTCGACAACGACCAGCCCGGCATCCCCGACGGCTGGATGGGCCTCGATGTCGGCCCGCAGACCTGCGCGATGTTCCGCCAGGCGATCATGGAGTCGAAGACGATCATCTGGAACGGTCCCCCCGGAGTGTTCGAGGACGACCGTTTCGCCGCCGGCACCAAGGTCATGGCCGACGCCATCGCACTCGCCACGGTCAACGGTGCGGTCACCGTCGTCGGCGGCGGCGACACCGCCACGGCCGCGAAGAAGTTCAAGGTCGCGAAGGTCGTCACCCATTGCTCCACCGGCGGCGGCGCCAGCCTCGAGCTCCTCGAAGGCAAGGTCCTCCCCGGCGTCGCGGCGCTCGAAGGCTGACGCGCAGCAGGAGATCGGTCATGGGCCATGGGAGCTGGGGCGACCCGGGATCCCGACTCCGTGACCGACACCCATTGCCTATCACCAATCACCCATCACCTATTCTACAATGGCTCGCAAAATCCTCATCGCAGGCAACTGGAAGATGAACAAGACGGCCGCCGAGGGCGCCGACCTGGCCAAGGCCATCGTCGCTGCCGCCGGCAAGACCACCGCCGTCGAGATCGTCGTTTGCCCCACGTTCACCGCCCTCGAGTCCGTCTCGAAGGTCGTCGAAGGCTCCGCCATCAAGCTCGGTGCGCAGAACATGCACCCCGAAGCCTCCGGCGCCTACACCGGCGAAATCTCCGCCGGCATGCTCCGCTCGCTGTTCTGCTCGTATGTGATCCTCGGTCACAGCGAACGCCGCACCTACTTCGGCGAGAGCGACGCGTTCATCAACAAGAAGGTCGTCGCCGCCCTCAAGGCCCAGCTCAAGCCCATCCTCTGCGTCGGTGAGACGTTGCAGGAGCGCGAGGCCGGCAAGGCCTTTGATGTCGTCCGCACCCAGACCGTCGCCGGTCTCGAGGGCGTGACGAAGGAGCAGATCGCCGATGTCGTGGTCGCCTATGAACCCGTCTGGGCGATCGGCACCGGCAAGGTCGCCACGACCGCGCAGGCGCAGGAAGTGCACGCGTTCATCCGCAAGCTCCTCGTCGAGAAATACGGCGAGGCCGCGCAACGCGTCCGCATCCTCTACGGCGGCTCGATGAAGCCCGACAACGCCCCCGAGCTCCTCAAGCAGGAGGACATCGACGGCGGTCTCATCGGCGGCGCGGCCCTCCAGGCTCCGTCGTTCCTCGAACTCGTGAAGGCCGGCTCCACTGCCAAGGCCTGAGCGAGGCTCCCATCCCGTTCTTTACGGCCGCGGATCTTCGGATCCGCGGCCGTTTTGTTTCCGGGGCAGACTCCTCCACGCTTAATCGTTAAGCAGCTACGGAGTTGGCACGTATCGCTCCAGCGCGTAGGGACTCGATTGCCCACCTAGCTGCTCCGGTTGTAACGGCCGTGTCTCCACGCGTCCGACCGCCGGGCATGCCTGTGCTCGGGTCGCACGCAGGATGAAAACGCACGGCCATCTTCACCGACAGATCGAGGAGCATCTGGGGGCGGCGCCGCGGCTTTCTCCCAAGCTCGTGCGGCTGCTGGAGTCCATTGATGCAGTGTATCGGTTGTTCGTGCCCGAATCGGTGGCGGGGATTGCGTCGGGTAGCGACACCCAGTTCGGCCGCGTCTTCGAGGCGATCGCGGAGGGCGTCGTAGTGCGTGCGAACGATGGGCGGATCGTGGCGCATAATTCTGCCGCGGAACGCCTTCTCGGCCTGAGCGCCGCGCAGATGAGGGGCGAGGAGGCGCACGATCCCCGCTGGCGCCTGGTGGACGAACAAGGGCGCGACTTGCCGCTGGAACACATTCCCTCTTTGCGGACGATCCGCGACGGCAAGGCGCGCCAGCGGGTGTTGCTCGGGGTGACGTCGCCATCCGAAGGACAACGCTGGCTCTCGGTGAGCGCGATGCCCTTGCACGATTCCGATGGCGCGATCATCGCCGCGGCGGCGACACTGGTGGACGTCACCGATTTGGCGGATCGAATACCGCCGCCCATGTTGGCCACCGAATCGCTGCCGCGCGAGGACCGGCCGACGATGAGCACCATCGCGAAGGCCCTCGGAGTGTCTGCGGCAACGGTTTCCATGGCCCTTCGTCAGCACCCACGCATCTCAGCAGCCATGCAGGCGCGCGTCCGGCGTGTGGCGGAACAACTCGGCTATCGGCCCGATCCGCGCCTGCGGCGTGCGATGGCCTTGCTGCGTAAGGGAGGGAAGGCGACGTTCCAGTCGACCGTGTGCGCGCTTGCCGATCCGGAATCTTTCCGGTCGCCCTATGTCGAGACGATGGTCGCCGCGGCCCGGGAGCGGGCCGACCGCTTGGGTTACGGTTTCACCCTGGAGTTGCTCGACCGTCGGAAACTCGACGGGGCGAGACTCAGGCGGAAACTGTTCCATTGCGGGATCGAGGGCGTGCTCCTCCTGCCGTTGGGAACTCCGTGGAACGCGGTGGAGTTCCTCGAGTGGAACCGTCTGGCCGTCGTGGCGTGCGGCTATGCTGTGCACACGCCGAATTTCGACCGAGTGGCCTCTCACTGGTTTGCGGGTGTCCACGGTGTTTACGCGGAGCTTGCGGCGCGCGGTTATCGGCGGATCGGTGCGGTGATCGACCGGAGATTCGACGAACTCGTGAATTATCGAGTTACGGGCGCGGTGGCCAGTGCACCGCTGCACCTTCCCGTCGCGACGATCGAGCCGTTCTACCATTGTGGTCTGTCGGGCGGCGATGCGCGCTGCGCCCGCTCGCGCCAGATTCCTTCGCGGCCGTTCTGTGGGCGGTTCGTGGAATGGTTCGCGCAAGAACGCCCGGATGCGCTCGTGTTCAGTTGCGAAACGGACGCCACGGCGGCTCTGGCGGCGCTGCAACCGGACACGTCCGAAGCCGTAGGCGTGGCGGTGTTGGCGCGTGCGCCGGGTTCGAGTTTCGCCGGTTGGGAGGAGAGACCGGCCGAAATCGGAGCGATGGCGGTCGATTGGTTGGACCAGAAGATCCGCGCCCGAGAGCTGGGTGTGCCGATCGCGCCGTCGAAACGGCTGGTGCTCGGGGCGTGGCGCGAGGGTACGACCGTGCGGCAACAGGCGAGCGACGCGTCTTCGCGCGGCGGGCGATCCCCGTCCGTCTGCCGCGCGAAGTGTTGCGACGGCGTAGTGCCTCCCGTGTGAGGTTCCGCGGCGCGGCGCTGCGCAGGTCAGCCGTGCAGGGCCGGCTCCAGTTCGCGCTTCTTGGCCAGGGCGGCCTGTTCTCGGACGGCGAACTCGCGTAGCTCGCGCTCTTGGTTGTGCTCGCCTTCGACGAGCTTCGTGAGATCGAGCACGTGTTTGAACAGCATCTCGGCCTGCGCGCTGAGCTCCTCGGCAGATGCGGCGCATTCCTCGGCCGAAGCGGCGTTGCTGTGCGTGACGCGTCCGATCTCGGTGAGTGCCGAAGAGGCGGCGTTGGAGCGGCCGTCGAGCTGATCGGCGGTGCTGGCGATTCCGGTCACGACCTCGTCGAGATGGCGTGTCTTGGCGAGGATGGCGTCGAGCTTCTCGGAAGCGGTGGCTGAAAGCGCCGCCCCCTGGTGTGTCCGTGAGTTGGACTCCTCGAGCTTTTGCGCGGTTTCCTTGGCGGCGTGGGCGGCGCGTTGCGCGAGATTGCGCACCTCGTCGGCGACGACGGCGAAGCCGGCGCCGGCTTCGCCCGCCCGCGCGGCTTCGACCGCGGCGTTGAGCGCGAGGATGTTCGTCTGAAACGCGATCTCGTCGATGGTCTTGATGATCGCCGCGGTCTCGGCGGCGGATTTCTGGGCGGCCGCCATCGCATCGCGTAGCCGACGCATGTCCTCCGAACCGCTTTCAAGCAGTGTGCGTGCTTGTCCGGCGGATTCGCGGGCGGTCCGGCTGTTGGCGGCGTTGGCCTGTTCTGCGCGCAGGAGCTCGGCCACCGTCGTGCTTGCCTCGTCGAGGGAGTGGGACTGTTCCTCGGTGCCCGAGGCCAGCCCTTGGCTTGAGGCGGCGACTTGTTGCGCGGCGGCCGAGGTGGCGACCGCGCCTTCGTGGAGCGAGGCCGCCACCCGGCGAAGCGCGCGATTCACCCACAAGACGATCCCGAAACCGAGCGCGACCGACACGGCCGCGGAGACGATCGTGCCCGTGCCCAGCCAAGTCTGTATCCTGGAGAGAGCGGCGGCGATTTTGTTGGCGAAGCCGATCGCGCGATCCGCGTTCCATTTGAAGAGCCGATCGTAGCAGTAGCGGTAGTCCGCAAACGCGTTCTCAAACTCGCCCTGGAGGGCGTCGGCATCCGCCAACCGGTCGGAACTGATCGACGCAAGGTATTGCGCCCGAAGACTGAGATAGCGGGTTTTTTTCGCCTTGAGGTCGGCGAATTGGCGTCGGTCATCTTCGAGCGTGATCGTCGCTTCATAGGCGGTCAGCGCGGTGTCGGCTTCGCTCAGGTTGGCCTCGGATTTCTGGATGTGCTCCGAGTATTGGCTGTGATCGCGGGCGGATCGGGCGGCGACGACCCGCAGGTGCGAGCGCAGCGTCTGCACCATCGCCTCCGAAATACGGACGGTGCCGGGTACGCAATCTGTGCTGATCAACTCGCTGTGGTCCCGGGCCACGTTTCCGAAACGCCAGACGATGACCGTCAGTGCGATCGTGGTCAGGACGACGGTGGCGAGTGCCGCCGCGATTCGCTGGGCGATCGAGAGCCGATGCCAGAACTGAAAGGAGAGTAGGGATGTGAACATGGAGCAGTTTGTTTGATTCGGGTGGGCTGCCTGAGCTAGGCGCTGCTGCAGCATCCGCCCCGGGATCGCGTCCTTGTTCGGCACATGTGGAGACACGTTTAGCCCGATCGCTTGGGGTTCGCGCTTAATCGTTAAGCTGCGATTCGCGCCGGGTGAGGTGGTGCTTGCGGCTTCCACATCGGCTGCGCAACGACGCGAGCAGGCGGTACGTTGACCGAGTAATTCGCCAACGATTCTCCTCGCGCCAGCAAACCGGGCTGTGCGTCCCCAGGCACCCGGTCCCACACAAACACGTTGCCCTATCGTACTCGGCGTCGCCGCGAGGCCCACGCGCGGCGCGTCGACACCTTCTATGCAAACCCCGCGATTCCTGTCTGCCTTCGTTTGCGCGGCGCTTGTCCTGTACTCCGTCGGTCGCGCCCAGACCACGGTGTTCAACGACACGTTCACCGGAACCGGTCGGGCGCTGAACACCAACCCGGCCTCGCCCGCCACTCCCACGATCGATGCTGCCGCGTATCAGCTGATGTCGTCGAAAACCTGGAATCCGGTCACCTCGATCGAGGCGGGACACCTGCGCTTCGGCATCGCTGCGACGACTTCGGGGCACATCGAGGCGCAGGCGGTCTTTACGCAGTACCCGATCGCGTTGGCGAACGTCGGAGACTACGTGGAGTTTTCCGCGACGTTCACCGACACCGCGGGGCTGCTGATGCAGCCCGGGCATCTCTGCCTCGGCCTCTACGAGTCGGGCGGCTCGGCGCCCATCGCGGGCGGCCTCAACGGCACTGCGACGAGTTCCTCCGCCACGGCCGGGACAGGCGGCGTCCGGAACTGGAAGGGGTTTGTGAACCGGATGTTCTACACCGGCGCCTCGAACAAAATCGTCACACGTCCGGCCCAAACCGGTACCGGAAATTCAAACACGAATCAGGACTTGCTCACGGAGGGCAGTAGCAGCCAGAGCTACAGCAATCCGACATTCACCGCGATCACCACCGCCGCTTCGACCCTGTCGCTCACCGCGGGCGCACAGTACACCGCCAGTTTCCGCATCACGCTTACCGCGGCGTCGACACTGCAACTCGTCGGCTCGCTCCATCCCGGAGCCGACACCTCGGGGACCGCACTGTACACGATCACCGGCAGCGCGACGGGAGCGAGCTTCCTCACCAGCACCTTCGATGGTCTCGCGCTGGGCTGGCGCGCGACCTCCAACTCGGCCGGGGCGACCGCGATCGACGTGAACGCATTCCGGGTCGTGACCAACGCCGCGACCACCATCGTGCCGGTCATCATGACCCAGCCGCTCGCGCAGACGAAGGGCGTGGGCGAAAACGTGAACCTCACCGTGGCCGCGAACGGCGGCGGCGCGGTGGCCGCAGCTTTGAGTTACCAATGGTACAAGGACGGCGCAGCGATCGCGCTCACCGAAAACGCCACCGCCCAGAGCGCCACGCTCACGTTTGGCAGCGCGGCGTTGAGCGACTCGGGCACGTACCATGTCATCGTGACGAACGTCGCCGGCTCTGTCGTTTCCCAAGCCGTCGGCCTTACGATCACCGATGGTCCGATTCCGCCGTCGATCGCGACCGAGCCCGCAGATGCGACGATCCTCGTGGGCGGAACGCACACCTTTACGTTCCTTGCGGACGGCACCTCGCCCTTGGCCTACCAGTGGCAGTTCTCCGCCGACGGTGGAGCGAGCTACAGTGATCTCTCCGGGGACGCCGCGAGCTACACCGTGAGCGGCGCCACGCTGGCCTGCGCCGGCCTCTACCGCTGCGTTGTCACAAACGATCTGGGCTCCGCCACGACGCGTGCCGCGTCGCTCATCGTCAACCAGTCGCCGCAGATCACCGCGCAACCGACAGGCGGTTCCTTCAGCCTTGGCGACTCTGTCACGCTCTCCGTCGGCGCGACCGGTGCGCCCGCACCGACTTACCAGTGGCGCAAGAACGGCGTCGCGATCGCCGGCGCCACCGGCGCGAGCTACACCATCGCGAGCCTCACTGGCGCGCACACCGCCAACTATACTGTCGTCGTCACCAATAGCGTCGGAAACGTCACGAGCGCGCCCGCATCGATTGCCGTGGTCTCGCCGGGCTTCGCACCGACGGCGTTTACCCCGCTCGCCGCCGCCACCGGGCTCAACCCCGACACACGCCTCACGCTCACGTTCAATGCCAAGGTCACGCCCGGGGTCTCGGGTTCGATCCGCATCTACGACGCGGCAACAGACACCATCGTCGACACGATCGAACTCGTCGCCGCGACTGCGCTCCGCGATTCGCTCCGAGCCGCGAGCACCGTTTCGACGCTCAACCTTCCCGTGCAGAACAAGGCGATCGGCGGCACGACCAACTTCAACTACTATCCGGTCACTGTCGCGGAGAACACCGCCACGATCTACCCGCGCAACAACGTCCTCGCCCACGGCAAGAGCTACTACGTGACCGTCGACGCCGGCACGTTCGTGAACGCTGCGGGCGAGTCCTTCGCCGGCTTCAGCGACAAGACGACTTGGACGTTTTCCACGAAAGCCGCTGGCCCCGCAGCAGACGCCGTTCGACTCGTCGTCGCCACCGACGGCTCCGGGGATTTCGACACCGTGCAGGCGGCGCTCGATTTCGTCCCCGCGAACAACACCACGCCGCGGACCATCGCGATCAAGGGCGGCACCTACTTCGAGCAGGTCGTCGTCACCAACAAGCACTTCCTCACGATCCAAGGCGAGGACCGCAACCGCACGACGATCGTCTATCCCAACAACAACAACTTCAACAATGTCTCCGGCGGCATCTACCATCGCGCGACGTTCATCGCCAGCGGCGTGCACGACACGACGATCGCCGGCCTGAAGTTCCTCAACTCCACGCCGCAGGGCGGCGCGCAGGCCGAAGCGCTCATCGTGAGCGGCAGCGGCGCGCTCACCGCACGCAACCTGATCACCCGGTGCTCGCTTTTCAGTTACCAGGACACCCTTCAGGTGAACAAGCAGTGCTACGTGAGCGACACCACGATCGAGGGCGACGTCGATTTCCTGTGGGGCGACGGACCCTGTTTCTTCGAGAATTGCGACATCCGGATTCTACGCTCGAACAGCTACTTCACCCAGATCCGCAACGGCAACGGCAACCACGGCTGCGTGTTTTCGAACTGCCGGTTCACCGCTGGCGCCGGCTTCACCGGCACCTTTTTCGGCCGCATCGATCCGAAGGCGGCGAGCTTCCCCTACAGCGAGGTCGTGCTCATGAACTGCCGGGCGGGCGATGCCGCTAACAACGCGTTTCTCAACACCACCGTGACCGCCAGCGGCGCCGATTACCGCGCGGGCTGGTGGCTCCTGAATGGCACTACCGATGGCACCACCTACACGAGCAACATCCGCAACTGGACCCATAACCTCGTCGACAAGGACGGCGTCGCGCTTGTGAACCCGTGCACCGATGCGTTCACCGTGATGCCGACCGATGCGCAGACGATCGCGAACTACAGCGACCCGTTCTGGGTGCTGAACACCACGTGGGCCGGCGTGGCGAGCGGCTCGTGGACCACGTCGCTCGCGCCCATGTTCCTCACCCAACCGCAGAGCCGGACGGTGCTCTTCGAAACCGCGGTGACCTTCACCGTCGAGGTGGCCGCCGTGCCCGCCGCGACTCTCCAGTGGCGCAGAAACGGTGCCGATATCCCGGGCGCCACCGGTGCGACCTTCACCATCGCGCACGCCTCGGCGGCCGATGCTGGAGCTTACACGTGTGTGGCAACCAGCGGTGCGAACACCGTCGTGAGCGCCACTGCGACGCTCGGCGTGACCGATCCCGCGATCCTCACGCACCCGGTGAGCACGAGCGTGAACGTTGGCGCCAGCGCTACGTTCAGCGTCACTGCCTCGGGCGCGACCGCTCTCGATTACCAATGGTTCAAGGACGATGCGCCGATCTCGGGCGCGACCGGCGCCAGCTACACTATTCTCTCCGCCACCACCGCCGATGCGGGTAGCTACACCGTCGCCGTCACGAACGACGCAGGCACCGTCACGAGCGAGCCCGCGATACTCGCGGTCGTGGTTGTCGCTCCGACTATCACAACGCATCCCGTGCCGCGTGCCGCGACTGCCGGCTCGTCCGTTTCTTTCACCGTCGCGGCCGCCGGCTCCGCGCCTTTGGCGTACCAGTGGTATCGTGATGAGGCCGCGCTGAGCGGCGCGACCGCCGCCACACTCACGCTCGCGAACGTGGGCGCCGACGACATCGCCGCCTACAGCGTCGTCGTCAGCAACTCCGCGGGCTCGGCGAGCAGCGACTCCGCCGCACTCGCCGTGAGTTCCGCCCCGAGCGCACTCGCCGCGTACCTTTCCGGTTACGGCATCGATCCGGCAGCTGCGTCCAATCTCACCCTCGATTCCGATCTCGACGGCGTGAACAACCTTCTCGAGTTCGTCCTCGGCGGCCGCGCCACGACGCCGGACGCCGTGCGCAGCCCTGTGTCGAGCGTTCTCGATGGCGCACTCGTGCTCGCCTTCGATTGCCGGAAGCCCAGCGCTGGTGTGACCGTCGGTGTCGAATCCTCCGCGGATCTGCTCACGTGGTCGCCGGTGACCGATGGTGTCGGTGGCGCGGTATTTGAGGTGACCTCGGTCGACTCTAGTTTCGACCATGTGCAGGTGGCGCTCCCGGCGGCGGGATCACGTTTGTTCGCGCGCGTCTCCGCCTCTGCGGTGCTCGCACCCGCGATCGCTGTCGCGCCGGCGGCGGTGACCGTTTCCCCCGGCCAAGGCGCATCTTTCTCCGTTGCTGCGACCGGCGGAGACACGCTCACCTACCAATGGTACAAGAACGGCACCGCAATCGTCGGCGCCACTGCGTCGACGTACTCGCTCGGCGGCGTCACGGGCGCCGATGAGGCGGATTACTCGGTGCGCGTTTCAAACGGCACCGGGTTCGTCACCAGCTCCGCGGCGCACCTGAGCGTCACAAATCTGCCGGCTGCCAACCGACTCGCCGTCGAGGGTTTTGCGACGATGGGCGCCGGCGTGACCGGTGGCGGCCTCGTCGACCTCGTCAATCCCGGGGTGAACTACGTGGTGATCGATTCCTCCACGGCCAATCCCGGCGTCACGTTGAAGACCTACCTCGAGAGCACCGATGCCTACGTCATCGAGTTGAAGGTCGACGTCGATATCGGTAGCCTGCGCAACATCTCCGCCCAGCCGTTGCTCCTGCCCGAACTCATCGCTTCGGGCGTCGGCCGCATCAAGGTGAAGGGCAACAAGACGTTGTTCTCCGTCCACGGCGCCACGATCCGCCACGGCACGCTCTCGATCGACAACGTCCAGAACGTCGTCATTCGAAACCTGAAGTTCCGCGGCCTCTGGGAATGGGACGACGTCACCACCGGTCTCTACGACCAGATGGGCTGGGACTACATCCTCGTCACCAACGGTGCGAAGAACGTTTGGATCGACCACTGCGACTTCGGCAAAGTCTACGACGGCCAGGCCGACGTGACCAACGGCGCCGACCTCGTCACCATGTCCTGGTGCCGTTTCAGCGGCGATATCGACGGCACGGTCGAGACGCAGATCAACCACCTCGAATCGCTCTATCAGGCGAACCCGGCCGACCCGAAGATCGCATACTACGCCTCGCTGCGCACCGCGGGCCAGACCGTCGCGCAAATCATCGCGCACGAACTGCCGCAGAAGAAGTGCTCCCTCGTCGGCTCGGCCGACAACAACGAGGCGGTCGATGCCCCTGGCGGCCTCTGCTACCTGAACGTCACGCTCCACCACAACTTCTACCAGAACGTGACCCAGCGCATACCGCGCATGCGGTACGGCAATGCCCATACCTACAACCTCTACATCGACGGCGCCGGCATCAGCAGCAGCGCGATGTCCGCAAACATGAACGCCGCGGTCCTCGCCGAGAACTGCTACTTCTACAAGGTGAAGACGCCGCTGACCTTCTCGACGACCGCTCCCGCCGGAAGGATCCAGGCGCGTGGCAGTCTCAACGACGACGGCACGGCGGTGACCGGCACCTTCGCGAACCAATCGCCGAGCGATCCCGCGGCTTGGCTTTTCAACTCGACGAAGAACTTCACGTGGAACGACCTCACCGTGCTGCCGTACCCCTACATGCTCGATGCGGTCGACTTCACGAAGAACAACGTCGGCCTCGTCGGCACCATCGCGCCCGCTTCGCCTGCCGACGCCGCGCGCATCCGCGCGGCCTTCGTCGGCACCGCGCCCTGAGCCCCGTCCTGCTCCTCGTGGCGAAGGCTTTGGCGGCCTTCGCCACTCTTGTCCGTCGAAAACCTCACAGCTTCCGCGACGCTGTGAGCGCTCCGTATCAGTTGCCCCGGTGCAGGAGCGATTCGACGAGCGCGCGCAGGAAGGTGGTGTCTCCGGTCAGGTTTGCCAGTTCGGCGAGCGCCGCGGTGGTATGACGGGCGGCGCGTTCGCGTGCGCCATCAAGCCCGAGTACGCGGACCATCGTGGCCTTCTCCGCCTTCGCATCTTTGCCGGCGGTCTTGCCGAGCTCGGCGGAGGTGGCGGTGGCATCGAGCACGTCGTCGATCACCTGGAACGCGAGCCCGACCTCGCGCCCGAGCCGGCGCAACACTTCGAGCTGTGCAGCGTCGGCGCCGCCGATCAGACCGCCGAACGCGAGACTGACCGCGATCATCGCCGCGGTCTTGCCGTTGTGGATGAACTCCACCTGGTCGCGCGTGGCGGGCGCCTTTTCCGCCTCGATGTCCTCCATCTGGCCGCCGATGAGTTCGGTGCTGCCGGCCGAGCGGCCGAGCTC
The DNA here is from genome assembly GCA_035299125.1 of Opitutaceae bacterium. Classification (GTDB taxonomy): domain Bacteria; phylum Verrucomicrobiota; class Verrucomicrobiia; order Opitutales; family Opitutaceae; genus CAJCBL01. The sequence goes on from DATGXA010000267.1 coordinate 34,979, forward strand.
GCGCACGAGCGCGGCGGCGAGGGTGGGGCGCTCGGCGTAGTGGGTGGCGAGCAGTGCAAAAGCATGCGTGAGGAGCGCGTCGCCGGCGAGGATCGCGGTGGGCTCGTCGAAGGCCCTGTGGCATGTGGGCCGGCCGCGCCGCAGGTCGTCGTTGTCGAGCGCGGGGAGGTCGTCGTGGATGAGCGAATAGGTGTGCACGCACTCGACGGCGGCGGCCGCCGCGGCGGCATCGGCGCGTTTTCCGAAAAGCTCGGCCGCGGCCAGGACGAGGATCGGGCGAATGCGTTTGCCGCCGGCTTCGAGGCTGTAGCGCATCGCGGCGTGCAGACGGGAGGGACGTGTCTGCGCGGCGGGTACGTGGCGGTCGAGCGCTTGTTCGGCCTCGTGGCGGAGTTGCTGGAACTGCGTGGCGAAATCCATGGCGGCGGTGGGTGGCGGACGGACTCGGGGATTAACCGCAAAAGAGCCGGCGAACGCAAAGCGGGTTTTCCTGAGCGGTCGCCTCGTGCCGGGCGGTGGTGCGGGCTGCACTTGCCCGTTGCGGGGGCGAAAATGTGCCGTTTGTCTCCGCAGAAAATGTCCGCCAATCCCATCGTCCAACGCGCCCGGCCGCACATCCGTGCGCTGCACGCCTACGTGCCGGGCCTGCAGCCGCAGGAGCCGGGCTGGATCAAGCTCAACACCAACGAAAACGCCTACCCGCCGAGCCCGCGCGTGGTCGAGGCGCTGCGCCGTGAAATCGGCGCTGATGGTGCCTCGCTCCGACTCTACCCGAATCCGACCAGCGCGCCGTTGCGCGCGGCGGTGGCTCAGCGACATGGACTCGCGCCGGAAAACGTCTGCATCGGCAACGGCGGCGACGACATCCTGAATCTTCTCGTGCGCGTGTTCTGCGGCCCCGAGGTCGCCGGCGCATGGACGGTGCCGAGCTACTCGCTCTATCCGGTGTTGATCGGTCTCGAGGGCGCGCCGGTGGAGGAGGTCGCGTTCAGTCGCGAGATGCGGCTGCCGGTCGACGCCATCGTGCAGTCGGACGCGCCGATCCTGTTTTTGACGACGCCGAACGCTCCGACGGGAGTCGGTTTCCCCGAGGCGGATCTACAGGCGGTGATCAACGGTTTCCGCGGACTTGTCGTGGCCGACGAGACCTACGCGCCATTCGCCGAAACGAACATCGCCGGCTGGGTGCGCGAGTTCCCGAATCTCTGCGTCACGCGCTCGTTCTCCAAGGCGTACTGCCTCGCCGGCCAACGCATCGGCTACGCGCTCGCCCACGCCGAGGTGATCGACCTGCTCGACCGCGTGCGCGACAGCTACAACGTCTCCCGGCTCGCGCAGACGGCGGCGCTCGCGGCGTTCGAGGACGTGGCGTACTACGACGGCCTCGTGGCGAAGATACGCGCCACGCGCGATCGCTTTCGCCGCGAGCTCACCGAGCGACTCGGCTGGTTTGTCTATCCGTCGCAGACGAACTTCGTTTTCGCCGAGCCACGCGACGCCGCCGGACGCGCCGGCCCCGAGGTCGCGAAGGCGTTCTACGCCTTTCTCTGCGCGAACAAGATCCTCGTGCGCTGCTTCCCGAGTCACCCCTTGACCGCGAATTTTGCGCGAATCAGCATCGGTACCGACGAGGAGATGAACACGCTCCTTCAAACCATCGACACATGGCTCAAAAACGCACCGCCACCGTCCAGCGCCGCACCCGCGAAACCGACATCGAGCTGACGCTCACGATCGACGGCACGGGCGAGTCGAAGATCGAGACCGGCATCCCGTTCTTCGATCACATGCTCACGCTGTTCGCGCGCCATGGGTCGTTCGACCTGCAGGTGCGCGCGAAGGGCGACATCGAGGTCGATTACCACCACACGGTTGAGGATGTCGGCATCGTGCTCGGGCAGGCGTTTGCCGAGGCGCTCGGCGACAAGGCCGGCATCCGCCGTTACGGCTTCTTCCTGCTCCCGATGGACGAGACGCTCGCGCGCATCGTCGTCGACCTGAGCGGGCGTGCGGTGCTGGTCTACAAGGCCGAGTGTGCGCACCCGTTCGTCCGCGACTTCAATCTCATCCTGGTGAAGGAGTTCTTCCGGTCGTTCACCAACGCGATTGGGGCCAACGTGCACGCGACGATCGAGTACGGCGAGGAGCCGCATCACATCGCGGAAGCGCTCTTCAAAGGGCTCGGCCGCGCGCTCGACGTGTGCTGCCAGATCGACTCGCGTCACGCCGGCAAGGTGCCCAGCACCAAGGGCAGCCTGAAGGGCTGACCGGCGCGGCGGGGCCGGCGGATCGGGGCGCCTCAGGGCGGCGCGTGTCAAACAGCCACGGACGGCGTCGATTGCGGACGCACTTGGGCTGTCCTGGGCCGCGTTGGCGAAGCGCTTGGGGTGCGAGCAATTCCACCCGCAGGCGCAGGTAAGAATGCAGTTGCGCGACGTGACGGCTGCTGTACCCGTTTTCTGGGTGGCGCTGGGAGGCCGCGAGGCCGGGCGACACCCGAAACTGCATTCTCTGACACAATGAAATCACCCCTTCGTTTTCTCTTCGCGTCTGTGTCGCTCGTTATTCCGCTCCTGCTCTCGGCCGCGCCGGTGAAAGTGCTCACTGGCGGCTCGGTCGCGCAGATCGCGGGCAAGTTTCCCCCGAAAGCCGACCTTGAGTTCGTGCCGATTCCCGCCGGCGAGTTTGTCCGACCCGGTGTCACCGAGTACGCCATGCTCGACGTTCCGAAGTCCATCCGGCACGAGAAGCGGGAGCACAACGTGCAGGTCGGCGTCGTGCTCTCCGCGAAAGGCGCCGTGCTGGCGACGTGCATCTTGTCCTCCGATTGCCCGGTGCTGGAAGGGGCCGCGGAGCGGCAGGTGCGGGCGACGAAGTTCTCTCCCGCGAAATTGGACGGTGCGGCCGTGCCCGCGTTTCTGGTTTTCCCGGTCAGCTATCGTCACGGCGAAAGCGAGTAGGGAACGGCCGGAGGGAGCCGTCGGGCCGCTCCGCCAAACCCGGGCGGGCCCGTTGACGCGGGCGTGGCGGGCGGCATGTTCC
>DATGXA010000268.1:0-2665 GCA_035299125.1 Opitutaceae bacterium
CGATCTCGAGTTCGCCGTCGATCGCATGCGTGCCGGCGAGCACCTGGTCGCCCGGGCCGCGCGCGATCGGCCGCCATTCGCCGGTCATCGCGGTCTCCTGCACGAAGCTACGGCCCGCGCGCACCACGCCGTCGACGCAGATCGCACTGCCGGGCCGCACGCGCACCCGTTCGCCGACCGGGAGTGCCGCGACCGGCGCGGTAGTTCCGTCGAGGCGTTCCGCCTGTTCGTAACGCTCGCGCGTCTCGTCGACCGCGCGCAGCGCCTTCGCGCGGGAGCGGGCGCCGAGCGTCTTTCCCGCGGCGTAGATCGCGAGCAGGATAGAGATCACCTCGTAATAGACGGCGCCGCGGCGGGTGAGCGTGGCGGTGAACGATGCCGCAAACGCACCGAGCAGCGTGACGAGGAACAACTGCTCGACCGTGATGCGCCGCATCCGCAGCGAGAGCCACGCTTCGCGTGTCAACGCCGGCAACAGCAGCGCGCACACGCCGAGCGCCGCAGCCATCAGCAACGCGTGCAGCAACCAGTACGTCGTGCCGTCCGGCGGCGTGAGGTTGATCGCCAGACTCGCGACCATGCTCTGGCCGGCCACCACCGTCGCCACGCCGATGCGCCACCAGGCGCGCAGCGTCGCCGCCGCATCGAGCTCGATGCCCGGTGCGATCTCCGGCGACGGAGCCGCAGGGCGAACTGCGGACTCCGCGTTCTCGGCAGGCGCGTGCATGTGCGGTCTCCACCCTTTCGACCGGGAGCGCGGCGGCAAGCCCGCGCCGCCGCGCGCATCCCGAGTTCTTCACGAAAGTTTCCGGAAACAACCGCGCCGACGCTCTGTCCCAGCCGGCAACCCGACATGAACGCCGAGGACGAGTTGCTGTTACGCCGCGAAGTGCGGGCGGCCGTTTTTCGCACGGAGCGCCTGCGCCGCGCAGGCCGCGACGTCGAGGCGGACGAGCAACTCGCCTCCGAGATCGCCGGCGCGCAGGCGCGCCTCGCAGCCGCCGAAGTCTCCGACCCCGCCGCGATCCTGCTGCGCTGGCGCATGGAGGACGATGCGGCGTTGGCGATCGCCCATCTGATCGGCGAGATCGTCACGGAAGGTCTCTCTGTCGGTGAAAACATGACACGGCGAATCGGCCCGGGTTCGCACGAGAGCGCGCAACCGCATCGGCCCGCGACGCCCACAGCGGCGTTTCCCGATCCGCCGACCGGTGTGCCGGGCCTGGCCGATCTGCTCGACGAAATGCTCTCACAGGAACGCCGCGCACGCCCTCGACCATCCTGATCCGACTTTCTTTCCGCCGGTCGCGTCTTCGCTGCCCCACTCGAGAGTGCCCGCGCAAACCACAACAACAAGACACCGCCACCATGACCGCTCCTGCTCCCACCATTCCTCCGCCCGCGCCCGCAGCCTCGATCCCCCAGAACGCCCCGGCCTCGCGCAAGATTCAGGCGAAGACCATCCTCGTCGGCCTCGATCTCGGCACGAACAAATCCTGCATCATCGCCGGCGCTCCGGACTCCACCGACATCTCCGTCGGCAAGGTGCTGCCGAGCACCGTCGGCTACGTGAAACCGGGCATCATCAGCGGCATCGTGCCCGGCAACGCCGACATCCTCTTCGGCGACGAAGCCGTGCGCTACGCGCTCCACGTCGACCTCGTCACGCCGCTCAAGAACGGCGTGATCCAGGAGGCGCGCGCAGCCCGCGACCTCCTCCTGCACCTCCGAAAACTCGTCGACCCAACCAGCCAGTCGGAAGTGCGCGCAGTCGTCGGCGTGCCCGCCAACGCCGAGCCCGAGGCGCGCGAGCATATCCGCCGGGCGGTCGTCGGCGCGTTCGACCGCGTGCTGCTCATCCCCGAGCCGTTCCTCGCCGCGATCGGCGTCCGCGAAGACTCCCGCCTCGGCCAGGCACAGTACGTCGATCCGGTCAGCAACTCGCTGATCATCGACATCGGCGCCGGCACGACCGACCTGTGCCTGGTCCGAGGCTATTTTCCGACCGCCGAGGACCAGGTCAGCTTCAACTTCGCCGGCGACGCCGTCGACGGCCTGTTGTACAACGCCATCGTCCAGCTGTATCCTGACTGCAACCTCGACCCGATCTCCGTCCGCCAGATCAAGGAGGCCCATGCCTACTGCGGCGCGATCCGGAAGCCGATCGACGTGAAGGTCATCCTCGGCGGGAAGGCGCGCACGCTCGAACTCGGCGAGGTGATCGGCAACGCCTGCAATCAGCTCGTCGACCGGATCTTCGAGGCCGCGAAACACCTCATCGCCCACGTGCCGAATCATTCGACCGTGCAGTTGCTGCAGAACATCATCGTCACCGGCGGCGGCAGCCAGATCCGCGGCATCGATACGGAGTTGCAGGCGCGGTTCGCCGCCGACGGCTACGAAGGCCCGAAGGTCCGGCTCGCCGGTCCCGACTACCAGCGCTACTGCGCGATCGGCGCGCTCAAGGCCGCCCGCGCCGCCCGCGAGAACCAGTGGCAATACGTCGTGAGCTGACCGGCACCGATCGTCCGCTACCCCGAGCCCCGGCCGCCGCGCCGGGGCTTTTTGTCGCGCGTGCCCCACCTCCTCACAGCGCGTCGGCTGAGCCACCCAGAAGGTGAAGCTGTCCGTGGGTAAGTCGAACCCTCCGGGTGAGCCGCGGCTC
>DATGXA010000269.1:0-4566 GCA_035299125.1 Opitutaceae bacterium
CCTACGCGTCCATGGACGATGTCGCGGCGCTGGCCGGCGTCCACCCGACCACCGTGTCGATGGCGTTGCGTTCGCATCCGAGCATCCCGGCCGCCACGCGCGAACGCATCCTCGAGAGCGCACGCAAGATCGGCTACGTGCGCGACCCGCTGCTCGACGCGTTCAACCACCATCGACTCAAGAAACTCGCGGTGAAGCAGACGCCCTCGATCGCGTTCGTCATCGATGCCGGCTCCTCCGCATACTTCTTCGGCTCCGGCTACCATCCGCTCGTGTACGAGGGGGTGCGCGCCGTGGCCGAGGCGCAGCACCTTCTGCTCGAGGTGTTCGCGCTGGGCACGAAGGAGATGACTCCCGCGCGCCTGAACACAATCCTCTCGTCCCGCGGCATCAACGGCGTGCTGCTCTCCACCTTCACGCCGAGCACCACCTCGATCGAACTCGATTGGGACCAATACAGCGCGGTGAAAATTGAATCGCACCACCTGCTCTCCCAGCTCGACGTCGTGTCCAACGACCAATGCCAGGCGGCGCGCCTCTGCCTGCGCAGCCTGCGCTCCCGCGGCTACCGGCGCATCGGGCTCGCCACCGCGACCGACGACGAGTCGCGGCTCGAAAGCACGTTCAGCTCGGGCGTTCTGGTCGAGCAGGCTTCGCTGCCGGCGCGCGAACGCGTGCCGCCGCTGCTCTTCGAGCGCGGCGAGATCGGCCATGTCGCCGCGCAGGTCGAGGCTTGGATGCGCCAGCACAAGGTCGACGCGCTCATGACGAACTGGCACGAGCTGATCGAGATGAGCGGCTGGGATGGCGAGATCACCCGCCTCACGAGCACGGGAATCCGCGTGCCGCAGGATGTGGCGTTCGCCTCGCTCGATGTGCCGGCGGGCTGTCCATACGTCGGCGGTATCGTGCAGAACCACCGGCTGGTCGGCATGCGCGCGATGGAGCAGCTTGCGCTCATGGTGCGCACGTTCCGCCGTGGCGCACCGGAGAATCCGTCGTCGACCCGCGTGCCCGGCTACTGGCGCGACGGCGCCACGGTCCCGGGGAAAACGCTGTAGCTCTTCTCGTCGCTAGCTGGCGCTCAGGGCAGCCCTGGATATCGCGGCTCGAGCGCGCGCACGCGGGCGAACGTCTCCGCGGCGGCGGCTTCGTCGCCGAGCGCGCGGTGCGCCTGCGCGAGCGCGAAGAGCGTATCCGAGTCGTCGGGTATCGCGGTGGCCGCCTGCACGAGCAAAGGCAGGCCGCGCTGGGGCTGACCAGTGGCGGTGAAGGCCATGCCGGCGTTGCGTCGCAGCACCCAGTCGTCGGGACGGGCGGTCAGCGCGGCTTCGTACTTCGCGGCGAGATCGGCCGCGGCTTCGGGGCGTTGCAGCAGCAGCGTGGCGGTCTGGTCCATCGTGCGGTAGCGGTCGAGGCGTTCCGCGTTGTCGCTCTGGTTGGTGAACGGCGGCGTCGAGAAACGGGCGATCATCTCGCGCACGATCATCGCCTGCTCGTACACGGTGTAGGCGAGGCGCTCGCGCACGACCGCGAGTTCCGGCCACTGCGGCGCGGGCGCGTTCGCTGCCACCAGACCGCGGCGACGCAGGTCGGACTCGATCGGCGTGCAGAGTTCGCGCGCGAGCTGGTATGTGCCGCGCATCGTGGGATGCACGTGTTCGTAGAAGAACTCGTCGCCGGCGATGCCGGCCGGCGATTCGGAGTCCGCGGCGGCCGCGAGGTCGATCACCTGCACGCCCTCGCGCGGTGCGAGGCCGAACGAGCGGATCGCGGCGTTGAGCTGCGAATCGGTGCGGAAGCGCAGCGCGTCGAGGTCGAGCGCGCGTTGCAGCGTCGAGCGCGCCTGCTCGTTCTCGCCGAGCTGGAGTTGCTCCTGCCCGAGGCGGTAGACGGTCTCGGCGTGGCGATCGTCGATGGCGGCGGCCTCGGCGAAACGCGTGGCGGCGGTGCGGTGGTCGCCGGCGAGGGCGGCGGCGCGGCCGGCGTCGAAGGCGTTGCGCCAGCGGGCGAGCGCGGCGCTGTCGAGGCCGTTGCGGTGCAGCGAGAGAAACGGCGCGCAGCCGCGGCGATTCGTGGCGACGGTGCAGAGAAAGACGCTGGCACCGGCGGCGCGGCCGGAGTCGGCGATGGCGGCGAGATTGGCCCGGAAGAGGTCCCGCGTGGCGGCGAGCCGCGGGTCGTCGACGGCGATGCCGTGCTCGAGAAACATGCCCATGCCGCCCCATTTCTCCGGGAGATCGCTCCGGCCGCGGCGGGCGAGCGCGGCGAGCAGCTGGCCGGTGCGGGAGCGTTTCATCGCGACGGCGGCGCGCACCGCGGCGGGCGAGCCGAGGAACGGGGTGAAGACCGTGCCGGGGCCGAAGGGGCCGATGACCTCATTGTTGCCCTCGTAAACGATGAAGAGATCGGGCGAGAGCGCCGCGCATTCGGCGGCGATGCCGCGCACGACGGTGGAGTTGATCGCGGTGATGCCGGCGTTCACGACCTCGAAGCGCAGCTCGGGGTGCGCTTCGCACAACAGGACCTCGAGCGTGCGTGCCAGCGAGAACGATGCCTCCGGGTCGCCCATCGCGGCGGAGCTGCCGAGCACGAACACGCGGTAGGTACGCGGCGCCTTCGGCGCTGGGAGGCGAAACGGTTGCGGGCGGCGAATGAGCTCCGGCGCGAAGAACGGCGCGGTCGCCCAGCGGTTCTCCCGCAGCCACTCCGAGCCGTCGGCGGCGCGTTCGTGTCGGAAGAATCGCGACGAGTGGCCGTAGCCCGCGAGGTGCAAGCCGCCCTCGAGCGCGCTGAGCAGCACGACGAACACGACGAGCGCGAACGCGCAGCCGAGGAGCAGTTTCTTCAACCAGCGGGAGGAGGCGGCAGGAGACGGCATGCGGCTAGAAGAGCGAGTAGATGAACGGCGAGATGGTCGACACGCCGACCACCAGCGCACCGGCGACGAGCAGCAGAAGCACGAGCGGCACGATCCACCAGATCTTGTTCTGGCGGGCGAAGCCGAGGAGATCGGCGAACAGTTTCCCGAGGTGGCGGAGGAAGCGCATCGAGGGCGGAATGCGGGTTGTGGATTGCGGAACAGCCAAGGTGCGCGGGCTCAGTCGGCGGCGAACTCGCGGGGTTTCGCGGCGGCGAGAAGCGCCTCGGGCACGGCGGATTTCTCGAGCCAGAACGGCCCGAGGGCGAGCGCGTCCATGCCGGTGTGGAGAAATCCTTCGATCGCTTCGCGCGGATGACAGACAGGCGGCTCGCCGCGGACGTTGAACGAGGTGTTGATCAGCACCGGGCAGCCGGTGAGCGCGTCGAACCCGCGGAGGACGGCGTGGAGAAACGGGTTCGTGGTTGCATCCACCGTCTGGACCCGCGCGGAGCCGTCCACGTGCGTGACGGCCGGGATCGCCGAGCGGAGCTCGCGCAGGCGCTCGGCCATGGCCGCACTCGCGGAGGAAAGCTTCGTGCCGCGCACGGGCGCGGTGAGGAGCATGTAGGGCGAGGGGGCGGAGAGTTCGAAGAACTCGGCGGCGCGCTCGGCGAGCACCACCGGGGCGAAGGGACGGAACGACTCGCGGAATTTGATCTTCAGGTTGAGCACGCTCTGCATCTGCGGCGAACGGGCGTCGCCGAGGATCGAGCGGGCGCCGAGCGCGCGCGGGCCGAATTCCGCCCGGCCTTGGATCACGCCCACGACGGCGCCGGCCGCGATGCGCTCGGCGACGCGGCGGGCGACAGCGGCGGAATCGGCCAAGCGTTCGCCGGCGAGACCGCGCGCGGCGAGGGCGGCGGCGCAGGTGGCCTCGTCGAATTCGGGGCCGAGGAAGGCGCCGCGCATGGCATCGTGCACGCCGTCGACTTCGCGGATGGCGCCGGGTTGTGCGTAGTGGAAAGCCAGAGCCGCGCCGAGCGCGCCGCCGGCATCTCCAGCGGCCGGTTGGATCCAGAGGCGTTTGAATGGGCCTTCGCGGAGGAGGCGACCGTTGGCGACGCAGTTGAGCGCCACGCCGCCGGCGAGGCAGAGATTCTCGGCCGCCGTTTCCCGGTGCAGGAAGCGCGCGATGCGGAGCACGATCTCCTCAGTCACGATCTGGATCGAGCGCGCGAGGTCGCAGTGGCGTTGGGTGATTGCTTCGGCGGGCAAGCGCGGCGGGCCGCCGAAGAGCGCGGCGAAGCGGGCGTTGATCATGCGCTCGCCGTGGAGGTGGCCGAAATACTCGAGCCGGAGGCGGAACGAGCCGTCGCCACGCAGATCGAGGAGTTTCTCGCGGATGAGCTCGGCGTAGCGCGGCTCGCCGTAGGGGGCGAGGCCCATGAGCTTGTATTCGCCGGAGTTCACGCGGAAGCCGCAGTAGTGCGTGAACGCGGAGTAGAGCAGGCCGAGCGAATGCGGGAAACGCAGCTCGCGCAGCAGCTCGAGCTGGGCGCCGTCGCCGTGGCCGAGAGTGGCGGTGGACCACTCGCCCACGCCGTCGAGCGTGAGGACGGCGGCGCGTGGGAACGGCGAGGGGAAGAACGCGCTGGCGGCGTGGGCCTCGTGGTGCGAGGCGAAGAAGATCCGGTCGGTCGCGT
>DATGXA010000270.1:0-3875 GCA_035299125.1 Opitutaceae bacterium
AAACCGGCGCGCAATTCCTCCGCCGTGGCGTGCAACCGGCTCTCCGCGACAGCATCCGCCGCAAGCCCCGTGACGACGACCGCACGCGGCGCAGCGAAGACGGTCGAGCCGCTCCAGACGACGAGGAGGATCACCAGCCGGCGCAAGGGGTTCATTCGTGGGACAACGGAGACCGAGCAAGCCGGCGCGCGCGAAGGACTGCAAGGCCGAGTTGCGCGCGTGCCCGGCAGCTGCGTACAGGTGGCGTACGCGTCGACGACGGACGCAGAGGATCAAAGGCCATCAGCCATCGATGTGCCGAAAAGCCTCGGCCGACTCAGATCGTTTTCCACAAACGGCGCCACGACACCACCGGCGGCTGGGGGTCGATACAGCCGGCGAACCTCGGATCCGCCGCGCGGAACTACGGTGCCGGCAGAAAACCATGCCGCGCGAACACCGTCTGCGCTTCCGGCCCAGCGAGAAACGCCACGAATCGGGCCGCCGCCGCGGGCGACTTCGCGTCGCGCAGCGCGGCCGCCGGGTACGTGATCCGCGGCCCCGCATCGAGCGGCACCGCGAGCGCGATCCGCACCTTTTTCGAGAGCAGCGCATCAGTGCGGTAGACGAAACCGGCGTCGGCGTTGCCCGCCTCGACCGCGGCCAGCACGGCGCGCACGTTGTCGAGCGGCACCAGTTTGCCGGAGAGCTGCGCCCACAGACCGGCGCTGTCGAGGTATTGTCTGGTGTAGGTCCCGGCGGGCACGGTCGCGGGCTCGCCGATGGCGATGCGCCTCACGTTTGCGGAGGCGAGCGCGTCGGGCGTGTTGAACGCCCCCGCCGCAGCTTCGACGACCACGACGAGCTGGTTCGCGAGAATCGTGCGACGCGTGCCGACGGCGAGCAGACCGGCCCTCTCGAGTTGGTCGAGCCGCAACTCGTCCGCGGAGACGAGCACATCCGCGGGCGCGCCCTCCTTGATCTGGCGCGCGAGCGTGCCGGACGCGCCGAAGCTGAAACGCAATGTGTCGCCGGACACAGCCGTGTAGGCCGGCGCGATCTCCTGCAACGCCTCCGCGAGGCTTGCTGCGGCGAAGACGGTGAGCTCCGCGGCGCGCGAAGCGGTCGCCAACCCGCCGACGAGCAGTGCGAATGCAAAGCGGCGCAGTGTGCGGTGGAAAACGTGGCGGACGGCGGTCGTCATGGCTGGACGTCGCGAGCACGGGCTGTGCCGCAATGCGGCCTCTCCGGCCGGCCGCAGACGGACCCGGCCGGATCGAGGCGGCCGCTACGGTGCGCTCCCGTTCATTGGCGTTTCCCGCCGTCTCAAACCACAAAACGACCGGTCCTTGAGGCGGCAGTGCATCCGTTGCGATGCGGGTCAATGTCCCGCGGCGATGAAACCGATCCTCTTCCCGCTCCTCTGCACCACACTCGCCGTCGCGACTTTCGCGGCCGACGCACCGGTCACCGTCGAAGCCGAGCCGTTTCAACTTGGGCTGAGCGCCTCGCTCGCGACCGGTCTTTCGGGCAACACGAAACTGAAGACTGGCTCGCGCGCCGCGGGCGAAGTCTCGACGGCGGAGTTCGACCACGCTGCCGCCTACGAGATCAAGCTGGCCAACGGCGGGGCCGTTTCCGTCGGTCACACCTTCCATCTGTCCCGCTTCGAGCTGCCGGAGAACAACCGCACCGTCGCGTTGCCGAAACGTCTCCAGTCGGCCCAAGCGGAGTTCTCCTATTCGCAGCCCTGTGGCGGACGCTGGAGCGCCATCGCGGCGCTGAGCCCCGGGTTGCGCTGGGCCGCTTCCGATGCCGGCTCGGACGCCTTCGGGATCAGTGCGGCCGCTGGCGCGATCTACCGCCATAGCGAAACGTTCACGCTCATGCTCGGTCTCGCCTACGATTCGCTGGCTCGCAACAAGGTCCTTCCGGGCGGCGGCTTGCAGTGGACTCCCTCGGAGCGGTGGAGCGTCTCCCTCGGTTACCCGAAGACCGCGATCACCTACAACGCGAGCAAATCGCTGAGCTTCTCGATCGTCGCCGAAGGCGTCTCCGACACCTACCACGTCGAGAAGGACCCGCTGCCCGGTCTCGCTGGCAAACCGTCGCTCGCCGACACCAAGCTCGAGTACAACGACTACCGGGTCGGGATCGCCGCCGAGTATCGTTTCTCCCCGCGCTGCGCGATCAGCGCCACCGCGGGCTGCGTCGTCGCACGGGAGTTCGACTACTTCGACCGCCACTACCGCCTGAAATCGGACGATACGGCAGCCTATGGTTCGCTCGCCCTGGCCCTGAAGTTCTGAGTGCACCGCCTTCGCCGCGGCCATGTCCTTCACTCAGATCGAAATCAACCTCCCCGCGTCGGCCGAGACTCACCCTTGGCATCGCCGGTGGTTCGGCACGGCGCGGTATTGGAGATTCCAGCTCGCCGGCTGGTCGGTCTATCTCGCCTGCCAGGCCTCCGCCGTCCTGCTGCTCGCCAAGGCGGACCCGCCCTGGATCGAGTTGCTCATGATGGTGACGGTGGCCGCCGCCGGTCTGCTGCACTCCCATCTGCTGCGAGTCGTGTTGCTGCGCCTGCGCCGGAATCCGCGACGCGTCTGGGCGATCGCCGCCTGGCTGCTGCCGTGGTGCCTGGCACAGGCGCTGGCGATGGCCGCCTCGATTTTCGGAGTGGTGATCCTGTTCGTCCCCGGCTCGATCGAGCGCAGCGATCTCGGCGGCAGCTCGGGCTTCGCGGAATGCATCGCGGTCGGCGTGTTGTGTGTGCCGTTGCTCGTCTGCTGGTGCGGCCTGTACTTCGGCTGTCTGGCCTATCGGCACTACCAACTCGTCCGCATCGAGCGCCTCACGCTCGACGCCGCGGTGAAGGAGGCCGAACTGCGGGCGCTCAAATCGCAGGTGAACCCGCATTTTCTCTTCAACAGCCTCAATTCGCTGCGCGCGCTGATTCCCGAGGAGATCGAGGCGCCGCGCGCCGCCGTCACCCGACTGGCGGATTTTCTCCGCGAGACGCTCATCCTCGGTCAACGCGAGCTCGTGCCGCTCGCCCGCGAACTGGCGCTGGTCGACGGCTACCTCGCGCTCGAGCAGCTGCGCCACGAGGAACGCTTGCGCGTCGTACGCGATATCGACCCCGAAGCCGGCCGCTTTCTCGTGCCGCCCTTCGTGCTCCAGACTCTTGTCGAGAACGCCGTGAAATACGGCATCGGCCCGCGCGAGGACGGCGGGACGATCAGCATCGAGATCCTCGCTGACGGCTGCGGTGTGCTTTTCCGCATCAAAAATCCCGGCACGCTCGACCGGCACAAAGGCTCCGCCGGAGTCGGCCTCAAAAACGCCCGTGCTCGCCTGCAGTTGCTCTTCGGGACACAGGCCAGGCTCTCGCTCTTCCAGGCCGGCCCGGACACCGTCGCGGCCGAGGTCGCCATTCCCTCGGTCGCGGAAACCGCCACCACGGCTCCCGCCTTCAGACCATGAGGACTGTCATCGTCGACGACGAGCGGCTCGCCCGCCTCGAGCTCCGGCGGTTGCTCACCAAGCACCCCGATATCGAGCTCTGCGGCGAGGCCGCCAACGCCACCGCCGCGCTGGAGCTCTGCGACCGGGAGCGCCCGCAATTGCTGCTGCTCGATGTCGAGATGCCCGGCCGCAACGGTTTCGATCTGCTCGCTGCGCTTCCCCCGCCGCACCCCCAGGTGATCTTCGTCACCGCGTTCGACTCCTTCGCACTGCGAGCGTTCGAGGTGAACGCGCTCGATTACTTGATGAAACCGGTCAGCCCGCCACGTCTCGCGTCCGCCCTCGACCGCGTCCGTGGCGCTGCGCCGCCTTCACGAGAATCCGCGACGGCGACCGCCCTCCCCTTGCGCGAAAGCGATCGGGTCTTC
>DATGXA010000271.1:0-1789 GCA_035299125.1 Opitutaceae bacterium
GCCTCGGCGTGGGTGTGTTCGGCGCGCCCGCGGTGCGGCCCGATGCGCGCGACAGCGGCCGCTACACGTTCTATCTCACGCAGGGCGGCCTCGGCCTGCCGAACCGCGACTACTACGTCGAGGAGTCCTTTGCGGACAAACGCGCCGCGTACGTCGTGCATGTGCGCAAGATGCTCGAGCTGCTCGGCGACGCGCCCGCCGCGGCCCAATCCGGCGCGGAGGCGGTGCTCGAGATCGAGACGGCGCTTGCGCGTGCGTCGAAGCGCCCCGTCGAGCTGCGCGATCCTGTTTCCAACTACCACCGCCGCACACTCGCCGAGCTCGAGCGCGATGCGGCCGCGTTTCCCTGGCGTGCGTGGGCGGAGGGGCTCGGCGCGCCGGCGCTCGACTCCGCGGTGCTGAACCACCCGCCGTTCGCCGTCGCGGTGGCGCAGGAGGTCGCGCGGCGCCCGCTCGCGCAGTGGCGCACGTACCTGCGTTGGCAGCTGGTGCGGGGGTTCGCGCCGTACCTCCCGGCGGCGTTCGAGGACGAGAGTTTTCGTTTCAACGAGACCGTGCTCCGCGGCACGCCGCAGCAGGAGCCCCGCTGGCGCCGCGCCGCACGCACGGTCGACGGCGAGATCGGCGATGCGCTCGGGCAGCTCTACGTGGCGCGCTACTTCCCGCCGGAGGCGAAGGCGCGCATGGAGGAGATGGTCGACCACATCCGCGCGGCGTTCCGCGCCCGGCTCGAGCGGCTCGACTGGATGACGCCGGAAACGCGCGCGCGGGCCGCGGCGAAGTTCGCCACCTTCCGCGCGAAGATCGGCTACCCGGACACGTGGAAGACGTACGCCGGGCTCGTGATCGCGCGCGACAGCTACGCGGCGAACATCCGCCGTGCCCGCGAGTGGGATACCGCGGACGACCTCGCCAAGCTCGGCCAGCCGGTCGACCCCGACGAGTGGGGCATGACGCCGCCGACGGTGAACGCCTACTTCGCCTCGACGCGCAATGAGATCGTGTTTCCCGCCGGCATCCTCCAGCCGCCGTTCTTCGACCTCGCGGCTGACGAGGCGGTGAACTTCGGCGCCATCGCCTGCGTGATCGGCCATGAGATCACACACGGTTTCGACGACCAGGGACGGAAGTTCGACGGGCGCGGCAATCTCGTCGATTGGTGGCAGGAGGCGGATGCCGCGGCGTTCCAGCAGCGCGCGGAGAAACTCGTCGCGCAATATGGCGCGTACGAGGCGCTGCCGGGCAAGTTCGTGAACGGCCGCCTCAGCCTCGGCGAGAACATCGCCGATCTCGGCGGTGTGAGCGTGGCGTACGAGGCGTTGCAGCGCTATCTCGCCGCGCATGGCCGGCCCGAGCCGATCGACGGCTTCACGCCCGAGCAGCGTTTCTTCCTCTCGTGGGCGCAGCTCTGGGGTCGCACGCTGTACCGGCCCGAGGCGCTCGAGCGACAGCTCGTGAACGGCCCGCACGCGCCGGGCAACTTCCGCGCCGTCGGCCCGCTGGTGAACCTGCCCGAGTTCTTCGAGGCTTGGGGCGTCCGCGAGGGCGATGCGCTGTGGCGCGCCCCCGAGCAGCGCGCGCGGATCTGGTGAGGGCGGGGCGTTCCGCCCCCTGCTTCCGGCCGCTTGGCTACCCGCGGCTCCGCGGCAGCAGCCGTACGGACCGTGTCAACCAATAGTTGACATAATCATTGGCCGCGAACCCGGTGCGCGAGCGGCCGAAGATGGTTGCGCACAGCCACGACCGGGTTCGGCGCCACGCGGTCCGTGCTGTGCGCGAGCGTCAAAAA
>DATGXA010000272.1:0-10957 GCA_035299125.1 Opitutaceae bacterium
GCAGGAGAGCGGCTCGAGGCGAGTGGAGCCGATGCGGATTGGTTATGGGTGCTGGCCGCCGGGTGGGCGAAAACGCGCAGTGCGCTGGTCGAGAAGCTACGGATCGGTCGGAAGAGCGATGCGGAGCGTGACGTTGACAAGACAAAGGCGAAGGTCGCCCGAGCCGGACAGCGTCGAGAACGGATGGCGGGCACAACGCCCGCCCCACCACAGAGCCGCAACCAAACGACGCGAGAAGCGGGTCACGCCGTGCCGCCGGCCTCCGGGCCGGCGAAACCGCCTCGCAGGCACGGAGGCCTGCGCCACGCCCCGGAGCTTCGACAACGCACCCGGCCGCGAAGCCGCAGAGTGCGAGATGAACAAAAAGGCGGCGCCGATTTCGGCGCCGCCTCGGGCACTGCGAACTGCGAGAGGAGAGAGCCGCCTTACTTGAACTTACCCTTCAGCCAGGGCTCGCCGTAGACAGACTCGAAGGACTTGAGGATCTTGAACTGACCGTCGGCCTTGGTCTCGCCGATGTAGACGTTTTTGGTGAGATGCATGTTCGGCTGGGTCTTCACGGTGCCGCCGGGGCCCGCGAACGAGATGCCGGATTTCCAAGCGGTGCGCACGGCGTCGACATCGAACGTGCCGGCCTTCTCGACACAGGCCTTCCAGAGGTAGACGCCGTCGTAGGAGAGAACCATGGGCGAGCAGGTGACGCGGCCTTCCTTGACGATGCCGGGCACAGTGCTCTTCGCGAGCCAGGCCTTGAAGGCTCCGACGAACTTCTTGTTCGCCGGAGTATTCAGCGACTGGAAGTAGGTCCAGCAGCCGAGCTGGCCGACGAGCTTGTCGGCCGGGAGGCCGCGGAACTCGTCCTCGGAGATCGAGAAGGAGACGACCGGGCAGGTCTCGGCGGTGAGGCCGGAGGCGGCGTATTCCTTGAAGAAGGGGACGTTGGTGTCGCCGTTGAGCGTCGAGATCACGCAGGCATCGCCGGAGGCGGCGAACTGTTTGATCTCGGCGACGATCTGCTGGTAGTCGGTGTGGCCAAATGGCGTGTACTTACCGGCGGAGATGATCTTGCCGGACTCGTCCTTCTTGAAACCGCCGCCGATGTTCTCGAGCGGCACGCCCTTGGAGAGCAGGTACTCGAGAAGCACGAGGTTGGTGGTCTGCGGGTAGACGTAGTCGGAGCCGAGCAGGTAGAACTTCTTCTTCCCTTCCGCGAGGTAGTAGTCGACGGCGGGCGTGGCCTGCTGGTTCACGGCCTCGGCGGTGTAGGCGACGTTCTGAGACTCTTCTTCACCCTCGTACTGGACGGGATAGAAGAGGAGGCCGTTGTTCTTCTCGAAGACGGGGAGGACGGATTTGCGGGAGACTGAGGTCCAGCAGCCGAAGGTCACGGCGACCTTGTCCTGCTCGAGGAGCTGCTTGGCCTTCTCAGCGAAAAGCGGCCAGTTCGAGGCGCCGTCGACGACGACAGGCTCGATCTTGTAGGTGTCGCCGCCGATCTTGATGCCACCCGCGGCGTTGATCTCGTCGAAGGTGAAGAGGAGCACGTCGCGCAGCGAGGTCTCGCTGATGGCCATCGTGCCGGAGAGGGAGTGGAGCACGCCGACCTTCACGGTCTTCTCGGCGGCGGGGAGGGAGGTGGCGAGACCGGCGAGCGCGAGCGCGGAGCCGGCGAAGAGTGTTTTCCAAGGAGTGCGCATGATGCGGTTGGGACGGGGGACGTTGGGTATCGCGAACGTGGGGAGACGGGAGGGGAAGGGGCGCGCGGCCCGTCGCAACGGACCGCGCGCCGAGTGGGAAACCGGCGGGAGCAGCGCGGGCGGCCTGCTCAGAATTTGAAGCGAGCCTGCAGGCCCAGGTAGTGGGCGTAGTCGACGCTGCCGATGTCCTCGTCGAGATCGGTGTAGCTGTACTCGGCGACGAGATCGAGGTTCTTGGTCACGGAGTAGGTCGGCGCGAACGTGCCGCGGACGAAATCGTCGCCCGCCTCGCCCTGACCGGCGCTGAGGCGGAACGTGGCCGCCCACTTGTCATTGGCCTGGTATTTCACGAGACCGAGGACGAAATAGCCGTCTTCGGTGTGGCTCGCGATGGTGGATTCGCCGTCAATGACGGAGCTGTAGTCGGTGCTGCCGTAGCAGACTTCACCCGCGAAGGTGAACTGGCCGTAGACGTACTGCACCCAGAGGTCGCCGACGAAGCGCTTGTCGGCGATGCTGTCGCCCGTGTCGTAGCCGAGGCCGGCGAAGAGTGTGAAGTCCTTGATCGCCTTGTAGGTGAAGTACGCCTCGAGGCCGACGCCGTTGTCGAGGTCGCCGTCGCCCTTGTAGTAGGCGGGGCCGTAGAGCGAGTCGGAGATGCCGACGCCGATCGAGTACGCGTCGGTGCTATTCTCGAACTTCACGCCGGTGTGGTACGCCGGGATGTAGGCGGCGGTGGGGTTGGCGTACGAGATCTGCAGCATGTTGATCGGGTCGAACGCCTCGTAGCCGAGCCAGCTCAGGTACTTGCCGGCGGTCACGCTGCTGCCGTTGCCGAGGTCGTAGGTGCCGTACGCGTCGAGGAAGATCGGGGAGTTGTTGAAACCGTCGCCCGAGCCGGTGCCGAAGGCGAAAAGGCTCGTCGTGACGGTGAGCGGCGCGAACTTCGCGACGGCCGTGAGCTTGGTAGCGTCGAGGTCGGCGTTGCTGTCGCTGTCGACGCCCTGGGCTTTGGCGTACGACGCGGAGCCGACGACGTAGCCGCTGATCGCGAACTGCTCGTTGAGCGCGACTTCGGCCAGGAGCGCGTTGGTGGCGAGGGCGGCGGCCGTGGCGCCCGCGAGTTTCAGGGAGGTCGGGAGTTTCATGTGCGGTGTGTGTAGTGGAGAATGGCGCGTCGGTTTGCTGACCACGCCGGATCCGCTACTGAGCACGCGTCGTGCCCCTGCAGAACGCCGGATGATGAAACGTTTTCATTGCGCCGGAGCGTGTCAGCGCTGGCGGGGCCTTGGATGCTGTCCGCCACGCGCGGGCACGAAAAAACCCGCGCCGTTTCCAGCGCGGGTCGGGGAGTCGGACGGCGAAGATCCGGGACTATTCGGCGCTTTCGCTGCTGCCAGCGCTGCTGGCGAGCGCGGTGCCGCCGGAGACGGTGACCTTCTCCATGATCGCGGCGCGGATCTTCTCGGCGACATCGGCCTTCTCGGCGAGGAACGCCTTCGCGGCCTCGCGACCTTGGCCGATGAGGTTGCCTTCGTAGGCGATCCAAGCGCCTTTCTTTTCGAGCACTTTCTGTTCGAGGCCGAGGTCGAGCAGCGAGCCGGTCTTCGAGATGCCCTCGTTGTACATGATGTCGAACTCGCACTCGGTGAACGGCGGGGCGACCTTGTTCTTCACGACCTTGATCTTGGTGCGGTTGCCGATGACCTTGCCGGCCGGATCCTTGATCTGGCCGATGCGGCGGATGTCGATGCGGATCGAGGAGAAGAATTTCAACGCGCGGCCGCCGGGCGTCGTCTCCGGATTGCCGAACATCACGCCGATCTTCTCGCGAATCTGGTTGGTGAAGATGCAGACGCACTTGGTCTTGCTGATCACCGCCGTGAGGCGGCGCATGGCCTGGCTCATCAGGCGCGCCTGAGAACCGACGGTGGCGTCGCCCATCTGGCCGTCGAGCTCCTGCTTCGAAATGAGCGCCGCGACCGAGTCGATCACGATCACGTCGATCGCGCCGGAGCGGATCAGCGTCTCGGCGATGGTGAGCGCGTCCTCGCCGCTGTCGGGCTGGGAAACGAGGAGGTCGTCGAGGTTCACACCGACGATGCGCGCATATTTAGGGTCGAGAGCATGCTCGACGTCGATGAACGCCGCCAAACCGCCCTTGCGTTGCACCTCGGCGATCACGCTCAAGCACAGCGTGGTTTTGCCCGAGGATTCGGGGCCGAAGATCTCGATGATGCGGCCGGTGGGCAGGCCGCCTGCGCCGAGCGCGAGATCGATGGCGATCGAGCCGGTGGAAACCGTTTCCACCTTCATCTTGGTCGCGTCGCCGAGGCGCATGATCGAACCGTCGCCGAACTCCTTGGTGATGGCGGAGAGCGCGAGTTCGAGATTCTTGCGGGCTGCGGCGTCGGCGGAGACCTGGGCGGCGGCCTTGGATTTTTCGGCGGGGGCGGCGGGCTTGGACATGGTGGTTTCGGAGGCGACGGGTTTGCGCGGGGAGCGGGAGGCGACGCTTGCCGAAACAGGGGGAGTGGCAAGTGCGATGTCGGGAGCGACAGCGGCGGAATCGAGATCGGTGATCATGATGGCGCGGACAATAACGGCGCCCGCTGGACAACAACTGTCCGACCGCTCGCGGCGGCACTCGCGCGGATCGGCCGCCTACCGGCGTTCCCGCGGGATCGATCCTATCGCGCGGTGACGATGCGCGCTTGGCCACGGGCCGGAAGCGGGTCGAACGGGCCGCCGCCCGCCTGCAGCGGTCGCACGCTTTCGGAAAACCGGTTTGCCTGATACGAATGCGCCCCTAGAAACATCGGCCAAGCGGTTTTTCCGCCGAGGCCTGCAACCCAACCCAAGCACATCATGTCGGACGCACCCGTTCCTCCTCCCCCCGCTCCTGCGGCTCCCGCCGGTGAAGACAAGACCGTGGCGATCCTCGCCTACGTCACTCCTTGGCTCTGCGGAATCGGCTTCGTCATCGCCGTATTGATGCACAACAAGGCCAAGACCCGGCTCGGCGCCTTCCATCTGCGCCAGATGCTCGGGTTGTTGATCGTCGGCGTGGCTCTCTGGCTTGTTACGTTCGTCCTCGGCTTTGTCCTCGCGTTTGCCGGCGGGATTCCCGTCGTTGGCTTCATCCTCACCAAAGGCTTCTCGCTGCTGAGTTTCGCCGCGGGCCTCGGCCTCATGATCCTGTGGGTGCTCGGCCTTGTCGGCGCCGTGAACGAAGAACAGAAGCCGGTGCCCGTGCTCGGGAAACTGATCCAGGAAAAGCTCGCCGGCGTCTTCGCCTGAGCTTCCACCAACTCTCTTCCGCCCTCAACTGACCCAAAAATCCTCATGAACAAAATCAAGAAACCCGACGCCAACCCGATCGTCGCGCTCCTGCTCACCTGGTTCGTATTCAATCTCGGACACCTCCTGATCAACGGCCAACAGCGCAAGTTCATCTACACGCTGGTCGCGATCATCGTCGGCTACGTGCTCTGCGTCCTGCCGGGCCTCGTCATCGCCATCCTCAGCATCGTCGATGCGTACCAGACCGCGGTTCGCCTCCAGAAGGGCGAAGAGATCGGCGAGAACGAGTACACGCAGCCCCTGCTCTTCAAGATCATCAAGATCGTCGACAAGCAGGCGACCTGCGCGCAGCAGGCCTGAGTCGATCGATCATCCTCTTCCGAACCCGGACGGCTCCCGCCGCCCGGGTTTTTTGTCGACACGCTCCGGCCGCGGGGCGGGTTGCCGCTTTCCTTCGGCGCGCTTCCCGCCACACTGCGCCGCACTCCCCATGGATTACCACGTCGCCCGCAACAACCAGAAGCTCGGCGTCTTCCCGGAAGCCGAGGTCCGCACCCGCCTCCAAAGCGGCGAACTGCTCCCGAACGATCTCGTCTGGTGCGAAGGCATGTCCGCTTGGCGCCCCGCCGCGGAAGTCTTCCCCGAGGCCAGCACCACGCCGCCGCCCGTGCCGGCTGCGCCATCGATTCCGCCTCCGCCGCGGCCCACGCCGGTAGCCCTTGGTCCGAAGCCGTCGAACTATCTCGTGCCGGCAATTCTCGTTACGCTGTTTTGCTGTCTGCCTTTCGGCATCGCTTCGATCGTGTTCGCCTCGCAGGTGGACTCGAAATACGCGGCGGGCGATCTCGCCGGCGCACAGCAGTCGTCCGACAAGGCGAAGTTCTGGATGTGGTTGAGCGTGGGCGGTGCTCTGCTCATCGGCATCGCATACATCGGCATCATGGTCTTCGGCATCGCTATGGGCGGTCTCGCGCATTGAGCGAAACCAACCAGCTGCCGGCGCCGCGTGGGTGCGACGCCCGACGGCGCGCGTTGGGTGTCGCGGGCATCGTCGTCGCGGTCGTGGTCTTTGCGTGGTGCGCCGGTCCGTTGCCGCCGCTCTGGGCGCCGCCGTGTCCGTGGCACGCGTTGACGGGGCTACACTGCCCGGGCTGCGGGAGCACGCGGGCTTTGCTGGCGCTCGCGCATGGGGATGTGGTGCGCGCATTCGCCCAGAATCCGCTGCTCGTCCTCTCGCTGCCGCCGCTCCTCGGGTGGGCGGCGTTCTCGCTCTGGCGCGCGTGGCGCGGTCAACCGCCCGCTGAGTTCCCGCGGTACAGCGCGACGATCACGCTGGTCGTCGTCGTGCTCTATTTCGTGCTGCGCAACCTGCCGTGGTGGCCGTGCACGCTGCTCGCGCCACACGGCTGAACGCGGAGTGCTTCAGGACGAAGCCGGTGCCGGCTCGGCGGCTGGCGGGACCTCCGCTGGCGTGGCCGCATTCTCGTCGTCGGGCGACGCTTCGTCGTTCTCCGGCTCGGCGGAGTCGGTGGATGTGTCGCCCTCCTCGGACGAGTTGTCCTCCTCGATCTCGGGCGTGCTCGGCGCGGCCGCCGGACTGCTCGCGTAGAAATTCACCGTGCGGCCGTCGCCGAGCGTGATCGAGAGCCATTCGTCGCCGCGTCTCACGACGAGGCTGTGGTAATCCTCGCCGGCGACCGGCGCGAAATCCGCCTCGGCGAGCGGCTTCCCCTCGCCGACGAGTTCCGGGTACGTGACCTCCGGCGCCTCGCTGCCGCGCAACTGGAGATCGGCCGCCGTCCAGAACTGCTCGAGGTGGGTTCGCACCGCGGTTTCCTGCGAGTTGCGCCGGACCTCGCGCGTGGCGAAGAACGCGATCGTCGACACGATCGCAAGCAACACCCCGCCGCCGACATAGCCGCACAACAGTCCCGCCGTGGCGAGGCCGGCGCCCGCGAGCCGCCCGCCCGCGC
Organism: Opitutaceae bacterium; assembly: GCA_035299125.1. Lineage (GTDB taxonomy): Bacteria > Verrucomicrobiota > Verrucomicrobiia > Opitutales > Opitutaceae > CAJCBL01. Next base: position 6,974 of record DATGXA010000272.1, read on the forward strand.
GTTTGATCTTCCCCTTCGCCACATGGCCCAGGATCACCGCGGCCGGTGCGAGCAGGAAGAAAAAGGGAAACAGTACGAAGACCCCCAGCCCGCACACCAGGCTCGCGACTGCCATGCCGCTCGTGGCTGTGGCGCCCGCGCTGCCGTTGTGCGGGTGTGCCGGGGGCGGCATGGCCGACGGGACCGGCGCAGCGCTCGGCAGCGGCGGCGGTTCAGCAGCGGGCGGAAACACTTCCTCGATGCGGCGCCACTGCGGCCAACCCTCGCACCAGCAGAGACCGCTCGACCCGAACTCACCGCGGGCGGCGCGCTGCCGCACTTCGTTTTCCGCAAATGGACCGCTCTGCACGCGATTGATGGCGAGGTAGAACATGGCGCCGCAGCGTATGCCCCGCCCAGCCCTTGGCGAGCGGGAGAATGGGTTCCGCGCCGCTCGCGCGCTCTCTCCGGATCATGTCAACTATTGGCTGACGCGGCTCCGGCTCACTCCGCTCCGCACGGGGAACGGTTTTGCGCGGGGAAAGGCGAGTCGTTGTCGACGAGCCGCGGCTCACCCGTTCTCGCTGCGGAGGAGTCTGCGGGATCGTTCGCCCCGCCCACCGACAGCTTCCGCCGACGCGTCGTGTGGATGTGGGCGGCGCGCGAGACGGGGCGGATGCTCCTCGTTTCGCGGAGCGGCGGCTGCGCGTTCGGCCGCACACGGTTCCGCTATCCCGCGGCGCCCCTGCGCAGGGCGGGCAGTTACTCGTTCGCCAACGTGGCGGCGGGCACGGGCCACTCGCCATTCATCAACTCGCGCGAGCCGTCGGGCAGCCTCGGTACCACGTAGGCCCACGCGGTGATCGGCAGACCGTTGTCGCGCTCGACGCGCACCAGCGTCCGGCGAAACAACAGCGGCCGATCGGGCGAGGCATCCTCCCAGGCGTCGAGTGTGGGCCACGCCGTGCGGTAATCGGCTAACGTGATCAGTTGCCCGACGACCGGCCGCCACCCGTCGTGCGAAAACGTCTTCGCCGGGGCGTGGAGCGCCGCTTCGAGTTGGGCGTGGTCTTCCGCGGCCGCGAGGCTCGCCTCCGCCAGTCGGGCCGCTTCCGGCAGGATCAAGGCCGGGCATCCCGAAGGCAGTTCGTACAGTCGGCCCCAGAGCTGCGCCCGCTCGACGGAACGCACTCCGCGGCAGAGCTGACCATGCATCGGTGAGCCGCGTTTGAGGGTACCGTAGGCGAAGAGACGGGTTTCCAGGTTCATTTGGGGCAACGGTCGTGCGTCGCGGGGCGCAGGGTGGGGGGGTGTCGGAACGGTAACGACACCGCCCGCGATTTGAAGGCTAAACATGGTCCGCGGCCGGCGGACGACGCGAGCGACGAGGGACGGGCGCCGGACAACCCGACACAGCGCTCAGACCGCGCCGCCACCGAACCGGATCGCCGGCGGGCGCTTATCGACGGAAACACGACCTCGAGTGGGGCATCGCGGCCAAATCCACGGCTCAACCCGCCGCGCCGCCGGCCGATGTTTGAAGGCCTATGCCGGATCGGGAGACCCATCTCCACGCGCCAGCGGAAGCCTCCCGGCCCCGCGCCGGCCCGCCGTGCCCGCTCGATCCGCAATGCGCGGAAGCGCTCGAGCTGCGGGAGCTGCGGTCCCTGAGTTTCAACCGCACGCTCGCGGAGCTCGCCGGCAACGCATCCCTTTATCGCACCGACCGCGACACTGCGCTCCAGGCGATCACCGCCGCCTCCGCACAGGCGCTCGATGTCGCGCGGGTGAGCGTTTGGTTCTTCGACGCCATCGGCACGGAGCTCACCTGTGCCGATCTCTTCGACCGCACGACCGGCCGGCACGCTTCCGGCATGCGCCTCGCGGCGGCCGACTACCCGGATTATTTCAACGCGCTCGAACGCTGGGAGATGATCGCCGCAGCCGACGCGTTGCGCGATCCCGCCACCTGCTGCTTCGCGACCCCGTACCTCGAACCGCTCGGCATCGGCGCGATGCTCGATGTGCCGGTGCGTTCGGACGGCCGTGTCGTCGGCGTGGTCTGCCACGAACATGTGGGGCCGGCGCGGCCTTGGAGCGCCGCGGAGCAGTCGTTTGCGGCCGCGATCGGCGGCTGCGTTTCGCTCGTGCTCGAGGTGCAGGCCCGCCGCGAGGCCGAGAGAGCGCTCCACGCCGTCAACGACCGGTTGCACGACGTGATCGAATTCCTGCCCGACGCCACCTTCGTCATCAACGCCGCCGGCGTCGTCACCAGCTGGAACCGCGCGATGGAGCAGCTCACCGGCGTGCCGAAGGCGCAGATGCTCGGCCGCGGCGAGTTCGAATACGCTCTGCCGTTCTACGGCCACCGCCGGCCGATCCTGGTCGATTACGCGCTGCGGCCCGAGCTCGCGCCCGGCTCGCGCTACACGAAATACGCCGCCGCCGAGGATGCCGTGCTCGCCGAGGCGTTCGTGCCGAGTCTCAACGCCGGCCGCGGCGCCCATCTCTGGGGCAGCGCGCGCCGGCTGTGCGACGCAGGCGGCCGCATCATCGGCGCGATCGAGAGCATCCGCGATGTCACCGATCGCCATCGTGCGGAGGAGGAGATCGCCGCGTGGAAGAAACGTTACGAGATCATCACGGCCGCCTCCGGCCAGATCACGTACGAACACGATCTCGCCTCCGGCGTGATCCTCTGGAGCGAGAGTGTCGACCAGGTGCTCGGCTATCCGCTCGCCGAGCTCGGCCGCAACACCCTGCGCTGGCTCCGGCTCGTCCACCCCGAGGACCGCCGCCGCGTCGCCGCCGAGCTCCATCGCAGCATCAGCACCCGCACCGCGTTCGACCACGAGTACCGGATGCGGCACAGCGACGGATCGTACCGGTGGTTCCGCGACAGCGGTTTCCATGTCGCCCCCGCGGATCGCCCGGCGGTCCTTGTCGGCATGCTCACCGACATCACCGCCGCGAAGCAGGCGGCCGATGCGCTCCACCGCGCCCACGCCACGCTTGAGGACCGCGTGCGCGAGCGCACCGCCGAGCTCGCGACGGCCAACGACCGCCTGCGCACCGAGGTGACCGAGCGCGAGCGCGCCCAACAGGCGCTCGATGCCAACGTCCAGAAGTACCGCCTGATGATCGATTCGCTGCCGCAGGTCGTCTACGAGCTCGATCTGCACGGCAACATCGTCGTCCTCAACCGCGAGGGGGTGCGCACCGCGCGTTTCGGCCCGCACGAGACGCCCTACGGCGTGAACCTCTTCACTCTCGTCCACCCCGACGACCGCGACCGCCTCCGCGCGAACTGGGCGCGCCTGCTCGCCGGCCACAGCATCAACGGCGAGGAATACCGCTTCCTCCGCCGCGACGGCACCACGTTCCTCGGCGCCAGCTACTCGCACGTGATTCTCCAAGACGGCCGCCCCGTCGGCATCACCGGCGTGCTCATCGACGAGACCCGCCGCAAACACGTCGAAGAGACGCTGCGCCGCGCGCAGGCGGATCTCGAGGATCGCGTCGCCCAGCGCACCGCCGAACTCGCCGCCAGCAACGCCACGCTGCGCCGCATGCTCGAGAAGCAGGAGATGAACGTGGGCCTCGCGCACCAGGTGCTCCTGCTCGTCAACGCCGCGCAACCGCGCAACACCGCCCTGCGCGACGGCCACCTGCTCTTCACCGCCGCGCAGTCCATCCCGCGCCACCTCGACGGCGGCGACCACTTCTTCGTGCGCCAGCTCCAGCACCCGTCCGCCCCGCGCACCCTCGTCAGCCTGAAAGACCAGTCCGGCCATGAGGTCGGCTGCATCCTCCGCAGCATCATCACCGACCTCATCCACAACGCGCTCGTCGGTCCGCCCGGCGCGCACCCGCCGCTGGCCGAGGTCGTCACGCGGCTCAACCGCGAGATCTGTCGCTCCCATCTTTTCCAGGACGGCGACTTCTTCACCGCGATCAACCTCGAGATCGACCACGCCACCCTCGCGATGGACTACGTCATCGCCG
>DATGXA010000273.1:0-42059 GCA_035299125.1 Opitutaceae bacterium
GGGCCGCGGGCGGGGAGGTCGTGGGCGTAGCGTTGAAGGTTGGTGACGCCGGCGCTGTCGGGATCGGCGAGCGGGCCGGAGACGACATCGTCGATGAGCCCGGAGCCGGAGAAGTGCGCGGCGCGCCAGGTGGCGTAGGTGTCGGTCGGCGGTGCGGGCTGTTCGAGCCGGTAGACGTGGATCACAGGTTTGTCGTGCGAGCTGCCGGCGGCGTTGAAATGCGACAGGAAGAGGCGGTTGGTGGCGGGGTCGTAGGCCGCGCCGCCGACGATGTCGTCCCCGTTGAAACCGCAGGGAAACGAGAACGGCCAGATGGCGTAGGGGACGATCCCCCACGGTTGGGCGGTTCCGGCGACCACGCGGGCGAGATCCTGCGCGCGATAGGCCCAGACGAAGGCGGTGTAGGGGTACGCGTGGCAGCCTTTGCCGAGATCGATCGGATCGTAGGCATAGACCACGCCGGGGTGGTCGGGGACGGGTTGGCCGTCGAGCGCTGGATTCGTGGTGCCGAGTCCATAACGAGGCACGCCGGTGCCGGCGGTGCCGAAGAAGAGCACGCTGTCAGTGCCGGCGGGAAACACGATCCCGCGGATGAACGTGGACATGTCGTACTGCGGGTTGGGCTCGTGCTCGTTGGCCCACGCGCCGAGGGTGGGATGATCACTGGGGTAGCCCACGAGCAGTCGGGCGGGCGTCGCACCAGGCGAGCCGAGTGCGGTGGGATCGAAGACGGATGCCGCCGGTCCCATCGACGTGCGGGTGATGATGGCGAGCCCGGCCTGCCCGGTGAGCACCGGCCCGCCCAGGGCGGACTGCCACTCGGCGGGTATGGGTGCCATGAAACCGGCGACGAAGCCGGGGTTCTCGGCGCCGACCGTGAACATCCCCGCGAATTCGCCGGTTTGCGCGAGGTCGAGGCTCGAGGCGAAATGCGAACGGCGGGCGCGGATGCCGCCGTCGTAGTAGGCGTACGAGGTGCCGATGAGTCGGTTCTCGTGCACGAGGAGACCGCCGATCTTGCAGCCGTCGATGGTGCCGCCCTCGTCGGCGACCTCGTCGATGTGCCCTTCGGTGATGTCCGCCTGATTCTGCAGCACGGTGGCGACGGGCAGCGCGTCGACATCGTCGCTCGCGAGCGGTGTGGGGATCGAGACCTCGCCGACGAGCTGGTACCACTCGTGCCCGCGGACGAAGAGGGAGTTGCGGGCGGGGTTGAAGGCAAGCGCGGTGCCGCCGTAGCTGTAGTTGTTCAGCGTATCTCGCGGCAGGCGGAAGGCGCCGAGGTACGTGAATTGTGCCGGGCGGACGAGTCGCGCGGAGTCGGTGGCGTCGGTGGTGACGGTTGCCGGTGCGGACTGCGCGCTGGAGTTGCCGGCGGTGTCGCGTGCCGCGACGCGGTAGGTGTAGGTGGTCGCGGACGAGAGGTGGCCTTCGGCGAAGGTGTTGTCGGTGACCGAGGCGACGAGGATGCCGTCGCGAAAGACATCGTAGCCCGCCACGCCGAGGGCATCGGTCGACTGCGTCCAATAGAGCACCGACGAGGTCGAGGTCGGGGCGGTCCCGGCGACGTTGACCGGGACGGAGGGCGGGGTCGTATCGGTCTGGCCGGCCAGCGGGAGAGCGGCCAGAAGCGTGAGCGGAAGGAGGCGGCGCAGGAATCCGGTGATGGGTGCGGCCATCCTGCCGAGCGAAGGAAGGCGACGGGGTGTGCGGTGCATCGGAGGGGGCGGGGATGCACCCCATCGGGCGTACCGAGAAACCAGTGGCAACAACAGTGCTGGTGCTTGGCGCCGCCGGCGTGAACCTTACGCGATGTTCACAGGGGGGTAGAGCGTATCGCCGCCCGGCCGCCGGCAAACGGCCCTAGCCGGACGGTGCCGAGCAGCCAAATACGCCGCGCGCGCCGGCTTACGGCGCGGCGACGCGGACGCGGAGGAAACGCCGGGTGATGCCGGCGGTGCCGAGCGCGACGGAGTCCTGGGCCGTGACCTGCGCGGGCGTGCCGGGGGCGATCGTGGTGACGGTGCTCCAGTCCACGAGATCGCTGCTCGCCTCCACGGTGTACGCGAGGTCGCTCGCCGTGGCGCGGCGGTCGAAGGTGAGCGTGAGGTAGCTCGCCCCGCCGGAGGTGGTCGTGCCGAGGGTCGTGGACGTGGCGACGGGGCCGCGGGCGGGCAGGCCGAAGGCGTAGCGCGCGAAATTGGTGACACCGGCGCCATCGGGATCGGCGTCGGGCCCGGAGACGGCGTCGTTGCCAAGGTCGGTCGTGGAGAAGCTCAGGGCACGCCACGCGGCGTAGTTGGCGGCGGCGGGGATGTTGAGCTCGATGGTCGAGACGCTGAGCGGCGGCAGGGTGACGACCCAGTTGGCGAGGTCGGCGGGGACTTCGCCGACGAAGGCGGGTGTGGTCGACGTGCCCTCGAGGCGGAAGACGCGGGCGATGCCGGCGGCGGCGAGGCCGGCGAAGGCGACATCCTGCACGGCGGGCGAGCGGTTGATCGCGACGATCACGTACCGGTCGTTGCGCGTGGAGAAGCGGCTGATGTAGGCGGAGACGAGCGCGGTGTCGCTGGAGGTGGTGGGCAGAGAGATGTCGCCGAAGGTGGCGAGCGCGCCGTCGTAGTCGCGGTACATCTTGAAGCCGGCGAGCGTGAAGGCGTAGGTGTCGCTGGTGGGCCAGAAGTTGGCGGCGAAGATGTCCATCTGGCCGAACACGCCGAGGGTGTCGGCCTGCGCGAGGGCGCCGGCGATGTGGTTGTTGCCGCCGGCCTCGTATTCGGTGAGCGCGAGCCTGGTGCCGGGCCACTGGGCGGCGATCTTGTCCTGGAGGCGCCGGAGGATGTAGATCGGGCCGCCGAGGGTGTTGGCGACCCAGGAGGTCTCGGCGTAGGTGGAGTCCCAGAAGCTGCGCGGGCTCTGGACGACGGCCTGGATCTGGTCGGCGGTGAGGCTGGTCCCGGTGAGGCTGCCGATGCGGGTCCCGCCGACGCGAGACTCCGAATACCAGTGGATGTCGTAGACGTCGAGGAGGCGGCGGCCGGCGGCCTGCGAGGCGACGCGGAGATCGGCGAGGTACTTGTCGGCGAACCAATAGCTGCTGGTCAGCTCGGCGCTGCCGTAGTCCTGCCAGTTGTAGATGCCGAGGAAGCCGTAGTTGACGGGGCCGAACGTGAGCGCGCCGGGGGCGACGTTCTTGATCGCGGTGGAGAGCTCGGCGGTGCGCTGGATGAAGACATCGGGGTCGGTGAGTGCGGGGCCTTGGATCTGGAGGTGGGTGTCGGGCCAGAGGTCGGGTTCGTTGTCGAGGCTGACGAAGGTCGGGGTGACGGGGTCGGAGTAGATGTCGGTGCCGAGTTTGTCGCGCAGGACGGAGACGAACTCGTCCATGTAGACGGAGGCGTCGGCGGTGGAGGGGATGGCGGTGAACGGAGCGCCCTTGGCGAAGACGACCTCCTTGAAGCGGGTGGCGCGGCGGGTGGCGAGCGAGTCGGTCATGGCGACGTTGCCGTCGGTATCGGCGGCGGCGTAGCCCTGCATCTGCACGGTGATGAGGCTGGCGAGGCCGGCGGCGCGATCGGCCGCGACGCGCTCGCGGGCAGCCTCGGCGGGCACGGTGCTTTCGCTCAGGTAGCTGTCGCTGCTGAAGGGGCCCCAGTCCGAGCCGGCGTTGGAGGCGTTGTTCTCCCAGTTGTAGGCGGTCCAGCGGTTGCCGCCGTGGCGGTTGAAGGTGAGGTTGCGCGGCACGTCGGGGATTTTCTGGTGGAAGTTCACGCCGTAGATCCAGGGCGAGATCGGGTGGGCGGCGGCGGGCGCCGCGGTGATGGTGATGGTGGGTGCGGCGGACGCGGTGGTGGTGAACGTGACGGTCCGGCTGGCCGTGAGGGCGAACGCGTCGGTCACCGTGACGGTGGCGGTGTAGGCGGTGGACGGCTCGAGCAGATCGAGGGTGAAACTGCGGGAGGTCTGAAGGTCGCCGAGCGTGCGGGTGAGCGCTGTGCCACCGGTTTTCTGGTACGAGAGGGTGGCGGTGCAGGGGCGGTCGGTGTTCCAGGAGAGGATGGCGCGGTTGCCGGCGAGGTCGGAGATGGCGAGGTTGGAGATCGTCGGCGGCGTGGTCGGGGCGGCGGGCACGACGAAGGTGCCGGTGGCGACGCCCTGGTTCGGCGCGGCGGCGGGATCGGTGCGGTGGTCGAGGGCGACGATGCGGTACTGGTAGGTGCTGCCGAGGGTGAGCCCGGGAAGGATCGGACTGTGGCTCCTGCTCCAGCCTTCGTTGTCGCCGGTCACTGTAGCGCTGTATCCGCCGATCCCGAACTCGACACGATAGACGGCGAACTCGTCGGTGGTGAAGGGGAGCGTGAGCTGGGTGTGGTCGGCGCTGAGCACGGGCGTGCCGACGGTGATCACGGGCGGAGTGGTGTCGTCGTCCCAGCCGAGTTTCACGTCGGCGAGGTAGAACTGCGGCTGGTCCTCGCCGTCGTTGAAGAAGAGAAACTGGTGGAAGTGGGCGCGGGTCGGATGGATCGAGGGGAGATCGATGGTGACGTGGTGCCACTGGTCGTAACGCTGGGCGGCGGTCATCGTGGCCCAGCCGGGGATGAAGCCGGCGAGGGCGCGCTCGTCGGAGTAGCCGGCGTCGTCGAGGAGGAAGCGGAGGTTGTCCGCGGGGCCGGCGGAGGACTTGAAGCGGATGTCGAACTCGATCGTGCGGAATTCGTTGAGGTACTTGAGCTGCACGTCCCAGCCGGGGCGGCGATCGGCGAGACCGAAGGCGTTCCACGCGTCGCCGGGCCCGAAGCGGACTTCGATGGTATTGCCGGTGCGGTCGGGCGCGGTGGCGGCGAAATCGGTGTAGAGATCGCCGTCGTTGGCTTCCCAGCACGAACGCACCCAGCTCGGCTGCAAGGTGCCGTCGTAGGCGACAAGGTAGTGCTGCGGGGTCTGGGCATGAGCGGCGGTGCAGGCGCTGAGGCCAAGGGTGATCGCCCATGCGTGGATGAAGCGGGTGCCGCGAGCGTGGAGCGTTCGGATGATGCGTTTCATAGGCGGGAGAAGTGGAGGAGCCGGTTCCCTCGGGTCGGAACGGCGCGGCGCCGCGTGGACCGAGGACGCTGCGAATCGGGCGGTGAGGCGCGTGGCGCACCCATCCGGCGCGCCCGGGGGACGAGGGCAACCGCAGAGACGTCGCGCCCCTGGGGCGATGGCGAACCTTACGCCGTATTCACGGAGCTTTGAGCGACTTTTCACCGCAGCGCCTTGCCTCGCCTCCGAGGGCGACGACAAAAAAGCCGGCCGCCCGGGTCGGGCGGCCGGCTGGTCCTTCTGATCGATTGCGCCGCTGACGGGCGGCTAAGGCGCGGCGACGCGGACGCGGAGGAAACGGCGGGTGACGCCGGCGGTGCCGAGCGCGAGAGAGTCCTGGGCCGTGACCTGCGCGGGCGTGCCCGGGGCGATCGTGGTGACGGTGCTCCAGTTCACGAGATCGCTGCTCGCCTCCACGGTGTACGCGAGATCGCTCGCCGTGGCGCGGCGGTTGAAGGTGAGCGTGAGATACGTGGCGCCGCCGGAGGTGGCCGTGCCGACGGTCGTGGGCGCGGCGACGGGGCCGCGGGCGGGCAGACCGAAGGCGTAGCGCGCGAAGTTGGTGACACCGGCGCCATCGGGATCGGCGTCGGGACCGGAGACGGCGTCGTTACCAAGGTCGGTCGTGGAGAAGTTCGCGGTGCGCCAGGCGGCGAAGGTGCCGTTGGCGGCCGCTTCGGTGAGCTCGACGGTGGTGATCGAGTAGGCGGGGAGCGCGAGGATCCAGGAATCGGTGTCGACGGTGACGGCGCCGAGGGCGACCGGGGTGGTGCTGGTGCCGCGGAGGCGGAACGAGCGGGTCTTGGCGGTGAGCGACAGGCCGGCGAAGCTCGCCGCCTGGGCGGTGTTCGAGCGGTTGATCGCGACGATCACGTAGCGGCCGTCGACGACGGAATCGCGGCTGACGTAGGCGGAGACCTTGGCGGTGTCGCTCGAGGTGGAGGGCAGGCAGATGTCGCCGAAGGTGGAGAGAGCGCCGTCGAAATCGCGATACATCTTGAAGCCCGCGGCGTCGAAGGAGTCGGCGGTGATGGTGCTCAACGGCCAGTACGTGGCCTCGAAGAGATCGTACTCGCCGAAGATGCCGAGGTTGTCGGCCACGGCGATGGCGCCGGCGATGTGCTTGAAGCCGCCGTTGCCCCATTCGGTGATCGCAAGATCGGTGCCGGGCCAGTGGGTGGCGATCTTCTCCTTGAGGCGGGGCAGGAGGCGGATCGGGCCGCTGGTCATCCACTGCGTGATCCAGGATGTCTCCGTGTAGGTGGGATCCCAGAGACTGCGCGGACTCTGGACGATGGCCTGGACCTGCGCGTCGGTGAGCGTGGGGCCGGCGAGCTCGGTGATGCGCGTGGAGCCGTCGGTGGCTTCGGAATACCAATGGAAGTTGTAGACATCGAGGAGGCGCCGGCCGGAGGTGTCGGAGGCGTTCTTCATCGTGGCGAGGAAGTGATCGGTGAACCAGTAGGACGACGAGTAGCCGGAGCTGCCCTGCCAGCCGAAGAGGCCGTTGAAACCATAGTGCACGGGGCCGAAGAGCTTGGCTTCGGGGGCGACGTTTTTGAGCGCGGTGGAGAGCGCGACGATCTTGGCGAGGTAGTCGGCGGGCGTGATGAGGCCGTCTTGGATCTCGGCGTGGGTGCCGCCCCAGAGCTCGGGTTCGTTGTCGAGGATGAGGAAGGTGGGGTTGACGGGATCGGTGTAGAGGCCGGGGAGCTTCTGGTTCATGGCCCACACGAACTCATCCATGTAGACGTAGGCGTCGGAGGTGGAGGGCGTGGTGGTAAATGCGCCGGCCGAGGCGGGCTTCGCGTAGACGACCTGCTTGAAACGCGTGGCCAGGCGCGTGGCGCGATCGGGGACGGCGGTGACGACATTGTCGCCGTTCTTGTCGGCGGCGACGTAGCCCTGCATCTGGACGGTGAAGATGCTCGCGTTGCCGCGCGTGCGATCGGCGGCGATCACGGGGCGGATGGCTTCGCCGGCGGTGTCGCCGCCGCCGAGGTAGGCGTCGCTCTGGTAATGCCAGTCGGCGCCGGCGTTGGAGGCGTTGTTCTCCCAGTTGTAGGCGGTCCAACGGTTGCCGCCGAGGCGGTTGACGGTGAGGTTCCGGAGCACGCTGGCGTAGTCCTGGTAGAAGTTGCCGCCGTAGATCCAGGGCGAGATCGCGTGGGTATTGACCGGGTCAGCGGTGATCGTGACGGTCGCGCTGGTGGGTGGAGTGGGTTCGGTGATCGCGACGGAGCCGGTGGCGGTGCCGGTGTTGCCGGCGGGATCCGTGGCGACGATCCGGTACTGGAGCGTGGCGCCGACGGTCAGGTCAGTGAGCGAGGCGGTGTGGCTCGTGGCGGCGACGGCCGGACCGGTGAGCGTCTGGCTGTAGGAACCGTAACCATACTCGACGCGGTAGGTGGCGGCCTCGCTGGTGGTGAAGACGAGCGTGAGCTGGTTGGCATCCACTTCGCTCGTCGTGACGGTCACGGAGGGCGGCGTGGTGTCCGGCGTGGAGACGAGTTTCACATCAGCGATCCGGAAGTGCGGCGCGCCGGACGCGGACATCTTGAAGAAAACGACCTGGTAGAAGCTGGTGAACGTCGGGTTGAGCGCGGCGAGATCGATGGAAACGTGGAACCAGTGGCCGTAGCGCTCGGCGGTCGTCATCGACGACCAGCTGGGGATGTAGTTCACGAGCGGTGGCCGCGTGACGTTCTCGGAGCCGTCGAGCATGAACACCACGTTTTCGAACTCCGTGGAATCGGCCTCGGCGAGCACATCGAACTCGACCGCCGTCACTGTGCCCAACGCGTGGTATTGCGGATTCCAGGAGTCGCCCACATCGGCGAGTGATACGCCCTGCCACGCGCCGGAGACGGTCACCTCGATGGCCTTCGTCGCGGAGGCGTGGCCGGCGGCGGAGCCGTCGAGATTCACGGTGGCGCCCCAGTCGGCCGTGCGCCACGAGCCGACGAGACCGGAGTGGTAAACGTATTCGTCCGCCGCGGCGGCGGGAGCAGCGAAGCTGGCGAGGGCGAGCACCGCGGCGAACAGGGTGGTGAGCGAGGTGACGAGGCGCGCAAGGCGCGGCGGGGTAGCGCGGCGGGACGTGCCGGGGGTTGTGTTCATGGGCGACTCCATGCCGCGCGCTCCCGCGGCGCCGGACAATCGCGAAAATATACGACACCGGTTCTTCACCGGCCGTTCACGCGCTGCACAGGCGCCCCGATGCATCGAAGTCGATGCGCGGGGTCCGCGGCGGCCGATCGATCCTTGGCAGCGCATCGCCGGCGGCTAGCGTCGCGGGCTCCATGGCAACTCCCCCGGTTTCGCTTCTCGACCTGCGCCGCCGCATGGCGGCCGACCTCAACGGCGACATCCTGCCTTTCTGGGCACGCCGCGCGTTCAAGCCCGACGGCAACCTCGTGGGCATCATCACGCACGACTTGCGCGAATTCGACGACGTGCCGCGCCACGTGGTGCTCTGCGCGCGCATCTTGTGGACGTACGCCGCGGCCGCGCGCCTGGACCCGAAGCCGGAGTGGCTCGCCACCGGCCGCAAGGCGCTCGCGTTGCTCGAGGGCGCGTTCCGCGACCGGGAGCACGGCGGCTTCTACTGGAGCCTCACGTGCGACCTGCGGCCGCACTCGCCGCGCAAGCAGGTGTACGCCGAGGCGTTCACGATCTACGGCCTCACCGAGTGGTACCAGGCGACCGGCGACACCGCGGCGCTCGAGCGTGCGAAGGAGGTTTTCGCGCTGATCGAGCAACACGCGCGCGAGCCGAAGTTCGGCGGCTACCTCGAGGCGCTCGACGCCGATTGGGGCCCGCTCGCCGACATGCGGCTGAGCGACAAGGACCTCAACTCGCCGAAGTCGAACAACACGCTGCTCCACATCCTCGAGGCCTACACCGCGCTGCTGCGCGCCTGGCCCGACGAGCGCGTGCGGAGCGCGCTGCGCGAGCTGCTCACGGTCGTGCTCGACCGCGTCTACACGGCGGACCCGTACCCGCACTGTGCGTTGTTCTTCGATCTCGAGTGGCGTTCGCTGTTGCCGAAGTTTTCCTACGGCCACGACATCGAGGCCAGCTGGCTTTTCTGGGAGGCGGCGGTCGCGGTCGGCGACGCGGCGTTGCTGGAGCGCACGAAACGCGCCGCGCTGGCCCTCGCCGACGGCGTGCTCGCCAACGGCCTCGATCCCGACGGCGCGGTGCTCTACGACGGCGACGCGACCGGCCCGCTCAACACCGACAAGCATTGGTGGCCGCAGGCCGAGGCGATCGTCGGCTTCCTCAACGCCTGGCAGCTCAGCGGCAAGCAGGCGTACCTCGACGCCGCGCTCCGCGCCTGGGATTTCACGGAGAAACACGTCGTCGATCATCGTCACGGAGAGTGGTTCGCGATCCTCGATCGCGGCGGGAAAGTCTACCCGGATTATCCGGAGTACGCGGACAGCCAGAAGATCGGTCCGTGGAAATGCCCGTACCACAACGGCCGCGCCTGCATCGAAGTGCTCAAGCGCGTGCCGGCGCTCTGAGCGCCGCGGCTGAGGGCGCCGCTCATCCTCGGCGCCCGCCGCTCGTCACTCCGGGCTTTCGCCGTGCGGCCGTTTCGGCAAGCTCGCACCTCATGACGCTCCGCCTCGTTCTGGCCTGGTTGTCGTTGGTAGCCTTCGCCCAATTCGCGCCTGCGGCGCCGGAGGACATCGTGAAGATCGGCGACACCGCGCCGTCCTTCGTCGGGCAGACGAGCGACGGAGGGAGCGTCGACCTCGCGGCGCTGAAGGGCCGAGTGGTGCTCCTGAATTTCTTCGCGACCTGGTGCCCGCCGTGCAAAGCCGAGATGCCCGCGCTTGAGGCGGAGGTGTGGGCGCCATTGCACGATAAGGGACTCGAGGTGCTTGCGATCGGCCGGCAGCACTCGGTCGAGGAAGTGGCCGCGTTCAAGACGGCGAATCGCCTGAGCTTCCGCTTTGTGGCCGACCCCGATCGTGCGATCTATGCGAAATATGCGACCGGTTTCATCCCCCGCTGCTACCTGATCGGCAAAGATGGCGCCGTGAAGGCGGCGACCGTCGGCTACGAGCCCGAGGAGTTCGCGCAATTTGTCGCCGCGATCCGCGCGGAACTCGCGCGCTGAGCGCGCGCCGCCGGCTCGCGAGGGAACCGCCGGTCGCCCGCGCCGGTCGTTCCCGACCAACGTTTCTTCTCATGACTACCACGCTCCGTCTCTGCGCCCTGCTCGGCGCGGCCCTGCTGCCGTTCGCGGTGGCCGCCGCTCCCGCCACCCAGCCCCCGCTCATCCCGCTGCGCGACTTCTTCCGCAACCCGGAGAAGACGACGTTCAGCCTCTCGCCCGACGGCACGTACCTCGCCTGGCTGCAGCCGTGGGAAAACCGGCTCAACATCCACGTGCAGAAGATCGGCTCGCCCGAGGTCGTGCGCGTAACCGCCGCGACCGCGCGCGACATCCGCCGCTACTTCTGGAAGGGCGACCGGCTCGTCTACCTGCTCGACCAGGGCGGCGATGAGAACTTCCGGTTCTACTCGGTCGGCCGCGACGGCTCGGCGCCGAAGGAGCTCACGCCGTTCGAGGGCGTGCGTGCCGACCTCGTCGACGACCTGCGCGATCACGACACCGACGCGATCATCCAGCTCAACCGCCGCGACCCGAAGGTGTTCGACGCCTACCGGCTCAACGCCGCCACCGGCGAGCTCACGTTGCTCGCCGAGAATCCGGGCAACATCACCGGTTGGGTCACCGATTGGGACGGCCGGATCCGCGCGGCCACCACGACCGACGGCGTGAACAACGGCCTGCTCTACCGCGCGAGCGAGACCGAGCCGTTCCGCACCGTGATCACCACGGATTTCCGCGAATCGCTCCAGCCGCTCTACTTCACGTTCGACAACCAGTCGCTCTACTGCGCCTCCAACCTCGGCCGCGACAAGCAGGCGATCGTCCGCATCGCGCCCGACACCGCCAAGGAGCTCGAAGTGCTCTTCGAACACCCGGAGGTCGACGTGTCGGACCTGATCCTCTCGCGCCACCGGAAGCTGGTGACGGGCGTCTCGTTCGAGACGGACCGCAGCCACTATCATTTCTTCGACGAACAGCGCGCGCGCCTGCAGGCCGACCTAGAGAAACGGCTGCCCGGCTACGATGTCGTCGTCACGGGCATGAGCCGCGACGAGACGAAGTGCCTCGTGCGCACGTACAGCGACAAGTCGCTCGGCGCGTACTACTACTACGATCTTGCCGGCGGGCGGTTCGAGAAACTCGTCGCCGTTTCCCCCTGGCTCGACGAGGCGCAGATGGCCGAGATGCGGCCGGTGCGTTTCAAGGCGCGCGACGGACTCGAGCTCAACGGCTACCTCACGCTCCCGAAGGGCGTGCCCGCCAAGAACCTTCCGCTCATCCTCAACCCACACGGCGGCCCGTGGGCGCGCGACACCTGGGGCTTCGATCCCGAGGTGCAGTTCCTCGCCAACCGCGGCTACGCGGTGCTGCAGGTCAACTTCCGCTCCTCGACCGGCTTCGGCCGCAAGTTCTGGGAGGCCGGCTTCAAACAATGGGGACGCGGCGCGATGCAGCACGACCTGACCGACGCCGTGCAGTGGGCGATCGCGCAGGGCATCGCCGACCCGAAGCGCGTGGCGATCTACGGCGGCAGCTACGGCGGCTACGCGGTGCTCGCGGGGCTGGCGTTCACGCCCGAGTTGTACGCGGCCGGCGTTGATTACGTGGGGCCGTCGAACCTCTTCACGCTGCTCGCGAGCATCCCGCCGTACTGGGAGCCGATTCGCCAGCAGATGTACGCGATGGTCGGCGACCCGGAGAAGGACAAGGACCTGCTCACCGCCGCGTCGCCCCTCTTTAGCGCCGAGCAGATCCGCGCGCCGTTGCTCGTGATCCAAGGCGCCAACGATCCGCGTGTGAAGAAGGCCGAGGCCGACCAGATCGTGGCGGCGCTCAAGACCCGCGGGGTCGACGTGCCCTATCTCGTGAAGGACAACGAGGGCCACGGTTTCCGCAACGAGGAGAACCGCTTCGAGGCGTACGGTGCGATGGAGCAGTTCTTCGCGAAACACCTCGGCGGCCGCGCCGAGGCGCCGGCGAAGAACTGAGCCCGGGTTTTCCGCCGCTCGTCGCAGGGCGAGCGGCGGACGAGTGATTGGCCGGCGTTTACGGGCGCCGGCCGTTGTGTTTTCGGCGCCGTCGCGCGTGGGCGCGCCGTGGTCACGTTGCGGTTTGCCGGAACCGCGCGACAGTTTGCGCGGAGGAGCGCCATGGAAAATCGGAGCGACATCGAAGCGCTGGGCCGGGTGGCGGAGGCGTGGCTTCGCGGCTGGCTCGCGGGGGATGTCGAGGCGTTGATGGCGTTGTACGCGGAGGAACCGGTGCTGCTCCCGCAGGGGCGCAAGCCGGTGGTCGGCCGAGCGGCGATTCGCGCGCTCTACGAGCCGCTGCTGCGTGATTACCGGTTCGAGAGCCGGAGCCGCGTCGAGGAGATCGCGGCGTCCGGAGATCTTGGTTTCATCTGGTCGAGCTACGCGCTGACGGCGGTCCCGGTCGCCGGCGGCGCGCCGATCGCCGCCGAGGGCAAATCGGTGTTCCTCCTGCGCCGTGAGCCCGACGGCGCGTGGCGGATCGCGCGGCTGATCGACAACAGCGACACCGAGTAGAGGTGTCCTTTTCGTCGGCGCGCGGCGGAGGATGAGATTTTGCCGGTGGACTCCGTGTGCGTCGCGGCGCGAATGTGCCGTTTTCACGTCGCATGGTATCCGCTTCCAAACGCGCGCCCGCTGTCGGGTTCATTTTCGTGACGTACGTGCTCGTCGTGCTCGGGTTCGGCGTGCTGATCCCGGTGCTGCCGCGGCTGGTGACGCAGTTCCGCGGCGGCGATCTGTCGGACGGCTCGCACACGTACGGGCTGCTGGTGGGGACGTTCGCGCTGATGCAGTTCCTCGTCGCGCCGGCGCTCGGGGCGTTGTCGGATCGCATCGGCCGGCGGCCGGTGATCCTGCTTTCGCTGGCCGGTTCGGCGATCGACTACCTGGTCATGGCGTATGCGCCGAATCTGGCGTGGTTGTTCGCGGCGCGGGCGATCTCGGGCGCGCTGTCGGGCTGTATCGCTGCGGCCAACGCGTACCTGGCCGACGTGACGCCGCCGGAGCGACGCGCGCAGAACTTCGGCCTACTCGGCGCGGCGTTCGGCCTCGGGCTGGTGCTCGGGCCGGTGCTCGGCGGCATCCTCGGGCAGATCGATCTGCGACTGCCATTCTTCGTCGCGGCGGGGCTGGCGGGGCTGAACTGGTTGTACGGTGCGTTCGTGCTGCCGGAGTCGTTGCCGCGGGAGCGCCGCCGCGCCTTCGCGTGGCAGCGGGCGAACCCGGTCGGCGCGCTGCTGGCGCTGCGCCAGTTTGCGAACGTGCTGCCGCTCGCGGGCGCGCACCTGCTGGCGATGTTGGCGCAGTTCTCCGTCCACAGCACGTGGGTGCTCTACACGCAGAGCCGGTACGGCTGGGATCCACGGACGGTGGGCGTGTCGCTCGCGGTGGTGGGCACGGCGGGCATGCTCGTGCAGGGCGGGCTGGTGCGCTGGCTCGCGCCGCGGCTGGGCGAGCGCCGCTGCATGGTGCTCGGGCTGTCGATTTCGGTGGTGAGCCTCGCGGCTTTCGGCAGCGCGGGCGCAGGCTGGATGGTCTATGCTCTGATTCCGCTCGGGGCGCTGGCGAACATCGCGCCGCCGGCGTTGCAGGGGCTGGTGTCGCGCGGCGTGCCGGCCACCGAGCAGGGCGCGCTGCAAGGAGCGCTGGCCGGACTCGGGAGCCTGGCCGGCGTGATCGCGCCGCCCGCCGCGGCATGGATCTTCGGTTACGGAATCGATCCGGCGCACGCCTGGAAGCTGCCAGGCGCGGCGTTTTTCGCGGCGGCGGTCCTGCAGGGCGTCGGCCTGCTACTCGTGCTGCGGACGCGTGGCGAGAACTCCGGCTCGCCGGCGGCGGGGCGCCGGGCAATCTGACGCTGATGCAGCCGACGACCCGGGCGATCGAGGAGTTCTGGACGCTGGCGAACGCGCGCGATTGGACGCGGTTCGCCGCGCTGTTGCACCCGGGGTTGGTGTACGAGATCCCACAGACGCGCGAGCAGGCGCGCGGCGCGGAAGCGTTTCTCGACGTCTTCCGCACGTGGCCCGGAGCTTGGCGCGTGGTGCCGACGCGGATCGTCGGCGACGCGCGGCGTGCGGTCTCGGAGATCGAGTTTCACGACGGCGCCGGGGTCGCGACGGGGATTTCGTTCTTCGAGTTTTCCGACGGACTGATCTGTCGGATCACCGATTTCTGGCCGGAGCCGTACGAGCCGCCGCCGCGCCAGTCGTGCCATCTGCGGCGCGTAGAATGAAAAGAGCCGGGGCTTGCGCCCCGGCTCAGTGTGGAGGTGTGGCCGACTGGTCGTCCCGTTTAGAACGAGAACGTGTTGGTGATGGTCCACGTCATGCCATCGCAGATGCGGTAGTTGGCATAGTCGTAGGAGCCATCGGAGTTGAGCAGCGGCTGGACGCTGATCGGCTTGAGGTGGGCCTTCTCGCCGACGTTCTTCAGGTTGAGCTGGATGTTCCAGTTGATCTTCGGGGTGAGCTGCTTGCTATAGCCGACCCAGAAATCGAGGTGGCTTTCGGCCTCGCCGTAGACGGGCAGGTTGACGTCGAGACTCGCGGTCGTGGTGTAGGTCGCGGCGATGTAGTCGGCGTCCGTGGAATCCGTGATGAGGTAGCCGATGACCGGAGCCTTCTGCCAGCGGTAGCCGGCGCCGACGTTGAAGCCTCTCAGCTTTCCGCTGAAGAGGGTCTCGTCGAAGGTGTAGTTCGCGACGGCGTTGAAGCGCCAGGGGGACATCTCGGAGACCATCTTGCCGTTGGTTTGCACCTGGAACTGGTACGGGGCCCAGATGTTGGTGAGAAAGCGATTGCCGATGGTGTTCGTATCGCCTGCCCACCAGAGCCGGATGTCGCCCGCGTTGGTGAGGATCAGGCGATCATACAGATCTTGGATCGCGGTGACGAACTCGTCGGAGATCTTGGTCTGCGAGGCGAAGGTGCGCGAGGCGTTGAACGAGAGGCTGAGGCCCTTGAACGGCTGGGCCGTGAGTTCCATTTCCACACCGGTCGAGCGCGTGTCGCAGGTGCCGACGGGATAGGTGCCGCGGATACGGCCGCTGCCCGAGGCCTGCACGTAGCCGATGGAGGAGCTGGCGGGATTGAAGCCGGCGAGGATGTTGCTGTAGTCGCCGCTGGTCCAGGCGGATGAGTCGATGTTGAAGCCGTAGGCGTCGTACCAGTCCTGCCCCATGTTCATGTAGGCGAACCAGTCGGCGACGGCGGCTGTTTCGGTCTGTGCCACGGAGTCAGCCTGATACTCGGCGCTGAGGGGATCGTTACCCGGCCACCAGATGTTGCTGGTGAGATTGGTGTTCGAGCTCGAGACGCCGGCCCAGTCCCATGTGCCTTGGGCGGAGTTGCTGCCGGAGATCCAATTGCCGTTCGAATCGTACGAGCTCAGCTCGCCGGCAAGGCCGGCGCGGGCGATCAGGGCATGCGCCGTGCCCCAAGCGGGCAGCAGATAGAGGTAGTAGGTGTTGCTGCCGAGGGTGCCGTTCTGGCCGGTGGTCGACGCCATGTTGGCGTTCTTCACCTCGGTTTCGTACCACGTGGCCTTGAACTGCAGCTTGTCGTGGAGCGTGCTGACGGTGAAGCCGTACTCCTCGGTCTTGCCTGTAGCGTTCGGCAGGCGGGTGCCGTCGAAGCCGTAGCGGATCTCGGAGCGGGTGTTGTTGCCGTGGTTGTAGTGGAGGCTCAGATCCGTGCCCCATGGCAGCTTGCCGCGGAGGGCCTTGGGCATGTGGATGACCGTGCCCCAGCTGATGCTGTTGGCGGTGGCGACATCGCGATAGGACGAGTTGTACCCGATGTTGTCGAAATCAAGGACCGAGCCGGTCGTCGCATCCGTGGTGCCGTAGCCGGAGTCGTTGGTGACCTTGTCGCGGCGGAAGCCCCAGGTCGGGACGATGGTGTCGTCCCAGAGGTAGCCCTGCCACGTGATCGCCTTGGACTCGATCTTGGTCCGCAGCTTGGAGGCCGAGGTGTAGAGCAGGTCGCGGTCGCCCTCATCGGCGTTGAGGATCGTGAAGGAGCCGGTGGTCCAGCCGGCGTAGTTGTCCGGATTGGCGTAGTTGGCCGCAGCGCTCGACGAGTTCCACGAGCCGTTCCAGACACTGCCGCTCCAGCTGTAGCTGGCGTACGGGTTGGTCCACTCCTGCGCCGTCGCGGACGAGGACGAGGTGTAGGTCGGATCCCAATAGGTGACGCTCACCGTGCCAGAGGGTGATTGGGTGCCGGTGATGTTGCTCAGGTGCAGGCCGGAGGCCGAAGAGGAGTCTCCGACGTAGCCCAGATAGGTGATCCAATCCAGCACGCGGGTGCCGTCGGTCAGCTTGGAGTAGGCGGAGAGGCCCACGGCATCGGTGTAGTCGGTGCCGAGTGCATAGCGCGCCCAGCTCAGGTTGCGCGTGGTGGTGGTGTTCCGATCATAGAGCGCCGTGAACGTGTGGCGCCCGAGGATGCGCGCCAGCAGCGAGCTCTTGTCGAGGAAGTCCGTCGCCCGCAGTTCGCCGGTCAAGGTGGCGCGGAAGCTCTCGCGCAACGTGTCCTTCGAGCTGCCGCCCGAGTCGCGTGTGCCGGAACCGATGAACGCGTAACCGGCATACGGGTTCACGGTGGCCGAGGAGTCCCAGATCGGCGAAGTGCCCACGTATTGGTTGATGTCGACGCTGATGTACGGGTTGTTGATGTTGCGCTCCTGCCCCTCGGTGTAGTCCTGCCGGTCGTAGACCAGCTGGAAGGCCACGCGGTTGTTCAGCAGCGTCTGCTCGAGGGAAACGTTGAAGGCGTGCCAGTCCTGCCACTCCTTCTTCGTGTTTCCGTCGATCAGCTTGTTGTAGAAGTCGAACACCGTGCGATCCGTCAGCGAGTAATCCTTCCACACGTTGGAGTCGGATCCGGCCAAATTGGCGGCCTGGGCGTACGTGGCTTGGCCGGCGATGCCCATCGTCGCGTAGTAGGGCACGCCCCATCCCTTCGCCAACGGCAGGTATTGGCCGTACGGCAACGCCTGGGCGTAGGACGAGACGCTGCTCGCATCGGCCGAGGCGTAGGTGGCGACGGCGTTGTTCGTCGTCTGCATCCCGACGCCCTTGTACTGGGTGATCCAGTAGTTGATGTTGCTGCCGGTGTTGCCGCTATCGGTTACGCCCGCGTAGCCCGATTGCCAGAGCCAGAGCGAGTCGTAGGAGCTGTTGGCGATCTCCGCGCCGTTGGCGGCATTGCCATCGTCGGTGTAGAAATACTGGCTGAGGTAGTCGAGGGGCGGGGTGTAGCGCGGGCGATTGGCGCGGACCTTGCCGTACTCGAAGTTGGCCTTGATGCTGGTTTTCCCCCACTCCTTGTTGAGGAACTCGGGGTCGAAACGCAGCGCGGCGTAGACGCGGCGATCGCGGTTGTAGGCGGGCTTCTGGCGGTACTTGGTGTTGTCGTCGAGCAACGCGAGGCGGACGGACAACTGGTCCTTCAAGAGGACGTGGTTGTAGTCGAACGAGGTGCGGAAGCTGCCGTAGCTGCCGAAGCGGTTCTCGAGCTTTCCGCTGGTCTTGTACGAGGCGCCGTTGGTGCTCGTGTTGACGATACCAGCCGGGCTGCCGACGCCGAACAGGATCGAGTTGGGGCCGCGCTGCAGATCGACGCGGTCGACGATGTACGAGTCCCACGGAATATCCGTGGAGAAATAGTCGCGGGTGTTATCGGCGGAGTCGACACCGCGGACGCGCGTCTCGGTGCTCGGGTTGGCGAAACTGGTCTGATAGGTGCCTGAGATGAACGAGCCGAGGCTCGAGAAGTTGCCGCCGGTGCCGGCGACTTCCGTGTTGGTCGTGTAAACCAGCAGGTCCTGGTTGTTGCGCGCGCCAGTGTCCTTGAGGAACTGCGAGTTCACGACCGAGATGGCCGACGCCACATCCTTCAGTTCGGTGCGCACGCGGGTGCCGGCGAGGGTGTCCTTCACACCGTACCCGTTGCCGCCTTCCGTCGCACTGACGACGAAAGGCGACAGGACGACGATTTCATCCGGGTTCTGCGCCGCGGCTTCTCCGGACGCAGTGGTCGCGGTAGGAACGCTTTGGCCGAGAACGCGGGGGGCGGCCGCAAGCGTCAAAACGGCGGCGGCGTAGGCGCCGGCCGTACTGTGTCTACGATTCATAGGTTTCGTGTTGCTGGTGTGTTTTTTGGGGGAATCCCCGCGTCGTCGGGATCACGGGGTGCGCGGACCGCGCGCTCGGCTCCGGGAGCGGTTGTCGACCGCACCGAAAGGTACTCGTCGGCCTCGCCGGCCGCCCGACGCGAGTGCGCTCGGGAACTCAGAAGGTCGATTGAGGGTAAAATCATCGGGGAAAGAGACCGCCACCGCTGGCGGTGACGTGGTGTCGGATCGTAGGGGAACGACGCGCATCCGGGGTAGTGATTCGGTTGCGGCAGTTTTTAGATCCATTGTCGGAGCGGCCACGCACGCGTCGCGCGCGGCGCATGGCTCCGCCCGTCCGGCTTTGTTCCTCCGGTACGCGAAGAAACGGCGACGCTGGCGGTCAGCCGATCTGCTCGAACGCGGATTCGTCGACCGCACGGCCCGCGGGCCGACGACGGCGGCGGAACGCGCCGGGAGTCTCGCCCGTCAGTCGGCGGAACACGACGCACATGTACTCCATGTAGTCGAAGCCGGAGAGTTCGGCTATGCGCTTGAGCGGCAGATCGGTCTCGGAAAGGAGCTGGCGGATACGCGAGATCTGCACCCGGCGGATCTCCGCTTGGGGCGAGCGCCCGAGGAACCGGCGAAATTTCCGCTCCAGCTGCGAACGCGAGGCGGCCGCGTGCGGTAGCACCGCCTCGACCGTGAGTCCCTCGCAGGCGTGGGCCGCGATGTAGCGGATGGCCGCGGCGGTGGCGCGGTCCGGGATCGCGAGCACATCGGTGGTGCGGCGGTGCGCGATGCCCGCGGGGTCGATCCGGAGATCGCAAGGTGCGGTTTGCGGATGCCGCAGCCGACAATGCAGGTGCTCCGCCGCCCAGAAGCCGACCTGGAACGCGCCCGGCACGACGCTCGACAACGTGGGCATCGCCAATTCGCAGAGCGCTGGGTTGTTGTCCGCGCCGAGCACGGCGATTTCCTCGGGTACCTGAAAGCCGGCGTGACGTGCCGCCTCGAGCACATGGACGGCGCGGCGATCGTCGCACGCCATGACACCGATCGGTTTGGGGAGCGTGACGAGCCACTTGCCAAGCTGCCGGGCGTCTTCATCAGCCCGCTGCGGGTTCCGATTCGCTGCTGGCAGATCGAAGAACGCCGCCTCGTGGCCCGCGAGGCGCACGGCTTCAGCGAAGCCGGCGTGGCGTTCGCGGGCCCAGCCGTGCGCCGCGCTGCCGACGAACGCGAAGTGCGCGAACCCGCGGTCGAGAAAACATTCGGCACCCATCGCGCCGACGGCTCCATGATCGGAGCGAATCTTGGAAACCCCGCTGAACGGCGGTGTTTCGTCCAGATCGACGAGTGGCACCCGGAAATCGGCGCACGCCTCCACGAGCTCCGGCGAGGTGTTGCGACTGATCACCCCGTGCCAGCCTTGGGCAAGTTGCCAGCGGAGCTCCGCTGTGGTTAGCGGGCCGTCGTCGATCGACATGCTCCAGCCGCGATGCAATTGCTGGTAATGGGCGATACCCCGCAGGACCGCCGCAGTGTGTTCATCGCGTTCGCGAAACAACAGCAGGATGCGGGCGCTATCGGAGGCCGGTGTTGGTCCCGCGCCGAGGGTGGCGGTCGGATTCTCACGTTGTTCGCAGGTGGGGAAGCACGCGGTCGCTTGCATGTCTCCGTAGACGCGGGCGGAGCGAAACAGTTTCCGCGCTCAGCGGGCCTGCGAACGGTTGCGCGGACGAAGCGCGGAAATCTCGTGACGCGCAGGTGTTTGCTTGATGTGAAGCGCCGCGCCTGAGTTTGTTTCCGGACTCGCCGGCCTCAGGTCGATCGCGGCCGCGCTCGTCGCTCACTCGGCCGCAGCGCGCAGGAGCGCGACGGCCACGCAGCCGAGCCACACTGTCCACGCTGCGATCGCTGTGCGCAGCCAGAGACGGGAGACGAACTCGATCAGCGGTTCGGCGGAGTCGGAACGGGAGTCGGCGCGGGCGGAAAGAATCATGCGCGCGAGCATGCCGGACTGGGTCGGACATCGCCGGTCCGGCGCATCGCGGAGATCGCGGTGGCGATGCGGATCGGGTGGTGCAAAAGAAAGAGCCGGGGCGCTGGGCCCCGGCTCTCGAGATCATGACATCGCCGTGCGGCGATCGTGCGGGATCAGAACGAGAACGTGTTGGTGAGCGTCCAGGTCATCCCGTCCTTGATCCGATAGTTGGCGTAGTCGTAGGAGCCATCGGATTTGAGCAGCGGCTGCACGCTGATCGGCTGGAGGTGGGCCTTCTTGCCGACCGAGCGGAGGTTCAGCTGGATGTTCCAGTTGATCTTCGACGTGAGCTGGCGGTTGTAGCCGATCCAGAGATCGAGGTCCGACTCCGCTTCGCCGTAGACCGGGAGATCGACATCGAGGCTCGAGAGCGTGGTGAGGTTGTTCCGGATCCAGGCGGCATCGGTGGAGCGGGTGATCAGGTAGCCGATGACCGGAGCCTTCTGCCAGCGGTAGCCAGCGCCGAGGTTCACGCCCTTGAGACGCCCGTTGAGGAGCGATTCGTCGAAGGAATAGTTCACGACGGCGTTGAAGCGCCACGGGGACATCTCGGAGACCATGCGGCCGTTGGTCTGCACCTGGAACTGGTAGGGCGCCCAGATGTTCTGGATGAAACGCTGACCGATGGTGTTCGTGTCACCGCCCCACCAGAGACGCATGTCGCCCGCGCGGGAACCGTTCCCGAAGAGACGCTGGTTCAAATCCTCGATCGTGTTCACGAGATCGACGCCGAGCGCGGTCTGCGAGGCGAACGTGCGGGTGGCGTTGATCGAGATGTTCAGGCCCTTGAAGGGCTGAGCCATCAGCTCCATCTCGACGCCGGTCGAACGAGTATCGGCTGTACCGATCGGATACGTGCCGCGGATGCGGCCGCTGCCGAGCGCCTGCAACGCGCCGATGCTGCCACTGCGGGCTGTCCAGCCGCCGCCGATGAGGTTGTCCCAGTTGCGGCTCTGCCAGGCGGCGCTGTCGACCCGGATGCCATAGGCATCCCAGAACGTCTGCCCCATGTCCATGTTCCGGAACCAGTCGGTGACGGCGGCCATCTCGGTGGCGTAGAGCGGTTCCGCCTGGTAGGCGGCGCTCAACGGATCGTTGGTGCCGTTGTACGAAAAGCTCGGATTCACGGGCGAGGTTTGCACCCAGTCCCACACGCCGTTGGCGGCGTTGCTCGTCACGGCGCCGTTGCTGTCGCGCGTGCTCAGCTCGCCGGCGAGGCCGGCGCGTGCGATGGCGGCGTGGGCCGTGCCCCAGGTCGGGAGCAGGTAGAGGTAGTAGGTGTTGGCGCCGAGCGTGCCGTTCTGACCGGTGGTGGAGGCCATGTTGGCGTCGTTCACCGTGGTCTCGTACCAGGTCGTCTTGAACTGCAGCTTGTCGTGCAGGGTGCTGAGTGTGAAGCCGTACTCCTCGGTCTTGCCGGTCGCGTTGGGGAGGCGGTTGCCGGAGAACCCGTAACGGATCTCCGAACGCGTGTTCTGGCCGTGGTTGTAGTGGACGCTCAGGTCGGTGCCCCACGGCAGCTTGCCCCGCAACGCCTTCGGCAGGTGGACCACCACGCCCCAGCTGACGCTGTTGGCGGTGGCCTTGTCGTTGTAGCCGGGGTTGTACTGGATGCGGTCGACTCCGGTGACGGAGCCGGTGGAGGCATCGAGCGCGCCGTAGCCGGAATCGTTCACGATCTTGTCGCGGCGCACGCCCCAGGTCGGCACGATCGTCTCGTCCCAGAAGTAGCCTTGCCAGGTGAAGGCCTTGGAATCGATCTTGGTGCGGAGCTTCGAGGCGGCGGTGTAGAGCTGGTCGCGATCGCCCTCGTCGGCATTGAGGATCGCGAACTGCGAGGTGGTCCAGCCCACGTAGTTGGCGGGGTTCAGGTTCTGCGCCTGCCCGGTCGCGGTCACCCAGCTGCCGGTCGTTTGGTTGTACGACTGATACGGGTTTGTCCAGGTGACGTCGGCCGGGTTGGCGGACGAGTTCCACGTGGGGCTCCAGTACCGCACGGGCACGGTGCCGGAGGGCGACTGCGCGGCTGTGATGTTGCTCAACCGAGCACCCGAGGCAGAGGTGCGGTCGCCGACATCGCCGAGATAGGTGATCCAGTCGAGGACGCGGCTGCCGTCCGTCAGATTGGGCAGGTCGGCCAAGCCAGCGGCGTTCGCGTAGTCGATGCCGAAGGCGTAGCGGGTCCAGCTCAGATTCCGCACGGTGGCGGTGTTGTTGTCGTACAGACCGGTGAACACATGCCGCCCGAGGATGCGCGCGAGCGTGGAGTTCTTCTCGAGGAAGTCCTCGGCGCGCAGCTCGCCGGTGAGCGTGGCGCGGAAGCTCTCGCGCAGCGAATCGCGCAGGCTGCCGCCGGTGTCGCGCGTGCCGGAGCCGACGAACGCGTAACCGGCATACGGATTGACGGTCGCGGCGGGATCCCAGATCGGCGAAGTGCCGACGTACTGGTTGATGTCGACGCTGATGTACGGGTTGTTGATGTTGCGTTCCTGCCCTTCCGTGTAGTCCTGCCGGTCGTAGACGAGCTGGATCGCGAGGCGGTTGTTCAGGAGGGTCTGCTCCAGGGCGACGTTGAAGGCGTGCCAGTTCTGCCACTCCTTCTTGTTCGGGCCGTCGAGCAGCTTGTTGTAGAAATCGAAGATGCTGCGATCGGTGAGGGAGTAGCTTTTCCACACGTTCGTGTTGGCGCCTGCGAGGCTGGCGTACTGGGCGTATTCCGCGTAGCCGGCGATGCCCATCATCGCGTAGTACGGCACGCCCCAGTTGGTGCCGTTGATCGTGGTGTCACCGTTGGGCAGCGCCTGGACGTACGAGGCCGGGGTGCCCGAGCCGGGCGTGGTGTAGGTGACGATGGTGTTGTTCGTCGTCTGCATGCCCGGTCCCTTGTACTGCGTGATCCAATAGTTGGGCACGCCGCCTTCCGGCGTGGTGTCGTTGGTCACGCCGGCGATGCCGGACTGCCACAGCCAGAGCGAGTCGTATGCCTGCCGGTTGAGCTCGAGGCCGTTCGTGGCATCGCCGTCGTTGGCGCGGAAGAACGGCGTGATCCGGTCCTCGGGCGGGACGTAGCGCGGGCGGTTGGCGCGCACCTTGCCGTACTCGAAGTTGGCGCGGAGCGTGGTCTTGCCCCAGTCCTTGTTCAGGAACGAGGGATCGAAACGCAGCGCGGCGTAGACGCGGCGGTCGCGGTTGAACGCGGGATCCTGGCGGTACTTGGTGTCGTCATCGAGCAGAGCCAGACGCAGCGACAACTCGTCTTTGAGCAGCACCTGGTTGTAGTCGAAGGCGGTGCGATAGCTGCCGTAGCTGCCGAACCGGCTCTCGAGCTTTCCGCCGGTCTTGAACGAGGCGCCGTTGGTGCTCGTATTCACAATACCGGCGGGACTGCCGACGCCGAACAGGATGGAGTTCGGGCCGCGCTGCAGGTCGACGCGATCGACGATGTACGCGTCCCACGGGATATCCGAGGTGAAGTAGTCGCGGGTGTTGTCGGCCGAGTCGACGCCGCGCACGCGGGTGTTCGTGCTCGGGTTGGCGAAGCTGTTTTGCGCGAAGCCGGCCATGACCGTGGAGCCCAGGCCCGAGAAGTTGCCGCCGGTACCGGCGACTTCCGTGCTCGTGGTGTAGACGAGCAGGTCCTGGTTGTTGCGGGCTCCGGTGTCTTTCAGGAATTGCGAGTTCACGACCGAGATCGAGGACGCGACGTCCTTCAGTTCGGTGCGCACGCGGGTGCCGGCCAGTGTGTCTTTCACACCGTACCCGGTTGATCCTTCCTCGGCGCTGACGACGAATGGCGAGAGGACGACGATTTCTTCAGTCGTGCCCGTGGCCCCGGTTTCGGGGGCCGCGGTGGGCGCATTCTGGCCGAAGCTCGGGGGGACGGCCGTAAGCGTCATAACGGCTGCGGCGCAAGCGCCGGCCGTGCTGTAACTCTTTTTCATAGGCTTGTGTTTTTATTGGGGGGATGTGGCCGCCAGCGCAGATCGCGATGGGTGCGACCCGCACCGGGCGGTTTCAGACACGGTTGGGGCCGCGTCGGAAAGGCATTGCGCCTGCCGACTCGGGCCGCCCGCGGGCGGACACCGAGTTCGACAGGACGATTGAGGGTGAAGTCATCAGAGCTTGCGGTGGGAATTGGGGCGGGATGTCGCGGTGCGGACCGGTGCTCACGCCGGTCGCTTGGCGCTCGCGTGGAGCGGCGGGGTGATGATCGCGAGATCGAGGATCGCCGAAGAGGGTTCGCTCGTAACCGCGCCATGGCTGCGCGCGCGGATGAGCGGCCGCTGCCGCCGGCGGTACGCGCCTGGTGTTTCCCCCGTGAGTCGCCGGAAGACGACGCACATGTACTCCATGTACTCGAAACCGCTGAGCTCGGCGATGCGCTTGAGCGGCAGGTCGGTGTCGGCGAGCAACTGGCGGATGCGCTCGAGTTGCACGCGCCGGATCTCGGCCTGTGGTGAGCGGCCGAGGTAACGGCGAAACTTCTTCTCGAGCTGCGAACGCGAGGCCGCGGCGTGCGGCAGCACCGCTGCGACCGTCAGCCCATCGCACGCGTGCTCGGCGATGTAGCGCACCGCCGCCGCCACCGCGCGGTCGGGGATGGCGAGTACGTCCGTCGTGCGTCGATGGGCGATCCCCGCGGGATCGACGCGCAGATCGCAGGGCGGTGTCGCCGGATCGGCGATGCGCCGGTGCAGGTGGTCGGCCGCCCAGCAGCCGAGCTGGAACGCGCCGGGTACGACACTCGAAAGGCTCGGCGCGGTGAGCTCGCACAACGCCACGTCGTTGTCGGCCCCGAGCACCGCGATCTCCTCGGGCACGTGCAGCCGCGCGAGTCGGGCAGACTGGAGCACTTGGGCAGCGGTGCGGTCGTCGCACGCCATCACGGCGGTCGGTTTGGGCAGTTGCGCGAGCCAGTCGGCGAGCCGGCGCCCGTCGCGCTCGCGGCTACCGAGATCGCGTTCCTCCATCTCGAACGCGAAGAAATCGGGCTCATGACCGGCGCGCCGCATCACGCCGACGAAGCCGGTGCGTCGCTCGCGCGCCCAAGCGTGTTCCTCACTGCCCACGAACGCGCTGTGCGAGAACCCGCGATCGAGGAAACATTCCGCGCCCATCGCGCCGAGCGCCACGTGGTCGCACCGGATCTTGGAGACGCCGCTGTACGGCGGCGAATCGTCGAGGTCGACCAGCGGCACGTGCAATTCGGCGCAGGCCTCGACGAGCGCGGGCGTGGTGTCGCAGCTGATCACGCCCGCCCAACCCTGCGCCACCTGCCAGCGCGTCTCGGCGGTCGTACGCGGGCATTCGTCGAACTGGATGTTCCAGTCGCGATGCAGCTGCTGCTGGTGCGCGATGCCCCGCAGGATGGTGGCGGCCGCTTCGTCGCGCTTGCGGAAAAGCAGCAGCACGCGGGCGCTGTTGCGCACGCGCCGGGCCGTTTCGTTCGAAGCCAACGCTGCGGCGAGCTCATCGGCGCCCGCTTCGAGGAGGCATTCTGAATCATGCATGGATAGGGGATGGATGCGGACCACACGCGGAATGCCGGTCCCGCCAAAATCCCTTCACCATGCAGCGCCCGGTTCCGCCGTCGCAGCCGACCGGGGGCAACAAATCGGCAAACGATCTCAATCCGCGGTGCAACCACGTTCCAGCGTATCGCACCGCAGCGTCGCCGCCGTGGCGGCGCACGCCCGAGGTGTTGAGCGGTTGTATTTCTTCGTTTCTCGCGGTGAGAAGGCGAAAGACGCCGGCTGTGGAGCGGAGGCACAAGTGCCGCGATCCCACGCGGCGCAAGACGGTTGGACATCTCGGGTCCGGCGCGTCCAGCATCCCACCCATGTCCGACGCCGCGCCTCTTCCCGCCCGCCTCACCCGGCCTCCCTACGAGCGGATGACGTACATCCACGAGCAGCTGCAGGCCGACAAACACCCCAATTGCACGACGCTCGCCGCGCATTTCGAAGTCTCCACAAAGACGATTCAACGCGACCTCGATTTCATGCGCGACCGCTGGCGGCTGCCGATCGAGTACGACGAGACGAAGTTCGGCTACTACTATTCCGAGCCGGTCGAGAATCTCCCGCTGGTCACGATGACGGAGGGCGAGCTGGTGGCGTTGCTCGTCGCGCAGAAGGCGGTCGAGCA
Source organism: Opitutaceae bacterium (assembly GCA_035299125.1). Classification (GTDB taxonomy): domain Bacteria; phylum Verrucomicrobiota; class Verrucomicrobiia; order Opitutales; family Opitutaceae; genus CAJCBL01. The sequence goes on from DATGXA010000273.1 coordinate 26,561, forward strand.
GTACGCCGGCACGGCGTTCGAGGCGCCGCTCACCAACGCCTTCACGAAACTCACCGCGCAGCTCGACGGGCCGGTCACGGTCGCGTTGGGCGCGGCGCGACACGTGTTCTCCTTCAAGGCCGCCGGCCCTGCGCGCGCCGATCTTGAGTTGTTCCGCCGGCTCAGTCAGGCGGTGCTCGAGAACCGCGAGGTCGCCTTCGACTACCGCGGCCTCGGCGATGCGAAACCCGCGCGTCGCCGCGTGCAACCATGGCACCTCTGCTGCGTCGACAACCAGTGGTACCTCATCGGCCACGACCTCAACCGCGCCGCGAAACGCACCTTCGCGTTCCCGCGGATTTCCGACGTCGAGCTCACGCGGCACACCTTTGCGCGGCCGGCGGGTTTCTCGATCCGCGAGCACCTGGGCGGCAGCTTCGGCATCATCGCCGGCAGCGGCGAATTCCGCGTGCGGCTGCGTTTCGACAACTGGGCCGCGCAACTCGTGCGCGAGCGCTTCTGGCACGATTCGCAGGAGCTCACCGATCGCCGCGACGGCACCGTGGAACTCGCTCTCGAGCTCGACAGCCTCGCCGAAGTCGAGCGCTGGATCCTGAGCTGGGGCGAACACGTGGAAGTGCTCGCCCCGAAACCGCTGCGCGAGCGCATCGCCGCTGTCGCGAGCCAGATGGCTGCCAAGCACGGAGCGTGAGCGGGGCCGGAGGCCGCCGTTGCGGCGTGCCCTTGGCGAGGGTGACTGTCGCTACTCGCGCGGCTTCAGCTCGTGGAGTTGCCCGAGCCGAGCGAGCTGCGGGAACAGCGCGCCCATACCGAGCACCACGAGCACCGTGCCCACGCCGCCGGCGACCACCGCGACGATCGGCCCGAACGCGCCGGCCATCGTCCCCGCGCGGAACGCGCCGACTTCGTTCGAGGAGATGATGAAGATCTGGTTCACCGCCGTCACCCGGCCGCGCAACCGGTCGGGCGTGAGCAGCTGCACGAGCGATTGGCGCACGACCACGCTCACGTTGTCGAGGCAGCCGGAGACGAACAGCATCGCGAACGACAGCCAGTACCAGCGCGACAGTCCGAAGATCGTGATGACGACACCGAAGCCCGCCACCGCCCAGAGCATCGTCGCGCCTGGCCGCCGCATCGGCCGGCTGTGCGTCAGCCACATCGCCATCAACACCGCGCCGATCGACGGCGCCGCGCGCAGCCAGCTCAACCCGATCGGGCCGACATGCAGGATCTTGTCCGCGTAGACCGGCAGGAGCGCCACCGCACCGCCCAGCAGCACGGCGAACAGGTCGAGCCCGCTCGCGGCGAGGATTTCCTTGTTGCGCCAGATGAAACCCGCTCCGGCGCCCAGCGTGCGCCAAGTGCGCGGCTCGGGCTTCTGCTCCGGTTCACGGTAGTTGATTCCCTGCAACAGTCCGACCATTGCGAACGCGAGTACCGCATCGAGCAGGTACACCGCCGGGAAACCGAACCCGGCGATGAGGAAACCGGCCAACGTGGGCCCCAGCATCGCGGTCAACTCGAACGAACTGGAGTTCCACGTGATCGCGCTCGCGATGAGCTCGCGCGGCAGGATCATCGGCACGATCGAGGCTCGGGCCGGTGTCCCCAGCGTGCGGATCGTCTGGTCGAGCAACAGCAGCAGAAAGACCGCGGCCAGTGCCGGCCGTTCGAAGCCTGCCGCGCTCACCGTTCCGGAGTTCCGGCCCAACTGTGCGGCCCAGAGCAGACCCTCGTTGAACCAGTGCAACGCCGCCCAGTCCGGCACCAACTCCGGCCACGCGGAGACCGCAGCCAGGAGCACCGAGACGACGGCCGAGCCGGAGAGCGTAACTTGGATCAGGCGACGCCGGTTCACGCGGTCCGCCAGCTGGCCGGCGGGCAGCGCGAGCACGATGTACGGCAGGAAGTTGACCAGCCCGACCAGCCCCAGCGCCGTGGCCGACTCCGTCCAGCGATAGACCTGCCACGTGGCGACGAGGCCGAGGCCCTGCCGACCGATGTTGGCCAGCGTGTTGCCGATGAGGTAGCGCCGGTACGCCGGCACGCGGAGCGCGGCGTAGGGATCGTGCGGCGTTTCGGGCGGAGTGCTGGTGCTGGCCATGACCGTCCAGTTTCGCCCGCCCCGTGCCCCCACCGCAAACGCGTTTCTGGGGTGGACGATTCCGCCCGCTGTTTGTTCGACGACGTACGGGAATTCAGATTGTGAACTCGGCACTTGTCGCGACACGAAGCGGAGCGTTCGATCGAGGTCGACCGGCTCCACGGGAGCCGCCGCCTCCAAATGTCGGAACTCGCAACCATTCTCGTCTGTCTCGCCACGGCGGTCATCACGTACCTCGGCTTCCGTGATCCGGAACTGCATGAGCGCCTGTTGTTCCGGCCCGAACGAATTCTCGCCGGCAAAGAATGGCACCGCATTTTCAGCAGCGCGTTGCTCCACGCCGACTGGGCGCACCTCGGCTTCAATCTCTTCTCGCTCTATTCCTTCGGTGCGGCCTTGGAGACGTTCTGGGGTGCGACAGTTTTCCTTTCGATCTACGTCGGTTCGATCGCCGGCGGCTCGCTTCTTTCGCTCTTCCTGAACCGACATCGCGATTACGCGGCGCTGGGCGCGTCGGGCGGCGTGTGTGGCGTGATCTTCGCCACGATCTTCCTCGTTCCGGGGACCGGGGTTGGGATGTTCATGGTTCCGATCTCCATCCCGGGACCGATCTACGCTGTACTTTATCTGATCGGAACCTTCGTCGCGCTACGCCGCGGAGTCGGAAACATCGGACACGATGCGCACTTTGGTGGAGCTTTGGGTGGATTGCTGATCGCTTTGGCGCTTGCGCCGCGGCTATGCCTCGCTTCGCCGATGCTCTTCGGCGGCGCGCTAGTGTTGTCGGCCGGATGCCTGTTCGTCCTCGCGCGTGATCCGTTTGGGATCTCCTGCACGATCACTTCGTTTGGCCGGCGGCAGGAAAAGGCGAACGTCCGCTACCAGCGCTACGACGAGAACCGTGAACGCCGAAGTCGGGAGGCTGAGATTGACCGTGTCCTCGACAAGATATCGGCCTCGGGCATCGAAAGCCTGACGGCGCGCGAGCGTGCGCTGCTCGAAGTCGCTTCGGAGCGGGTTCGACGCGAATAGTTTCCCGAATCGGAGAGTTCACCGTGTCAGCCGCCAAGACCGTGGCTCGTTCCAAGATCGTCGTGCTCACCGGGGCGGGGATGAGTGCGCCGAGTGGGCTCGCGACGTTTCGCGACGCGAACGGGCTCTGGGCCAACCACCGCATCGAGGAGGTCGCCACACCGGAGGCCTGGCGGCGCAACCCGGAACTCGTGCTCGAGTTCTACAACCAGCGTCGCACGCAGGCCTGCGCGGCGCAGCCGAATGCCGGCCACCACGCGCTCGCGGCGCTCGAGCGGCGTTTCGATGTCGTGATCGTCACGCAGAACGTCGACGACCTGCACGAGCGGGCCGGCTCCACGCGCGTCATCCACCTGCACGGCGAACTCACGAAGGCGCGCAGCACGGCGGACGCGTCGTTGATCTACGACATCGGCGCGCGGCCGATCCGGTTGGGTGATCGTTGCGCGCGCGGGAGCCAGCTGCGGCCGCACATCGTGTGGTTCGGCGAGGAGGTGCCGTTGATCGAGACGGCCGCCGAGGAGTTCGCCGACGCGGCGAAGGTGCTCGTGGCGGGCACGTCGTTGCAGGTCTACCCGGCGGCGGGACTGGTCGCGTACGCGCCGGCGGAGGCGGAGCGGGTGCACGCCGATTTGCAGACGGCGCATTGTCCCTTCGGCTTCCGCGCTCTGGCCGGCTCGGTCGACGCAACATTGCCCGCGCTCGTGGCGAGTTGGTTGGAGTAGGGCTGAGCCGCGCGCGCCTCGCCGGAGGGAACCCGCGGCGGCGCGCCGTGTCTCGCCGGAGGCTCCGTTCAACCCGCCACCCGACCGTTCGCCCGGAAGGCCGAAAGTTTTGCTGGTTTTTCCCGGGTCGCGAGGTGTAGACCGGACCGTTTGTTCCGACCTTTCACCATGAAATACTCTCGAACTCTGGTTCTCAGCAGCATGACCGGCGCGCTTGTGTGGCTCGCTGGTTGCGCCTCCAGCGGCGTCGAAAACGCCGGCGGCCATCCGGTCGTGGAGATGAACGCCGACGAGAAGGGCTTCGTGCAGGGCACGGGCATCGAGTCGCAGGACCTCGTGTCCGTATCCGACAAGATGGCGCGCAGCATCCTCTCCGTGCCGCAGATCGCGCAGGCCGCCCGGCCGCCGGTGATCGTGCTCGACCCGGTTCAGAACAAGACCCGTTTCCCGATCAACAAGGACATCTTCCTCACCCGCCTTCGCACGCGCCTCAACACCCAGGCCGCGGGCAAGGTGCAGTTCCTCGCGCGCGATCGCATGGAGGCGCTGCAACGCGAGCGCGAGATGAAGGCCGCCGGCCAGGTCACCGCCGCGAGCGATCCGAACGTCGTTGAGTTCAAGGGCGCCGACTACTTCCTCACCGGCGCGCTCGAGAGCATCTCCACCCGCACTTCCCAGGGCCAGAGCGACTACGTGCTCTACAGCTTCCAGCTCATCGACGCGCGCACGAGCGTGATCGTCTGGGAGGACGCCGCCGAGATCAAGAAGCAGGGTCTCGAGGACGCCGCCTACCGCTGAGCCGTCCGGGCTGCAACGGCGCAACGCCCCGCGAGCGTTGCGCCTCCGCCCGCCATCACCGATGCCGGAAGTCTGCACCACTTCACCGGCAGCCCGAGTCGTCGCCCTGCGCGGGGCGAGCTCGGCTGCCCTCGTCGCGTTGGCGCTCGTCCTCGGCGGCTGCGCGACCGAGCCCGCCGTGCTTTCGTATGTGCCGACCGGTGACCCGGTCGTCGATGGCAACGCCCGCCTCGCGCTCGCTCCGCCGCAGGACAAGCCGCTTTGGGAATGCCGCGTCGCCCTCGAGGCGCTCCGCCGCGGCAACTGGGACGAGGCCCGCGCGAAGCTCGACGCCGCCATCCTCGCGCAGGGCGGCATCATGGGCCCCAGCGCCGATGCCGCGCGCGCCCGCAGCCTTTTCCGTCGCGAGAACACGAAGCTGTTCGTGGGGGAGCCGTACGAGCGCGTGCTCGTCTATTTCTACCGCGCGATCCTCTACTGGATGGACAGCGAGCCCGACAACGCCCGCGCCTGCTACCTCACCGCGCAGCTCCTCGACGGCAGCGCCGAGGGCGAGTCGTACCGCAGCGACTGGGTGCTGCCCGACTTTCTCGATGCGCTCGCCAGCGCGCGGCTGAAGATGGATTGGGCCGACGCGCTCTTGCGCGCGCAGCAGAACTCCCGCGGTAGCACGCTCCCACCGCTCGATCCGACGGCCAACGTGCTCGTGTTCCTCGAGTTCGGCCGCGGGCCGCGCAAATACGCCGGCGGCGAGTACGGCGAGATGCTCTTCTTCCAGCCCGGCTCCGCGCTCGCGCGCACGGCCGTGCTCCGTGTCGGCGAGCAGACGTGGCGCCTCGGTGCGCAGGACGACGTTTCCTTCCAGGCCACGACGCGCGGCGGCCGCGTGATGGACCACATCCTCGCGAACAAGGCGGTCTTCAAGGAGACGACCGACTTCGTCGGCGACGCCGCGCTCATCGGCGCCGGCATCAGCGCGTATCAGCCGCGCCGACATCGCGACGACGGCCTCACCGCCGGCCTCGCCGCCGTGGGGCTGCTCAGCAAGATCGCCTCCGCCGCGACCACACCGGATGCCGACACGCGTTATTGGGACAACGTGCCGCAGGCGCTCGGTTTCGCGGCGCTCAAGCTCCCGCCCGGCGAACACCAAGGCACGATCGAGTTCCGCGCGGCCGATGGCCATCCGGTCGCCGTGCGCCCGCTCACGATCACCGTGAAACCCGCGCCCGCCGACACGGTCGTTGTTCTCAGCGAACTTTCCCCCTAATGCACGTCATGAAAACTCGACTCCGAATCGCAGGCGCTTTGTGCCTCCTCGTCCTTGTCGCCGGCTGCAGCACGCCCGGCCCGTACCTCCCGCAGGACACCGACAAGTACACACTCGAGAACTCCGAGAAGTTCGTGCTGCTTGATCGAAAGGTGCAGCGCGCCGTGACCTGCACCAAGCTGCAGGAGAGCGAACTCGCCGACGGCCGGCTCGAGGTCGTCGCCCACGTGAAGAACCGCCTCAAGCACCGCATCGAGGTGCAGATCAACTGCGTGTTCAAGAACGCCGGCTCCGTGAGCACTGGCGACGAGACGCCGTTCGAGACGCTGATCCTAGCGCCCTACGAGACGAAGGCCGTGCGCTTTGTCGGCATGAACGACAAGGCCCGCACGTACACGATCCGCGTCCGGCAGTCGCAGTGAGCGGTTGGCGCGTTTTTTCCTGTAGGCCACCTCGCTGAGATGGCCTCTGCCGCCTGTCAGGTCGGCGACATGGCCTACACCCTCACCGGAAAACTCCCGGCAGCCACGTCGTGAGCGCCGGGATGTAGGTGATCAGCAGCACACCGACGAACATCACCGCGAGCATCGGCATCGAGGCGCGGGTGACCTCTGTCATTGGTTTGTTGAAACGGTACGACGAGAGCAGGAGGTTCAGACCGACCGGCGGCGCGAGGAAGCCGAGCTCCATGTTCGCGAGAAAGATGATGCCGAGGTGGATCGGATCGATGCCGAACGCCATGCCCAGCGGCACCAGCAGCGGCACCACGACCACGATCGCGGCGTAGATCTCGACGAGGCCGCCGACGATCAGCAGCACGACGTTCAGCCCGAGGAGGAAGATCCACTTCGAGTGGATCGCGCCCGTCGCCCACGCCACCGCCTGATCCGGAATCTGTGCGTCGACCATGTAGTGCGTGAAGCCGAGCGCCACACCGAGGATCAGCATCACGCCGCCGACGAGCAGGCCGCACTCGGTCATCACCCGCGGCACATCGCGGACGAGGTGCAGGTCGCGGTGCACGAGCACCGCGACGAGGAACGTGTAGAACGCCGTGAGCGCCGCCGCCTCGACCGGAGTGGCGAAACCACCGAACAGCGCCGTGAGCGCCACCACCGGCACGAGCAACTCCCACTTCGCGGCCCAGATCGCGGCCAGCGCCTCGCGCTGGTCGAAGGCCTGTCGGCCGGCGTCGCCCGCCTTGCGGCCCTCGTAGAGCCCCCACGCCACGGTGAGCAGCACGAGGAGCGCGCCGGGGAGCAGGCCGCCCTGGAAGATCTCCTCGATGCTGATGCTCACGCCGCTGCCCGGCGTGCTCGCGATGATCGCGTAGAGAATCGGCGGCAGGCAGGGCGGGAACAGCATGCCCAGCGAGCCTGCGCCGGTGAGCAGCCCGAGCGACGAACGCTCGGAAAACTTCGCCGCCAACAACACCGGCATGAGCACGCCGCCGAGCGCGAGGATCGTCGCGCCGGAGGCGCCAGTGAACGAGGTAAAGAACGCGCACACCAGCGTCGCCACGATCGCGGGACCGCCGCGCAGGCTGCCGAAGAGTGCCTGGAAAAGCCGCACGAGCCGTTTCGCCGCGCCGCTTTCTGCGAGGAAATAGCCGGCGAGCGTGAAGAGCGGAATGCTCGGCAGCGAGGGGTTCACGGTGAGCCCGTAGTGTTTGAGCGGCACGCCCGCGAGGCCTTCGCCCGCTGTCCAGAAGAGGATGAGCGCCGCGCCGCCGAGTGCGGTGAAGATCGGCGCGCCGAGCGCCACGGAGACGAGCAGCACGATCATCGCCGGCCAGCGCAGTTGCTCCGGGTCGATCGCCGTCCAGTGTACGAACGCCAGCAGCCCCGCTGTGAGCGCGAGCGTCGCCAGTTTCCAAACCCAGCGATCCGCGGCGTGCCAGACGAGCCGCACCGCGATCAACGCGAAGCCGATCACGAGCAGCAGTTGCACCACCCACACCGGCACGCCGTAGGCGAAGATCTTCCCGAGTGGCCTCTGCGACATCACGAACTCCCAACTCGCGAGAGCGAGCACGGCGCTCACCGCGGCGGCGAAGCCGTAGCCGACAATCCGCGAGAACGTGAGCACGCCGCCCTTGACCCATTGTGCCGCCGCGGAGAGGGCGAGGAGACGGTTGTCGCGCGCGGCGATCGCGCCGCCGAGCATGCCCACCGCGAGCACGAGGTGCTGCACGATGGTGGCGGAGGCCGGCACGCCGGTGCCGATGGTTTTGCGCAACACGATCTCGGCGACGGGCAACAGCATCATCACGCCGAGCGCGAGCACGACGACGAGGTTCTCGCCGCGGCGCAGCGCGAGCAGCCAGGCCGGTTGGTTGGCCGGCTCGGAGCCGGCGATCTCGGGAAGGGGAGCGGACATCGGAAGTCCGCGATCTTCGGGAGCCGCCGATCGGAGGCAAGTGAGGCCTCGGTGGTTCCGCGCATAGGGGCGATCGTAGCTTGGGAGGCCGAACCATGTCCGTCAGTGCGGCCTGAAGGCACTCAGTACGGGGTTGGCGGATGGCCCGTGGCGCGCGACGCCTGTGGGACCTGCGATCACCGTAAACGTCGCGTGACGGGCGCCGCGGTGGTCTGCCAAGCACTTCTCCGGCGCTCTCCGTCCGCCTCTCCTCAGTTCCTGTGATTTCGATGGAATGCGGTCTGTAGGTTCATCGTGAACCGTAGCCAGACGTGGCACCCCAACGGCGTCGGTTCGCGGCACTGCCGCGGTTCCGCCAACCTGTCACCCTTGATCGACGATCTCGCCGTAGAGGGCGGCGGGTGTGACGCGGTCGATGCGCACAGCGACGAGGCGGCCGATCTGCGACTCGTCGGCGGGGAAATGCGCGACGCGGTTGATGCGCGTGCGGCCCATGAAGCGGCGGCCGGCCTTGTCGGGGCCCTCGATGAGCACCTCCTGCACGGTGCCGACCAGCGCGGCGGTGCGGCGACGGGAGTTCTGCTCGAGCAGCCGGAGCAGCTCCTGGTTGCGCGCCTCCTTCACGGCGTCGTCGACCGGGTCGCCGAGCTCGGCGGCGGGCGTGCCGGTGCGCACCGAGTATTTGAAAACGTAGGCCATGTCGTAATCGGCCTCGGCGAAAAGCGCGGCCGTCTGCGCGAAGTCCTCGTCCGTCTCGCTGGGGAAACCGACGATGATGTCCGTCGAGATCGCGATGCCGGGGCGTGCGGCCTTCAGCGCGGCGACGATCTCGAGGTAGCGCTCGCGGGTGTAGGGGCGGTTCATCGCGGCGAGCAGGCGGTTGCTGCCGGACTGCACCGGCAGATGCACGTGTTCGCAGAGTTTCGGCAGACGGGCGAACGCGGCGACGAGGTCGTCCTTGAAGCCGCGCGGGTGCGGCGAGGTGAAGCGGATGCGCTCGATGCCGTCGACTTCGCTCACGCGCTCGAGCAGCTGCACGAACGGCGACACGCCGCCGGTGTGCTGGTAATCGCGTCGCCCGTAGCTGGTGACGATCTGCCCGAGCAACGTGACCTCTCGCACGCCGCGCGCGGCGAGGGCGCGGCACTCGGCGACGATCTCGTCCATCGGGCGCGAGCGCTCGTCGCCGCGCGTCTTCGGCACGATGCAGAACGCGCACTGCATGTTGCAACCCTGCTGGATGGAGACGAAGGCGGTGACTTGGCGCTCGCCGAGCACGTGGTCGCGGATGGCGTTCTGCGAACCGGGCTCCTCGGCGGTGTCGACGATCGGTTGCGCGAGCGGGATGCCGGCCTCGCGCGCGGCGCGGAGGTTGTCGAGGTAGCCGGGCACGGCGTGGAACTTCTGCGTGCCGACGATGAGGTCGAGGTCGGGCAGGCGATCGAGCAGCTCGGCGCCGCGGTTCTGCGCCATGCAACCGAGGATACCGAGGACGAACTCCGGCTGGCGGCGTTTGCGCACGGCGACGTTTTCCGCCTTCGCGAGCGCCTTCTGCTCGGCGAGGTCGCGCACGGAGCAGGTGTTCAACAGCAGCACATCGCAGTCGCGCTCGTCGGCGACGATGCGGTAACCGCGGGCGCGCAGCATCGCCGCGACAGCCTCGCTGTCGCGCTCGTTCATCTGGCAGCCGTAGGTCTTGATGTGGACGCGGTTCATCGGCGGACGGGTAGCGCGCGCCACCGTTGGCGGGGAGGGGGAGCCGTCAAACGGAAAGGCATTTCTTCAGCGCGGTCCGCGCACGCCCGGATCGCCGCTCTCACGAGCGGCGCCACAAAGTCGTGGCGGAGCACCGGCGCGATGACTCGGACGCGGCTACGTCATGCTCTCGTACGCGTGGATCTCGCGGGCGTGGTCGGCCCAGCCGGGTAGCTGCGTCTGGCGGGCGGAGCGCAGGAGCAGGATCTCCTGCTGCATGGCGACTTCGCCGGCCTGCTGCATCACGCGGTTGAGTCCGGCGTAGATGATGTCGGCCGGGTCGATCTTGAGCTGCTCGGCGAGGCGCGCGAGCGGCTGAAACTCCTCCTGCTCGAGGTGTAGCTTGACCGAGTGCATGCGAACTCCTCCGGTTCGGGTTGGGCGGGGCGGAACGCCACAACGTAGTCGCAAGCACTGCGGCGGCAAACGGGCGCCGCATAGCCGAATGCCGCGTGATGGAGAGCTGTTCTCGCGAGCAGCTCCACAACGAACTCCGCCGGGCGGTGGGGCGGCCCCAAAAAGGCGCCGCGAGTTGCCGCCCCGGCGAGAAACACGGACGCGTTCCTCAGGGCAGCTTCGCCTGGATGAGTTTGCTGACGGCGCCGAAGTCGATGAGGCCGGCCTGCTCGTGCTTCTTGAGCGCGCCCATGACCTTGCCCATGTCCTTGCGCGAGGTGGCGCCTGTGGCGGCGATCGCCTCAACGATGATGGCGTCGAGCTGCGTATCGCTGAGACCGGCGGGAAGATACTTTTCGAGCAACGCGATCTCGTTCGCGTTCGCGGCGGCGAGGTCGGGGCGGCCCCCCTTCTCGAAATCGGCTTTGGCCTCGGCGAGCGTCTTCACGGACTTCCGGAGAACGGCGGTGACGAGGGCGTCGTCGATCGGCTTGTTCTGGTCCATCGCCGCGCGCTGGATCGCGGCGTCGGCGGTCCGCAACGCGAGGGCGGTGACGGAGTCGCGGGATTTGAGCGCGGTGACGATGTCGGCGCGGAGTTGTTCGTAGATCTTCGACATGCGGCGGAGCGTGCGGGCGGCCGCGGGCGAAGTCGAGGCGGCAGCGCGCCGCTCGCGGCTGCGGCGCTCAGGCGATCGGGCGGGTGATCGAGCGGCCGTGGTATTCGAACTTCACGGTGGAGGTTTCGCGGGCGCCGAGCTCACGCAGTTTGGCGCAGGCGAAATGCAGCGCTCCCTCGAGATCGCGCAGCCGGAGCTCGAGGCTCACCCAGTGGATCGTGCCGTCGGTGCCTTGGACGGAGCCGCCGCCGACGACATGCCCAAGTCGCGCGAGCATGAGAGCGGCGTGCATCGGTTTCTCGTATTTGCGGATGCGGCGATCGGCCATGAGCGACTCGTCGATCCGCACGAAGACCTTGAAGCCGTCGGTCGGACCGGCGGGCGGGCGGGGGTTGGCGGCGGGACGGAAGGCTGCCGCAACCCGATCAAGGAGGCTTTTCATGTTTGGCTGGATTGAGCCGGAATCAATGCCGGCACTACCGGGTGGCGGCGAGCCGGTAATCGACCGGAGGCGAACGCCTGCGTATCCGAGGAGTTGGCCTCAGGTCGCCGCTCGCGACGGAGGGCTGGCGTGGCGAGGGTGCGGGAATCGGTTGGCGTGGGGCGCCGCAGGGCGGCAAGTTGGCCGGTCATGGCCACAACAACGCCGACCGCCGCTCCGACCAAGCCGCTCAAGGGGATCCTCATCCTGCTCGGGGCGGTGGCGTGTTTTGCGTGCATGGATGCCTCGGCGAAGTGGCTCGGGCGGCACGAGGTGCCCGCGCTTGAGATCGCCGGGATGCGGTACGTGGTGAGCTTGGTCGTGGCGGCGGCGGCACTGCGGGTATGGCGGCGACCGGAGCTGCTGCATTCGCGCCGGCCGGTGCTGCAATGGGGGCGCGCTCTCTGCCTGATCGGCTCGACGCTCGGCTGCTTCATCGCGGTGAGGAAACTGCCGCTCACGCAGTTCACCTCGATCAACTTCTCGGCGCCGTTGATCACGGCGCTGCTCGCCGGGCCGGTGCTCGGGGAACGTATCGGGCCGCGGCGGCTCGTGGCGGTGTTCGTGGGCTTCGCGGGCGTGCTCGTGATCACGCGACCGTTTGGCGGGAGTTTCTCCGGCTCGATGGGGTTTGCGGTCCTCGCGGCGCTTTCCAACGCGTTCTATTTTCTCGCGACGCGGATGATCGCGGCGCACGACCGCGCGGAGACGACGATGCTCTACACGAGCCTCGTGGGCACGTTGCTGGTTTCGCCCACGCTCCTCGTGAACTGGCAGACGCCCTCCGGCTGGCTCACGTGGGCGGTGCTGCTCGCGCTCGGCGCGATCGGGGCGGCAGGGCATTGGCTGCTCATCGTGGCGCACCGCCACGCGCCGGCCTCGACGCTCGCGCCGTTTTTCTACGCGCAGATCCTTGGCGCGGTGGCGTTCGGCCTCGCGGTCTTCGGCGACGCCCCTGATCGGTGGACGCTTGTTGGTGGCGGAATCGTGATCGGCTCAGGCCTGTACCTGCTCTACCGCGAACGCGTTCGGCGCAAGTTCCCGAGTGCCGACGTGTCCGCCTGAGCGACGTCGGGGCGTCTCGCGGCGGCTCAGACCGCGAGCGCGGTGCGGGCCCGCAGGGCGGTCTCGGCCTCGGCGCGGAGCTGGGTGAGCAGGAACGGCTTGGTGAGGATCCGCACGGCGGCGGGCCCGGTGCGCAGCCAAGCGGGGAGCTCCTCGGAGAGACCGGTGATGAGCAGGATCGCGGCGTCTTCCTGACGCTCGCGCACCGCCTCGACCACCGCGGCGCCGTTGACGCCGGGCATGCGAAAATCGGTGATGACGAGATCGAAGGGGTGCCGCTCGAGCCGACTCAAGGCGGCCTCGCCGGAGTTCGCGGTGGTGACGGAATAGCCGAACCGCGACAGGGCGGCGGAGACGCAGGCGAGCACAGTGGGCTCGTCATCGACGAGGAGAACCTTGGCGTTCATCGCAGAAGGGCACGGTTTGCGGGAAACGCAGCTGCGGGGCGAACCGAAGTTGCCGACACATTGTTCACAACGCCGCCCGCGGTGAGCGGCGCTGTGGCGACCGGGCGTGCCCGTGTCAGGCGATCTCGATCCGCACGGCGGCGGCGCATTCGCGGGCGCGGGTGCGGGCTTCCTCGACCGTTTCCCCGGTCGCGATCACCACGCCGAGGCGGCGGTGGCCGCGGCACTCGGGTTTGCCGAAGAGGCGCAGATGCGTCTCCGGCACGGCGAGCGCGCGCTCGAGCCCGGAGAACGTCGGCACGCCGTCGCCCTCGCCGAGCAACGCTACGCTGAACGCCGGCCGCAGCAGCCGGATCGGAGGCACGGGCAGGCCGAGGATCGCGCGGGCGTGAAGGGCGAACTCCGACCATTGCTGGCTGCCGATCGTGACCAGACCGGTGTCATGGGGACGTGGGCTCACTTCGCTGAAGATCACCTCTTCGCCGCGCACGAAGCACTCGACGCCGAAGATGCCCCAGCCGCCGAGGGCGCCGACCACGGTTTTCGCGATCTCCTCGGCGCGGGCGAGCGCGGCGGGCGACATCGGGCAGGGCTGCCAGCTCTCGCGGTAGTCGCCGTCGATCTGCACGTGGCCCACAGGCGGGCAGCACTGGATGCCGTTTGCCGCCGAGACCGTGAGCATCGTGATCTCGTAGTCGAAGCGGATGAAACCCTCGACGATGCAGCGGCCGGCGCCGGCGCGGGCGCCTTCCTGAGCATAGCGCCACGCGCGCGGGAGGTCGGCGGCGGTTTTCACGACGCTCTGGCCGTGGCCGCTCGACGACATGATCGGCTTGAGCACGCAGGGGAAACCGAGCGCGCGGGCGGCGTCGGCCGCCTCGGCCTCGGTGGAGACGAAGCGATAGGGTGAGGTGGGCAGCTTCAGCTCCTCGGCGGCGAGCCGGCGGATTCCCTCGCGGTTCATCGTGAGCTTCGCGGCGCGTGCGGTCGGAACGACGCGTTGGCCCTGTTTCTCGAGTTCGACGAGCACATCGGTCGCGATCGCCTCGATCTCCGGCACGATGAGGTCGGGCTTCTCGGCGGCGATGACGCGGCGCAACGTGAGCGCATCGAGCATCGGGAAGACATGGCTGCGATGCGCCACCTGCATCGCCGGGGCGTTTTGGTAACGGTCGCAGGCGACGACTTCGCAGCCGAGGCGCTGGAGTTCGATGGCGACCTCCTTGCCGAGCTCGCCCGAGCCGAGCAGCAGGACGCGCGTGGCGCCGGCGGTGAGAGGAGTGCGGAGAGAACCGGGTGCGAACATGATCGGGCGATGTTTCGGAACGGCATGAACCGGGGCAAACCGGATTCGGATGCGTCCGGATCCGCCGCGGACTTGGCAGACGAGGGCGGCGCGGGTAACGCAGCGGGATGCGTTCTGCGTCCGCCGTCGTCTACACCTACCAACGTTGCAGCACCTGTCGCAAAGCCGTGCAGTGGCTGCGCGAGCGCGGAGTCGTTTTCGAGGAGCGACCGATCGTGGAGCAGCCGCCGTCGCCCGCGGAGCTGCGGCGGATGCTCGCGCTACAGGGCGGCGAGGTGCGCCGGCTCTTCAACACCTCCGGGCTCGAGTATCGCGCCCAAAATCTGGCGACAAAGCTCCCGGCGTTCGGCGTGGAGGAGGCGCTGGCGTTGCTCGCCGGCAACGGCCGGCTGGTGAAACGGCCGTTCGTTCTGGGGGCGGATTTCGGGCTCGTGGGTTTCGACGCCGCGAGATGGTCCGCGGTGGACTGGCCGCGCGCAAGGTGAGCGCCGTGGGCGGCGGAGTGGCCGTCGCTCAGCCGCGGAGTTTCGCGACGAGCGCGGGCAGCTCGCGCAGGCTCGCGGCGGCGTGGAAGCGCGGGTTGGCGGTGGGCGCGGGCACGTTTTCGTGCGCCCAGATCAGCGGATACGGAATGTACACACCGTGGCCGCCGAGCTCGAGGATCGGCAGGATGTCGGAGCGCAGGGAGTTGCCGACCATGAGGAAGTTTCCCGGCGCGATCTGGTGGCGGGCGAGAATGCGCGTGTACGTGGCGACGTCCTTCTCGGCGACGACATCGCAGTGCGCGATGTGCGGAGCGAGGCCGGAGTTTTCGAACTTCCGCTCCTGGTGCCGGAGGTCGCCCTTGGTGATCACGATGAGGCGAAAACCGGCGGCGAGCGTGGCGATGGTTTCAGCGGCGCCGTCGAGGAGCTCGACGGGGTGCGCGAGCATGTCCTTCGCTCCTTGCACAAGGGCGCGGAGTTCCTCCGCCGGAATCCGTCCGCCGGAGAGGTCGATGGCGGTCTCGATCGAGGAGAGGGCGAAGCTCTTCACGCCGTAGCCGAAGAGATCGAGGTTGCGCATCTCGGTCGCGTAGAGCGCCTGTTCGACGGTCTTGGGGTCGTGGTAACGCGCGAGCAGCGCCTGGAAACGGCGGTGGTAATCCTCGAAGAGCGTT
>DATGXA010000274.1:0-43964 GCA_035299125.1 Opitutaceae bacterium
GGCTCGCCGGCGTGCTGGAAAAGCGGGTGCGCGCGACTCTCGCGGAGCGCGAGTCCGCCGGCGCGGCAGCAGAGCGACCGGCGGTCGCGGTCGTCGATCACGGCAGCCCGGAGCCGAAGGTGACGGCGGTGCGCGACGCGGTCGCAGCACGGTTGCGCGAGCGGCTCGGCGACGCGGTGCGGGCGGTGGCGCCGTGTTCGATGGAGCGACGGGAGGGCGAGGAATACGCGTTCGCCGATCCGTTGCTGGCGGCGCTGCTGCGGCGCGCGCCGTTCGATGCGGGTGCGGTGATCGTCGCGATGCTGTTTCTTTCGCCGGGCCGTCACGCCGGGCCCGAGGGCGACGTGGCGCAGATCTGCCGCGCGGCCGAGGCGGAGCGGCCCGCGTTGCGCGCGACGATGACGGATCTGCTGGGCGGCGATCCGGCGGTGCTCGAGTTGCTCGCCGAGCGGCTCGAGCAGGGCCTGCGCGCTATTCCGTCGTAGCCGGCGCGAGCGCGGCGAGGGCGACGGCGGCCTGCGGGTTCTGGCGAACGACTTCGCCGATCACGAGCAGCGCGGGCGAGGGGACTTCGCGGGCGAGAAGTTGTTGTTCGAAACCGCCGAGCGTCGCGACGAGCACCTGCTGGTCGGGCAAAGTGGCGCGGCTGACGAGCGCGACTGGCAGCTCCGAATCGGCGCCGGCGGCGAGCAGGCGGGCGACGATCGCGCGCGCGGCCTTCAGGCCCATGTAGACGACGATCGTGCAGCGCACGCGCGCGATGGCGTCCCAGTCGACGGCGGTGCCGCTTTTCTCCGCGCATTCGTGTCCGGTGACGAACAATACAGCCGAGGACACGCCGCGGTGGGTGAGCGGAATCTCGGTGGTCGCGGCCACGCCGACGGCCGCCGTCACGCCGGGGACGATCTCGAACGCGATCCCGGCTTCGCGCAGCGCCGCCGCCTCTTCGCCGCCGCGGCCGAAGACGAGCGGGTCGCCGCCCTTGAGGCGCACGACGCGGCGCCTGGTGCGCGCATGGGCGACGAGCAGGCGGTTGATCTCCGCCTGGTCGGCGTGGTGATGCCCGGCGCGTTTGCCCACGTACACGAGCTCGGCGCCCGCCGCGGCCCAGTCGAGCAGGGCGCGGTTGGCGAGTTCGTCGTGGATGATCACCTCCGCCTGCTCGATGAGGTCGCGGCCGCGCAGCGTGATCAGACGTGGGTCGCCGGGACCGGCGCCGACCAGGAAGACGCGAGGAGCGGAGAATGTTGTTGACGGCATGTGTTAAGTAGTTAACTCAACTTACCAACAACACAAGGAAAATGTCCACCACGACCACTGGCGACACCCCGGCAGCCGCACCAAAACTCTCTAAGAACGAGCTCCTTAAGGAAGCGTCGCCGGCCCTTTCCGGGCAGATCGCGCAGACGCTCGCCGAGGCCTCGACTGACCATTTCAACGAGGATGACGAGCAGTTCCTGAAGTTTCATGGCATCTACCAGCAGGACGACCGCGACAAGCGCAAGACCGGCAAGCAGTACCTGTTCATGATCCGCGCGCGCATCCCGGGCGGCGTGGTGCCGGCGGCGCAGTATCTGGCGTTCGACGAGCTCGCCGCGCGCCATGGCAACACGACCTTGCGTGTGACCACGCGGCAGACGTTTCAGTGGCACGGGGTGGTGAAGAGCGGCCTCGGCGCCGTGATTCGCGGCATCCACGAGGCGCTGGCGTCGACGATCGCGTCGTGCGGCGACGTGGTGCGCAACGTGATCGCGCCGTCCACGCCGAGCATCAGTCCGCTCGCGCCGCAGGTCTACGCGCACGCCGCGTGGCTCTCCGACGAACTCGCGCCGAAGCGCACGGCCTATCACGAGATCTGGCTCGATGGCGCGGAGCTCAACCTGCCGCGCGCCCGCCCGCTCGCGGAGGCGACGGCCGAGGTCGATCCGCTCTACGGCCGCACGTACCTGCCGCGCAAATTCAAGATCGGCTTCGCCATCCCGCCGCTCAACGATACCGACGTCTTCGCGAACTGCCTCGGTTTCGTCGCCATCGCCGATCCGGCGGATCCGGCGCGCCTGCTCGGCTACAACCTGCTCGCCGGCGGCGGCATGGGCATGAACCACGGCAACGCCGCGACCTATCCGCGCGCCGCGGATGTCATCGGTTTCCTCCCGGCGGATCGCGTGCTCGATGCCGCTCGCACCGTGGTGACGATCCATCGCGACTTCGGCGACCGCACGAACCGCAAGCATGCGCGCCTGAAGTACGTGCTCGCGGAGCGCGGCGTGGAGTGGTTCCGCGGCGAGTTTGCGCAGCGCGCAGGCTTCGCACTCGAGCCGGCGAAGCCGTTCCAGTTCACGCGCCAGATCGACCTCTACGGCTGGCACGATCAGGGCGAGGGGAAACGTTTTCTCGGCCTCTACGTCGAGGCCGGCCGCATCAAGGACCAGCCCGGCCACACGCTGCGCACGGCGTTGCGCACGGTGGTCGAGCGCTTCCGGCCCGAGGTGCGCCTGACCGCGCAGCAGAACGTCATCCTCGCCGGTATCCGTGCGGAGGACGAGGCGGCCGTGACGACGCTTTTCGCCGAGCATGGCATCGATCTCGCGCACCAGGGCAGCTCGTTCCGCAAGGCCGCGCTCGCGTGCGTCGCGTTGCCGACGTGCGGGCTCGCGCTCGCGGAGGCGGAGCGGGTGTTGCCGCAGGCCATCGAGCGCATCGAGGCGCTGCTCGCGGAGGTCGGCATCGCCGACGAGGAGATCGTTTTCCGCATCACCGGTTGCCCGAACGGCTGCGCGCGCCCGTACCTGGCGGAGTTCGCCCTCGTGGGCCGCGCGCCGGGCAAGTACAACCTCTATCTCGGCGGCGACCATCTCGGCATGCGCCTAACCCGGCTTTACAAGGAGTCGGTGAAATTCGACGACGTCGTCGCCGAGCTCCGCCCGCTCCTGCGGCGCTTCGTCGCCGAGCGGCAGCCGGGCGAGCGCTTCGGCGACTTCACCAACCGCGCCGTGCTGAACTGAAAACCGTCACGCGCTGTCCGCCGCCGAGCCGCCTGCTGCGCCGCCATGCGCCACAGGCCGTGCTTGATGCGCCACAGCGCCGAAGACCATGCGTTTTCTCGATCCCTATCTCGCCGACACCGACCTGACGGAGCTTCCCGCCGAGGACCGATTGCGTTGGGCGTGGGAGGCCTTTGGAGAGCGTGCCGCGATCGGCACGAGTTTCCAGGGCGCCGGCCTCGTCGCCATCCACCTTGCCCGCAGCGCGGGTCTCGATTTCCCGATCTTCACGCTCGATACGGGCCTGTTGTTTCCCGAGACGATCGAATTGAAGCGCCGTCTGGAAACGTTCTGGGGTCTGCGCATCGAGGCGCTCCGACCGGCGCTCACGGTCGACGCGCAAAACCAGCACGTCGGCCCCGAGCTCTGGAAGACCGATCCGGACCTCTGCTGCACGATGCGCAAGGTCGAGCCGCTGCGCCTTCGCCTCGAATCCGCCGATTGCTGGATCACGGGCCTGCGCCGTGAGCAGTCCGCCGGTCGCGCCGGCACCGGCGTGCTCGAGAAGCACCAGCTCAACGGCTCCGCCGAGCGCGCCCTGTGGAAGCTCAACCCGCTCGCCGACTGGACGCGCGACGCCGTGTGGCGGTTCATCCGCGAGGCCGGCATCCCGTACAATCCGCTCCATGACCGCGGCTATCACTCGATCGGCTGCTCCGTCTGCACCCGGGCGACCGCCGCCGGCGGCGACGAGCGCGCCGGCCGCTGGACCGGTTTCAACAAGACCGAATGCGGGATTCACACTTTCACCAAAAAGGTCGATGCTCCCGCGCCTGTGGCCGAGCCCGAGGCGCCGTCGATCTGAACTTCCGCAACAAAGCCACGTTTTCTTACGTCTCCGTCCGCACATGGATCATCTCACCAAGCTCGAACAACAGAGCATCTACATCTTCCGCGAGGCCTACCACAGCTTCGACTCGATCGTCATGCCGTGGTCGATGGGCAAGGACTCCAATGTCCTCATCTGGCTGGCGAAAAAGGCGTTCCTCGGGCGCGTGCCGTTCCCGCTGCTGCACATCGACACGACCTACGAGTTCCCGGAGATGTACCAATTCCGCGAGTGGGCCTCGAAGTTCCACAACGTCGAGGTGAAGGTCGCGATCAACACCGACGCCCGCCAGCGCGGCATCGGCTACGAGACGCACGACCCCGTCACCGTCACGCACGAGCTCAAGACGCTCGCCCTCCAGCGCGCGCTCGCCGAGGGCAAATGGCAGGCGCTCATCACCGGCGTGCGCCGCGACGAGGATCCGACGCGCGCGAAGGAGCGCTATTTCTCCCCGCGCAACAAGGACAACGAGTGGAACTACAAGGACCAGCCGCCGGAGTTCTGGAACCAGTTCGCGACCCACGTCGGCTCCGGCGAGAACGTCCGCGTGCAGCCGATCCTCGACTGGACCGAGCTCGACATCTGGCTCTACATCCGCCGCGAGGGCATCCCGATCCCGAGCCTCTACTTCGCCCGCGAGGGGAAACGTTTCCGTTCGCTCGGCTGCTGGCCGATCACGCATCCGGTCGAGAGCAACGCCTCGAACATCGACGAGATCATCGAGGAGCTGCGCACGACGAAGACCAGCGAGCGCGCCGGCCGCGCCCAGGACCACGCCGAGCGCAACGCCATGCAGAAGCTGCGAGCCAAAGGCTTCTTCTAGAATGCGGCCTGCGGATTCCGGAATGCGAAGTGGCCGAACCACTCCTTTCCGATCCGCCCGCTACCTACACGCCCTCACCAACCCAACTTTCCGCTCCTTCCGTGTCCACCAATCCGCAATCCGCAATCCGCGATCCGCAATCCGACGGCGCCTTGGCGCCGGAAATCGGCTACGTGCCCACCCGCGTGACCGCGACCGTCGCCAAGGTCGGCGAGCCCGAACGGCTCAACGTCGTCGTCGTCGGCCATGTCGACCACGGCAAGTCCACGCTGATCGGCCGCCTGCTCTTCGACACCGGCTCGCTCAAACAGGGCAAGATCGAGCAGGTGCAGAAGGCCTGCGCCGCCGAGAACATGGAGTTTGAATACGCCTTCCTGCTCGACGCGCTGCTCGAGGAGCAGGAGCAGAACATCACGATCGACACCACGCGCATCCCGTTCCACACGGCCAGGCGCGAGTACGCGATCATCGACGCGCCCGGACACACCGAGTTCCTCAAGAACATGGTCACCGGCGCCGCCTCCGCCTCGGCGGCGTTCCTGCTGATCGACGCCCACGAGGGCATCAAGGAGCAGTCGAAGCGTCACGCGTTCCTGCTCTCGCTGCTCGGCGTCGGCCAGCTCGCCGTGCTCGTGAACAAGATGGACCTCGCCGGCTACGGCGAAGCGCGCTTCCGCCAGATCGTCGAGGAATACTCGGTCTTTCTCGCGACGCTCGGACTCAAACCCGCGCACTTCATCCCCATCGCCGCCAAACACGGCGACAACATCGCCAGCCGCAGCGCGCGCATGCCGTGGTACACCGGCCCGACCGCCGTCGAGGCGATCGACGGCTTCACCGACACCGACGACCTCTCCGCCAAGCCCCTGCGCTTCGTCGTGCAGGACGTCTACCGCTGGGACGACAAACGCGTCTTCGCTGGCCGCATCGAGTCCGGCACGCTCAAGGAGGGCGACCGGCTCGTGTTCTCGCCCGGCGGCAAGACCTCCACCGTGGCCAAGATCGAGCGTTGGAGCACGCCCGACCGCAAGGTCGCCGAGACCGGCGAAGCGATCGGCCTCTCGCTCACCGACCAGATCTTCGTCGAGCGCGGGCACATCGGCACGCACGAGAAGGATGGCGCCTACGAGAGCCAGCAGTTCCGCGCCCGCATTTTCTGGATTCAGCAGGAAAAACTCCGCCCCGGACAACCGCTCACCGTGCGGCTCGTCACACAGGAGACCTCGGCCGAGGTCGTCTCGATCGAGAAGGTCGTGGATGCCACCACGCTCAACGAGGTCCCGCGCGCCGGGGCCGATGCCTACGTCGCCCGCCACGAGGTCGCCGAAGTCACGATCCGCACGAAGAAGCCGCTGGCGTTCGACGTGACCGGACACATCGCGCCCACCAGCCGTTTCGCCATCTACGCCGGCCGTGCTCCCTCGGGCGGCGGCGTCGTGTTGCCCGACCGCTATTTCCAGCGCGGCAAGGAGGGCGGCGTGGCCGAGAACCTCTTCTGGTCCGCCGGCCGCATCACGCGGCAGACCCGCGAGGCGCGCAACGGCCACCCGGGCCTGGTCGTCTGGCTCACCGGCCTCTCCGGCGCGGGCAAGTCGACGATCGCGACCGAGCTCGAGAAACAGCTCTTCATCACCGGCCGCCAAGTGTACCTGCTTGATGGCGACAACCTCCGCCACGGCCTCAACGCCGGCCTCGGCTTCTCCGCCGCGGACCGCGTGGAGAACATCCGCCGCGCCGGCGAGGTCGCGAAACTGCTCGCCGACACCGGCCAGATCGTGATCACGGCATTCATCTCGCCCTTCGCCGCCGACCGCGACCGTGTGCGCGCGAGCCTGCCGCCCGGGCGTTTCCTCGAGGTGTTCGTCAACGCGCCGGTGGCGGTCTGCAAGACGCGCGACCCGAAGGGCCTCTACGCCCGCGCCGAGCGTGGCGAGATCAAGGAGTTCACCGGCATCAGCTCGCCGTACGAGGCGCCCGTGAAGCCGGAACTCGAGCTGCGCACCGACCAGCTCACCGCCGAACAGGCCGTCGAGCAGCTCCTGGAGTTCCTCGCTCCCCGCCTCGAACTCAACCGCGACCCACAGATCTGAGGGAGACGGCTGGCATGTGTAGACCCTGCGTTGTTCGTGCTGGGGCGCCGCTCGCGAGAGCGGCGATCCACGGGCGAGCGTGTGATGGCGGATAGCCTCATTACTGCGCAGTCCGCTCGTTGGGTGGGCTCCAATTCAATGGCAGCCCACCTTCGGTTTTCAGCGGGCGCGGGGTCTCGCCCTTGGCGAGATTGGCGAGTTTGCCCTCCAGATCCTCCACGGCGCGAAAGACCATTGCCCGGCCCGATTTGCGGACTGTGAGCAGCCCCAGTTCCACCAGACTGAGCAGATCGGTCCGGCCGGTCTGGTAGACAACGTCGTGGCTGTTGCAATGTCCGGCGATGGTGTAGCGCGTGTCGGGATTGCGAATGGCGTGTGCGAGCAGGGCCTGCTGCCGGTGGTTGATGGCATCAGAAGTGCGGAGGTGTTTCTCGGTGCTGCGCAATAGCGCGGTTTTGTGAGCGACAAAGTCGTGTAGCGCCTGGACTGCGCGACGGATGACGGAAGCTTGATGCAGGATGAAGTACGTGAGGTCGTTGTCGTCGGTTTCTGTATGCAAAAATGCGAGTGCGTACGGCGTGGGTGCCTGGAGCAGAATCTGGGAGATTGAGATGAACTCGAAGAGCTCCAGCCCTTGGTGGAGCATCAGCCAATAGAAGAGTGCGCGGGCGGTGCGGCCGTTGCCGTCGACGAACGGGTGGTCGTAGGCGAGCCAGAAGTGGAGCAGGATGGCCCGGATTACTGGATGCAGGAAGAACTCGGGCGTGCGCTGGTTGGCGAAATCGCACATGGCTGCGAGACGCTGGGGCAACTCGATTGCCGGCGGCGGCTCGTGGAAGACGTTCCCCTCCATGTCCATCACCCGGATCAACTCGGCGTCGGTGCGGAAGCGGCCGGCGCCGTCCTCCTTTTCGAGCGTGCCCTCGGTAACGCGACGGTGGAGTTCGAATACCAGCTCCGGAGTGAGCGGCTCGGCGCGAACATCCATGATCCGCTGCATGGTCCGATAGTTGTTCAGGATCATGCGCTCGCTCTTGTCGCGCGGGGCGCGGCCGGAGCGGAGCATTTCCTTCGCGACATCGCGCGTGGTGACCGCGCCCTCGAGCTGGCTCGAGGTGATCGACTCCTGGATCAGGGTGCTGACGACGTACTCACCCCGTGTGCTCGGGTGTGTAACGGCGGCCGGCAGATTCCACGCGGAGCCGAGGCCCCGGTCGATCAAGTGGAGCAGCTCGATGAGCGGATCGGGAATCGAGAACTGGAACGGCCGGCCGGCTTTGTCGGCCAATGGGATCTGCCGCAGGTTCGGTCCACGCCCCATCTTCACCAGCAACCACCATTCTTCGTGGGTGAGATCGTCTGGCGCGGGACGGCGGCGAAGCTCGTTCCAATGCAGATAGCGATCCTGCCGCCAAAGAGTCGTAGCCTGCGGCAGCATCGCTGCCATTCGTTTCGTACCAACCTTGGCGAAGAGCTTTTCGAGGGGGGGAGGGGCTTGCGGGAGGCGCATTGTGGACGGACGACCTACTAGCTAACTACTACCCAATGTGAAATTAGTAGCTCATTCGGCAACTCCTAATTTGGGAATGATTAGTAACTCGTTAGTAGCCGTGCCC
This sequence comes from Opitutaceae bacterium, assembly GCA_035299125.1. Taxonomy (GTDB): domain Bacteria; phylum Verrucomicrobiota; class Verrucomicrobiia; order Opitutales; family Opitutaceae; genus CAJCBL01. The sequence goes on from DATGXA010000274.1 coordinate 8,403, forward strand.
GCTGCTTGGCGTCCGGCACCCGTTGCGCCACCTCACACCGCGCGCGCCCGCGAGCGGCGGGTGATCTCCGACACGGCGAGGTAGAGGTCCTCGCGGTCGAGCACGCCGACGAGTTTGCGCCGGCCATCGGCTACCTCGGCCACGGGAAGCGTGTCGAACTCGTGCTTGGCGAAGATCTCCAGCGCCTGCGGCAGCGACATCGCGCCGTCGAGCACCGGCGCGGTTTCGTGGGCCACGTCGATCGCGAGCACCGCCTCGGCGATGTACGGGTCGCGCAGGTAGGGCTCGACATCCGCCAGCTGGATCACTCCGCGCAGCTCACCGCTTTCGCCGGTCACGACGACGTGTGCGCGGCGGCTCTTCAGGAGCATCGCGGCGAGCTCGCTGAACCGCGCCGCCGGGCGGATCTGGAGGTAATCGCGGCGCATGAACTGCGCGACCTTCAGCTCGCCGAGTTCCGCGTCGAAGAGCGACGGACCGCCCGATTGCAGGCTCTCGCGGTAGATGCTTTCGCCACCCATGCGGCGCGCCGTGAAGAGCGCGACCACCGTCGTGACCATCAACGGGAGCATGATGTGGTGATTGAGGGACATCTCGAAGATCATGAGGATCGCCGTGATGGGGGCGTTGGCCGCCGCGGCGAGGAAACCGCCCATCGCCGCCAACACGAAGCCGGTCGGATCGAGCGCCGGGAGAGCCGGCACGAGCGCTGATGCCGCCACGACGAGCGCCCCCACCACCGCGCCGACGAACAACGTGGGCGTGAAAACGCCGCCCACCGCGCCCGACCCGAACGCGCTCGCCGTCGCGAGGATCTTCACCACCGCCACCGTGAGCAGGAGCGGTACGGTGTAGTGGCCGGCAACCAACATATTCTGGATGACCGACATGCCGTTGCCCACCGCCTCCGGCCGCCAGAGCGCCAGCGTGCCGACGATCGCTCCGCCGAGCGGTAGGCGGACGACGAGCGGCAGCCGAGCTGCGTCGAACAACGCATGCGACCAGCGCAGCAGCCGCATCCAGAGGTGCGCACCGGCGCCGCAGAGCAGGCCGAGCAGGATGTAGAATCCCATCGCGCCAAACGTGGGCGAAGCGACCTCGCCGATCTTGTACAGCGGGCCGTCGTTGAAGACCGCGCCGTTCACCAGCACCGCCACGACCGAGGAGATCAGCAGCGGCCCGAGCGTCTCCATCGCGATCGAGCCGAGCACGATCTCGGCGACGAAGAGCGCGCCGCCGAGCGGCGTGTTGTACGCCGCGGCGATGCCCGCCGCCGCGCCGCAGGCCACGAGCAGTCGCAAGCGTGCGGGCGCCATCCGGCGAAAACGGCCGAGCAGCGACGCCGCCACCGCCGCGAGCTGGACGAGCGGACCTTCGCGGCCGATCGCTTCGCCCGACGAGATCGAGAACAACGCCGAGACTGAGCGGACCACGCTCTGCTGCACCGGAACATGGCCGTCGCCGACGACCACGGCCTCCATGTAGTCCGTCTTGCGGCCGCGCAGCCGCCGCGCAAACAGCAGCACCACGCCCGCCAGCACGCCGCCGACGGTCGGGATCAGGAGCCGTTGCCACCAGGCGAGCGCCGCGAACGCCACCACAATGTCGTGACCACCGCCGAGGAAGATCGATTGCAGCGCATGGCCGGCGAGGCGGAACGCCACCGTGCCCAGCGAGCCGAGCAGGCCCGCCGCGAAGGCCCACCAGAGCAGCGTCTGCCGATCGCTCGGCCGCAGCCACGTCCACAGGCGGAGTCCCAACAACAGGCGCCGCAGCCGGCGCACCTCGTGCAGGGCATCTCCGCTGAGTTCGCGCAACGGCTCCTTCATTGCAGCCGCAAGTGATCGCGCAGCCACTCGCGCGCCGCAGTCTCGTCGGGCGCCGTACGCAGGGACTCGGCGGTCGCCGCGTGCGAAAGCGAGCGGGCGAGCACCCGCATGAACTCGAGATAGTGGCGCGGTTGCTCCGCCGGCACGACACCCAGGAAGACGAGCTCGACCGGATCGCCGTCGCGTGTCCACGGGATCGGGCGGCGGGCGCGGCCGAATGCGACCGCCAGATGTGGCACGCCGATCAGGCGCGCGTGCGGCAGGGCGGCGGCGTGGCCGAGAAACGTCGATGCCTGTGCTTCGCGCTCGAGCACCGCGGCGGCAAGCGTGCGGGCGGTGGGCGCGCCGGGGATCCCCGCGAAACCAGCCGCGAGCTGCTCAATCGCATCGCCAGCGGACTTGGCGACCAGATCGAGCACAACGTGGGCGCACACCGTGCGGGTGGCGGGCGTTGGGTCGGGCATGCCGTTCAACGTGCGGGAATCGACCGCGCTGGCAATGCTGGAGCCGGGGTTATGCCCCTATTGGGTGCGCTCGTTGAGCTGACGCCTGTCGGAATCGTCGGCCGCGCCGTGCCGCCGGGCCGGCTCTGCTGTGATCAGCTCCGCGCGCGTAGAGCGACCTACCGAGTGGCCTACGCACCCAGCCGGAGCAGTTGGCGGCGACGGTGCTGTGGCGTCCGCCCGAGCCTGTCGCGCCGCCGTTTCGCTCCGCGAAACTCGGCGGCTCTGCCCCACGCTTCAACGTGGCTCGGCGAGTTTGAGCGCGACGGTGACTTCGCGACGGTTGCGCACCACAGTCACTTGGATCGTCTCGCCGGGCTGCTTGCGCTCGAGCGCGAGGCGCAAATCGCCGGGTGCGCGGACCGGTTGCCCATCGATGCCGACAATGATGTCGCCGAGGATGATCTCGCCGCGGCGGGTGCGTTTCGTCGGCTGGATGCCGGCCTTCTCGGCCGCGCCCCCGGGCGTGACGTCGAGCACGAGCAGCCCCTCGCCGATGCCGAGACGGCGTGCGACATACGGGTTGGCCACCTCGAGATCGATCGAGGGGCGGCGCAGTTTTCCGAACGCGATGAGCTCGGGCACGACCCAGTTCACCGCATCAACCGGGATGGCGAAACCGATACCCGCCGATGCTCCCGAGGGGCTGCGGATGGCGGAGTTCACACCGATGAGCCGGCCGGCGGAATCGAGCAGCGGGCCGCCTGAGTTGCCGGGATTGATCGCGGCGTCGGTCTGGATCACATCGCGGATCGGCGTACCGTCGGCGGCCTCGATTTCACGGCCGAGTGCGCTGACGATTCCGACGGTGAGCGTCTGGTCGAGGCCGAAGGGGTTGCCGATCGCGAAGACGTTTTGGCCGACCCGCAGATCGTGTGAGGCGCCGAGAGGGATGGGGTGGAGCTTCTCGCGCGGGGCGTCGATCTTCAGCACCGCGAGATCCTTCTCGGGCGCCACGCCGACGAGTTTCGCGTCCCACGTGGAGCGGTCGGAGAGGGTGACGCGCGCGGCGTCGGCGTTCTGGATGACGTGGAAGTTGGTGATGATGTGGCCGGAGTCGTCCCAGATGAAGCCGGAGCCGGTGCCGAGCGGAATCTGGGCGATGTCCCGGCTGAAAAACTCGGCTTGGAGCGCGACCGTCGTGATGTAGACGACCGATGGCGACGCCTCCTCGAAGAGGCGGATGTTGCGCTGCTCGTCCGCGCCGAGATCGGTGCGCGGCGCCACGGGGCGTATTTCGGGTGCGGGTGTCGCCTTGGCCGGCGGATTGGTCAACGTGGCGGCGACGGCATCGGTGTGGGAGAGCCAGAGCCCGGCGAGCAGGCCGGCGAGCACGAGCGAGAAGGAGCCGAGGAAGAGCGATCGACCGGAGACGTTCACGACCGGAAGCTTGGCCGGCGGTGGGCCGGTGCAAACGGGAAAAATGTCGCCGCGGACGATCGCGGAAAGGAGGCCGCGACGCGGAGGAAACGCGGGGCGAGTCCAGTGCGGCGGCGGTGGGCTGGTGGTCCTTTTCGCGCGAACGGAGGCCACCGAGGAGAGCCGCCCATTCTGCTCTCGCTGCCCGCACCGGTGGGTCCACGCTCAAGCCCATGTCCCGAGTTGCGCCTCTGCTCGTCGCCACCTTTGCACTTGCTGGTCCCGGCGGTCTCGCCCTCGCCGCGCCCACGGGCGACCCTGCCGCCACCGAAGTCTGGACACCAGTGCCGCCGGTCGTGTCCGTGCCGGCCGAGACGGGCCTCCCGTCCGACGCGGTCGTGCTCTTCGACGGCACGAACGTCGACGCGTGGGAATCCGAGAAGGGCGGTCCAGTCGGTTGGGCTATGGTTGACGGCGTACTGACGATCGCGCCCGGCGCGGGGAGCATTCGCACCAAACGCGGTTTCGCCGACTGCCAGCTCCACCTCGAGTGGCGGAGCCCGGCCGTCGTGAGCGGCGAAGGCCAGGGACGCGGCAATAGCGGCCTCTACTTCCAGGGGCGCTACGAAGTGCAGGTCCTCGACAGCTTCAACAACCCGACGTATTCGAATGGCCAGGCCGCCTCAGTCTACAAGGATTCCGCGCCGCTCGTGAACGCCTGCCGCGCGCCGGGCCAGTGGCAGAGCTACGACATCGTGTTCACCGCGCCGCGCTTCAACGGCGACGGCTCCCTGCGCTCGCCCGCGGTCGTGACCGTTTTCCACAACGGCGTGCTGGTGCAGGACCATGTCGCCCTCCACGGCCCCACGGCGTGGATCGGCCACCCGCCGTACGAGAAACACCCGTTCCTCCAACCGCTCGTGCTCCAGGATCACGGCAACCCGGTTTCGTTCCGCAACATTTGGATCCGTGAATTGAACACGCAGCCGTTGCTCAACGGCCGCGACCTCGCCGGCTGGTATCCCTTCCTCGACAAGCGCGTGCGCGGGCAGGACCCCGAGGGCGTCTTCCGCGTCGAGGATGGCTTGCTGCACATCGAGGGCAGCGAGTTCGGCTACCTTGCCACCGAGGAGAGCTTCGCGAACTACCACCTGCGCGCCGAGTTCAAGTGGGGCGAGAAACGCTACCCGCCGCGCGACCAGTGGAAGCGCGACAGCGGCATCCTGTACCATTTCCCGCTCGGCGAGCCCGATCAGGTCTGGCCGAAGTCCATCGAGTGCCAGGTGCAGGAGGAGGATTGCGGCGACATCTGGTGCGTCGCCGGCGCCACACTCGAGTCGCCCAACGAGACGAAGCAGGAGTGGGGCATGCGCCACGTCATCCGCACCGCGAACCACGAGCATCCGCGCGGCGAGTGGAACACCATCGAGGTCATCTGCCGCGACGGCGAGATCGAGCACTGGGTCAACGGCCAGCTCGTCAACACCGGTCGGGAGGCCACGGTGCGCGCCGGCCGCATCTTGTTGCAGAGCGAGGGCGCCGAGGTCTTCTACCGCAACGTGGTGCTCACGAAGTACTGAGCCGGCGCGGCGCGAGTTCTCGCCAGCGCTGCTTGGCGCCGGCGAGATGCGCCAGCCCGAGCGCGAGTGCCACGAGCGAAAACACCGGCGCTTGCCACGGAAACACCCCCGGGTGCTTCAGCATCACTATGGCCTGCGGAATCAGCGCCAGACCACGGAGCGTGTAGATCGCACCCACCGCCAACAGTCCGCCGCGCACCGCCGGCAGCCGGCGCATGCGTCCGGCTGCCGACCAAGCATAGAGCCCGAACGTGCCCAGCACCGCGACGATCACGAGGCACACCGGGATGATCAGCCAGCTGCCATTGCGAATCATCTCCAGCACGAAGCGTGGCGCGGTGAAGAAGCGCGCCGTCGCCTCGCCCGTGAAGATGCAGGCGACGTGCAGCAGCGCCAACGCGAAGCTGGTCAGCGCGCATCCGGCAAGCAGGCCGTGGCCGCGGTATTGCGGAGCCGCGGAGAACGGAGGTGAGGTATGCATGCGGCCAGCTTTGCCGAGGCTGCCGGCTGTCGCGAACGATCTGTGACGAATGGTCGTTCCATGGCGGCGGCCGGCGGCTCGGCTCCGGCGTTGTCCCAGCTGTGAGACGGGGTGTTTTTGCTGCGGGGGAATCGGCGGCGCATCCCTGCAACCCTCCAGTGACGTGCGCCGAAGGGAAGCGTGCCGCGTGGCGGCTCCGCCTTGATCGTATGTCAACCATTGGTTGACGTGTTGCTGGCGCCGGAGAGCAGCTGAGGGCGCTTGAGGCCGTTCAGCGGCGGAGAACTACTCTGCGACGCGGACGATGGCGAAGCTCACGGGCGGGAGGGTCACGGTCCAGTTGTCGCCGGTGCGGGCGAAGGTGGCGGGCTCGCCGAGCAGCGGGGCGAACGACTTGGCGGTGACAGAGTCGGGGAGTACCGCGGTGACGGCGCGATCGGTCGGGTTCAGCGCGACGAGGATGGTTTCGCCGGCAGCGGAGCGACGGAAGACGAACGGCCACGCGTCCTTCTCCGCGACGAGCGGTTCGAACTCGCCGCTGGCGCCGAGCGCGGGGTGGGCTTTGCGGAGCGCGATGAGGGCCTGCGTGGTCCGAAGCAGCGAGCGCGGATCGGCGAGTTGCGCGGCGACGGTGGGGCGGTCGGCGGCGGGATCGATCGGCAGATAGAGCTGTGTGGCGGACGCGGTGGAGAAGCCGGCGTTGGCGGAGGCGTCCCACTGCATCGGGGTGCGGCAGGCGGTGCGGCCGTAACCGCCTTCCTTGGACGGAAGACCCGGCACGGACCGCATCCCGATCTCGTCGCCGTAGTAGAGGAACGGCACGCCGGGCATGGTGAGCAAGAACGCGAGCGCGACGGCGCAGTCGCGCTCGTCGCGGCCGTCGCCGAGGCGCGGGGTGGTGTCGTGGTTGCCGGAGGGGATGGCGATGAAGCCGTGCCCGTGCGTGGCGAGGTAGAGCGGTTCGAACTCGTCGAGGAACGTGCGGATGGAGTTCCTGCCGGAGCGGTCGAAGATGGCGGGTGCGGCGGCATCGGGCCGGAAGAGCGCGCGGTAGCCGGGCTTCGCGAACGGCAGGAGAAAATCCATGTGGAAGCCGCGCGGGATCGCGACCTGCGGTTGCGACCATTCGGAAACCATCGCGCGGTCGGGATACTCGCGGTCCATCCACGCGCGGAAATCGGCCCAGAGCGCGGCGGTGGCGGCGCCGTCGGGATCGTTTTTCACGAGCGAGCCGGCCATGTCGACGCGGAAGCCGGCGGCGCCGAGGTCGAACCAGAAGGCCATGATCTTCTTCAACTCGGCGCGCACGGCGCGCGGTCCGGGCGCGTCGACGGCCTGCTGCCACGGTGCCTTCGGGTCGGGCTTTGCGTAACCGTAGTTCAACGCCGGTTGGAAGTGGAAGAAGTTCGGGATGAAGTTGGCGTCGCGCTCGGCGCCGCCCACGACGACCTGCTGGCCGGGCGCGAACCACGTCCACACGCTGTCGGTCCAGACGAACCAGTCGGAGTAGGCGTTGCGCTCGTGGCGCTGCGACTGGCGGAACCACGGGTGCTCGTCGGAGGTGTGGCCGGCGACGAGGTCGAGCATGACGCGGATGCCGTGGCGCCGCGCTTCGGCGAAGAGCGTGCGGAGATCGTCGTTGGTGCCGTAGCGCGGCGCGACCTGGTAGAAGTCGGCGATATCGTAGCCGGCGTCGCGGAAGGGCGAGACGAAGCAGGGGTTCAGCCAGACAGCGTTGATGCCGAGGTCGCGCAGGTAGGGGAGCTTCTCGATGATGCCGCTCAGGTCGCCGATGCCGTCGCCGTTGGAGTCGCGGAACGACTGCGGGTAGATCTGGTAGAAGACGGCGGCCTCCAGCCAGCCGGGGGCGGGACGGGTGGTCGGCGTGGCGGCGGTGGCGAGAGGGACGGCGGTGGCCATGGCGAGGGCGAGGAGAGTGCGGCGCATGGGGCGATGCGAGCGGGGAAGATGCCGATCGGGAGCGTAGAGACGTGCGGCCCGCGCGGCGGAGTGCCGCACATTGGCGAAAGAAGACCGTGTAGCGAGACTCGCCAAGAGCTTCCGCGTGCGGCGCGGGGGAGTCGAAACCCTTGGCGGGTTTCGCTCCAGCGTGTTTATCCGCCGCTCGCCGGGCGGAACAGGTCAGGAGCCAGGCGCGGTCGTCGCGGCGGGCTTGGTGCGCGGCACCATGTTTTTCGCGAGGAACGCCTCAATGCGGCTGTAGAGCTCGATCTCGTTTTTCAGGTAGTACATCCCGTGCCCTTCCCCGGAAGGCAGGTACACCTCGACCGGCACATCGCGTTTCTTCAGCTCGCTGATCAGGTTGCGCGATTCGTTTACGCTCACGACCCAGTCTTCTTTTCCGTGCGCGACGAAGACCGGGACGCAAACCTGCTCGAGATGGCCGATGGGTGAGATCGAGTCGAAATACGCCTTCTGTTTCTCCGGGTCGCCGAGTTTGCGCCGCGCGTACGCATAGTGCGGGTTCTCAAATTGGTTGTACTTCATCCGTTTGAGATCCGCTGCCCAATCGAAGACGCCGCTGACGGTGACAGCGCAGCGATAAAGCTCGGGTTCGTAGGCCACTCCCGACACCGCGAGGTACCCGCCGAACGAAGTGCCCATGATCGCGATCCGGTCCGTGTCGATGATGCCCGTCTTGAGCGCGGTTTTCACGGCGTCGGTCACGTCGTCGTGCATCTTGCGGAAGGCCCATTGATCGGAAACGGGAAACATCCAGTCGTAGCCGGTGGAGCCGCGGTAATTCGGCTGGAGCACGGCGTAGCCGCGGCTGGCGAGGAATTGCACCTCGGAGTCGAAGCCCCAGTTGTCGCGGACCCACGGGCCGCCGTGCGGAAGGACCACGAGTGGAGCCGGAGCCTGCTTGGAGGCGCCGGCGGGAAGCGTGAGGTAGGCGTCGAGCTGCCGGCCGTCGCGCGTCTTGTACTTGATCGCGCTCATCGGGCGCATCCGCTCCGGGTCGAGCCACGGGGCAGATTGCTTGAAGAGGCCGAGCTGGGCGGGCTGTTTGGTGATGTCGAGCAGGTGGTAGGTTGCCGGGTGCCTGTCCGAGTAGGTGACGATGAGGAAATGCTGCTCGTTGCGATCGCTGCCGACGATGCGGGCGATCTGCCCCTTGAATTGGTTGTCGAGCAGCGACTGGATCCCGCGGTAGAACTCGGAGAACCAGACGCTCTTCGGCACCAGCTGATGGCAGACATAACCGGCCACCATGTGGCTCCTCGGCGTGCGGTAGACCCAGCCGTCGAAATCGTAGCCGGAGTCGCTGTAAAGCGCCTCGCCGGCGGTCCCGGACCGTGCGTCCAGGAAGAGGAGATCGCGCGGTTTGCCGTCCTGACGCGGACCTTGCACGAGGAGCTCGCCGGGTTTTTCGCCCGGGCCCATGATGTCGATTTCGTCGAGATCGAGCGCGAGCTTGGTCCATTTCTCGCCGGACAGCTCATGCAGCGCGAGCTTGCCGTTGTTGTCACACGAGACGGCGAAGGCGAGTTGGCCGTCCTTGTCGGCCACGTAACCGCTCGGGATGTCGCCGGGCTTGGCGTACCGTTTCAGTACGTGCTTATCGTTCGCTTTTCGCACGATCACGCAGTCCGACCACGTGGAGGCGGCAGAGTTGAGATTCGGGGTGGCGCCGGCGTCGAGCTTGGCGTCGACGATCATGGGCTCGCCATCGAGTCCGTCGGTGAACGGATCCTCGCGCATCCAGATCAGCGGCCGGAGGCGATCCGCCTCGGGGAGGGCGATGATCGAGGCGTTGCAGTATTGGATCAGCGAGTAGGGGTTCAGGAGATCATCGGCGCGAACGACGGTGAGCCCGTTGCCGTAGATCTTCTCGGAGGCGGTCTGGAACACGAGGTAGTTTCCCGAGAGCCAAGTGGTGTCGTAGATGTCCCGCTCGTTCGAGCCCTGGAGCACGTTGGCTGTGTTCTTCTTCAGGTCGCAGAGCAGCAGGTCGGTGCGGTCCTCGCCATTGGTGATCAGCGCCGCGACAAAGGTCCCGTCGTCGTTGATCTCCGGGCTGCGCAGCAGGCTCGGCCGGAAGAAATCTCCGATCGGGATCGGCTGATCGCGCGGGACCGGTGTGGTGCGGCTGAGATCCGTCTTCTCGGCGGCGGACGAAGGACCGGGGAGAAGGGCGAAAGCCAGAGCCGCCGCTGGGAGGAGGAAGGATCGTTTCATGCTGGGGTGGGGTGCGTGCAGCGTGCTTAAAGCGGATGCCTCGGAGCCACGCGCCACGGAGCGAGCGAAGCTCGTGCGGCATGGCGGTTCAACTTCATTTCCCGTGTGCGATGGGCGGCGTCGACGCGGCGGTCTCGTGGCGAAACGCGCCGAGATCCGGTGCCCGGCGGAGGGGGCGAAAGCCTTGGCGAGTTTCGTTACCCAATGGGGCTGAGTGGATCCACCATTCAGCGACGCCGGACCTACTTGTAGCCAGGGAGGAAACGTTTCTCCGCGCGGAAGAGCTCGAGCGTCATCGCCTTGATCTGGGCGGGCGTGCAGAGGGCGGCGGTGAGCGGGTCGAGCAGGAGCGCATGGATGGCTTTCTCGACGCTGTGCTCGATCGCGGCCTGCGCGCCGAGGTCGAACACCGCCATGTTTGACGCGCAGAGCGCGGCCATCTGCGGTGGGAGCGCGCCGTGGCGCGTGGGCGAGACGCCGTTGCGATCGACCAAGCAGGCGACCTCGACACAGCCGTCGGCGGGGAGATTCGTGATGAGCTGCCCGGCGCCGCCGTGGTTGTTCATGACGTTGCCGTGGATGCGGAAGGGCACGTCCTTCTCGCGCGCCTCGATGATCCATGAGGCATATTCCCAGCTTCGTGCCCAATCCATGGGCACGCGGCCGGCGAGCATGCCGGCGCGCTCGCGGTCGGCGAGGCGGCGCCACTTCGGCCAGTTGGTGGCGTAGAAACGCGAGCCGCCGTCGTAGCCGAGGCGGAGGAGGTTCCGGCCGGCGGCGCTCTTGCGGTAGTAGGGCAGATATTCGGAAAGATGGCCCGAGCTTTCGGTGATGAACGCGCCGAAGTGCAGGCACATGTCCTTGCGCACGAGATCGCGCTGGCGGTAGCGCAGGCCGTCCATGTCGGCCTTGATCCACGGCTTCACGTCGGTGGCGTCGGCGCTGGTGAGGCCGGCGCGGCGCTCGCGTTCGGCGTCGGCGAGCTCGGCGGCGAACTTTTTGTGGAGCCGCGGGTAGAGGTCTTCCCCGCGGTGCTCGAGACGGGTGAACCACGCGAGGTGATTGATCCCGGCGCAGTCCCAGTCGAGGTCGGCGTACGGCACGCCGGCGTACTCGGCGAGCAGGTGGCTTGTGCCCTGCACGCTGTGGCAGAGGCCGACGACGCGCATCGACGAGACGCGGCCCGCGGCGAGGCAGAGCATCGCCATCGGGTTGGTGTAGTTCAGGACGAGCGCGCGCGGGCAAAGGCGCTCGCAATCCCGCAGGACGTCGAGCCAGACGGGGATCGTGCGCAGGGCCTTGAAGAGCCCGCCGGGGCCGATCGTGTCGCCGATGCACTGGTCGACGCCGTATTTGAGCGGGATGTCGTTGTCGAAGCGCACGCAGGCGGTGCCGCTCACCTCGATGCAGTTCACCACGTAGTCCGAGTCGGCAAGGATCTCGGCGCGGTCGGGCGAGGCGACGATCTTCCAGTGTGTCTTCCCGAGTTGCGCGGCGAGTTTCTCGACGACGCGCCGCATGGTCGCAAGGCGGTCGGGGTCGATATCGACGAGCGCGATGGTGCCTCCCTGTTCGCCGGGGATGCGAAAGAGATCGTTGAGCAGGCGGGGCGTGAAACCGCTGCCGGCGCCGAGCATCGTGAGCTTGAGCGGACGAGGCATGACCCCGGGCAGCCCGCGCGCGGCGGCATCCCGGGTGTGGGCGGCGTGACCACGTTTCATGGAGGGATAGGCGAGAGGCTAGAGGGACGAGTCGAGCGGGTGTACAGAAGAAAGCCGGCACGCGGAGCGCGCGCTCCGGGTGCCGGCCGAAGATCACCGGGGGTGGTTACTTCTTGAGAGGGGTGAGGCGCAGGAAGGCGACATCGTGCGACTCGAGGCGCTTTGTGAAGGGCTTCTCGGTGGTGCCGGCGTCGCGCTTGTCCCAGATGTCGCGGATCTGGTATTTGCCGCCGAAGAACCACATATGGCCGAAATCGATCGAGAGTTCGGCGGGTTTGTCGCCGGTGTTGAGGAGCGCGACGGCCCAGTCGCCGTTGCCGAGTTCGCGTACCCAGATTTCGCGGCCGGGCTCGGTGCGGAACGGCCAGGCGGCCTTGCCGAGCGGATCCTGGTCGATGGCGAGCGCCTCCCTGTTGGTCATTACGGCGAGGATCTCGGGCGTCATTTTGCGAACGTCGTTGCCGGCCATGAGGGGCGCGGCGAGCATGCACCACATCGAGAAGTGGGCGCGGGACTCGGCGAAGGTCAGGCCTTCGTTGCCGACCTCGAGCATGTCGGGGTCGTTCCAATGGCCGGGGCCGGCGAACTTGCCGATGCCGTTGTTCTGGCCGTCGTTGGGCTGCACGAGCGTGCGCTGCAGGTCGAGGATGACCTTCCAGCCGCGTTCCCAGCGCTGGACGCAGTCGTAGCAATCGGTGATGTCCCCGGTCGTGCGCCAGAGGTGGCCGACATCCTTGGCCCATTCCCAGGGCTTGCTGTTGCCCCACTCGCAGATGCTGAACACCACCGGTCGGCCGGCGGCGTAGAGCGCGTCGCGCATGGTGGTGTAGGCCTCGCGGGCGTCGCGGGTGTCGGTGTAGCACCAGTCGTACTTTAGGTAGTCGACACCCCAGGACGCGAAGAGCCGGGCATCCTGGTACTCGTGGCCCTTGCTGCCGGGGTAGCCGCCGCAGGTCTTCGAGCCGGCGCAGCTGTAGATGCCGAACTTGAAACCGCGCGCGTGGAGGAAATCGCCGAGGGCCTTCATGCCGGCGGGAAACTTCGCCGGGTCGGGCACGAGGTTGCCGTTGGCGTCGCGCTCCTTCAGCGCCCAGCAGTCGTCGAGCACGATGTAGTTGTAGCCGGCGTCGCGCATGCCGTTCTTCACCATGATGTCGGCGGTATCCATGATGAGTCCCTCGTTGATGTTCGAGGCGAAGGTGTTCCAGGTGTTGAAGCCCATCGGCGGCGTGAGGGCGAGGCCCTCGAACTTCTGGGCGACGGCCGGGGCGGTGAGGGTCGCCGCGGCGAGGAGCAGGCTGAGCATTGTTTTCATGGGAAACGAGGTTTGGGGGCGAAAAGTGATGAAGCTCTCGCGGAAGACGGGAGTGTATGCGGTCCCGGCCGGAGGCGAACGAGTGTCGAAGATTGATCTGGCGGGTGCAAAATGTGATGTTCGCCCACCGCGATGACTGCCTTTCCGCCTCCTGCCGCCGATCCATTCGCCGTCGTCCACGCCGCCGCCGAGGAGCGCCAGACCAGCGTCGCCTACCGCTGGGACAACGCAGCGCGCGGCGACCCCGACCGGCTCGTCGTGCAGCGCACTCTCGCGGGGGAGGCGTTTTTCCGCGACGCGGCCGGCGAGCGGCCGGTGCTCGCGGGCTGGGCGATGCTCTTCACGCACCGCGAGCCGTCGGTGTACGGATACCCCGAGCACGCGACCGCGCCGTATCAGCACCGTTTCTTGGCCTTCTCGCCGACGGGCGTGCGGGCGCTCTTCGACCGGATCCGGGCGGATTTCGGCTCGGTCGTGCGGATGCCGGAGGAATCGGAGGCGACGGCGCTGTTCGACGAACTCTTCGAGGGCGTGCGGCGGCGCTCTCTCCGGGACCGTTTCCACGAATCGGAGCTGCTGTACCGGCTGCTCATCGCGCTCTACCGCGAACAGGTGCAGGAGGCGCGCGAGCGGGACCCGGTGGAGTTCGGCCTCCACTACCTGCGCAGCCATTTCCGCTCGCCGATCAACCTCAAGACGGTCGCCGCGAAATGCGGCATCACCCGCGAGCACTTCATCCGCGAGTTTCGCGCGCGCCACCGCGAGGCGCCGGGCGCGATGCTGCGCCGGCTGCGGCTCGAGCACGCCCGCACGATGCTCGCCGCCACGGAGCTCAGTCTCGCCGAGGTCGCGCGCGCCTGCGGCTTCGCGAGCGCGAACACCTTCGCCCGCGCCTATCGTGCCCGCTACGGCCGCAGTCCCGGTGGGCGCGGTTGAACGGTGAACACATGCGGTGGTCTCTTGAGTTCTTCCCGGCCGGTAGCGGTACAGTGCTGGCGGATCCGGAGTGCGTGCCGCGGAGGAGCCGCGGAGACAAGTGCCGGCAGACTGGAAAGGAAACTTGACACATGGAAAGGATGCTTTACAGTCGTCGGCGTATGGAAAAAACATCGTTTCCCGAGGCGTCGCCAAATCCGTGGGCGGTCACGCGCCTGAGCTTCAAGGCCGGCGTGCCGGTCGGTCTGGCGCTCCTGCTGGAGTCGTGCGCGGTGGACCTGTTCGCGCGGCGCCCGATAGGGGCCGCGCTCGTGATCGCGTTGCTCCTCGTCGTGCTCCTGCTGGGGGGTATCGGCGTCCGTTACTGGTGCCGGTGGCTCGACGGTTTGGACGAGCTGCAGCGGCAGTTGCAGCTGAAGGCGCTGGCGCTCACCGTGCCCATGTTTATGGGACTGGCACTTGCTTGCGAGATGCTTCGCCGCGGCGGACTGATCGTCGGATGGCCGCTCGGCGTGGTCGACGCGTGCGCGGTGCTGGTGGTGATCTACGGGGTTCTCTCGGGGTGGTTCTGGTGGAGGAACCGATGAAGAACCGCCTGCGGGAACTGCGCACGGAGAAGGGATGGTCGCAGGGCGAACTCGCGGACCGGCTCGGCGTCTCGCGGCAGACGATCAACGCGATCGAAGGCGAGCGCTACGATCCCAGCCTGCCCTTGGCCTTTGCGATCGCGCGCCTCTTCCGGAGCAGGATCGAGGACTTGTTTGAGCCCGACGAGCCGAGCTGACCGCCCCCGTGCAGTCGCGGATCGACGCCACGCCGGCGACATGCTCCGCTGGCGACGTATCACCCCTATGTTCACGAAACACGATTCGGTTCCCTACGCGCCGACATTGCCCGGCATCGAGCGGCGCACGCTCTGCCACGGCGAGCGGATGTTGATGACGGAGTTTCTCCTCCGGGCGGGCAGCGTGCTGCCGGCGCACGCGCACCCGCACGAGCAGACCGGCTATCTCGTCAGCGGCCGGCTGCGGCTGCGCGTCGGCGGCGAGGAACGCGAGCTCGGCCCCGGCGACAGCTGGAGCATCCCCGGCGGCGTGGAGCACCAGGCGACGATTCTCGCGGACTCGGTCGCGCTTGAAGTGTTTGCGCCGGTGCGCGAGGACTACCTGCCGCAACGGTGAAGTGCCGTTGAACAACGCGTGAACGCCACGCCGCCTTCTCCCGACGCGGTGATCGAGCGTGCGGTGCCGAGCGATGCCGCGACGCTCCACGAACTGCAACGCCTCGCCTACCGCAGCGAAGCCGAGCTATGCGGCGACTGGACGATCCCGCCGCTGGTGGAGCCGCTCGCCGCCACCGAGCGCGCGTTGGCCGAGATGCTCGTGTTGAAAGCGAGCGTCGCCGGACGTCTGATTGGCGGCGTGCGCGGGCGGCTGGCCGAGGGCACGTGCCATGTCGGCCGGTTGATTGTGCACCCAGATTTCCAAGGACGCGGACTTGGCGCGCGACTGCTGCGGGAGCTCGAAGCGGCGATGCCGGAGGCGCGACGTTTCGAGCTCTTCACCGGCGGGCGTAGCGCGCGCAACCTGCACCTGTACGCTAAGCTCGGTTACCGCGCCATCCGCACCGAGCCGCTCTCGCCGCGGGTCACGCTGGTGTTCCTGGAGAAGCGGCGCGGCGGCGGCTATTTGTAGATGCCGCAGCCGATCAGGGCGCTACGGCCGGGGATCGGGGCCACGTAGGTCGACTTGTCCTGCACCTTCTTGGTGGCCGGATTCGTCCACTTGTAGTCGACCCAGCCGGAGGATTTCTTCGCCTGGTCGATCATCTCCTGGATGAAAGGTTTCCCGTCGGCGTCCCGCAGCTCGAGCAGCGATTTGCCGACCAGCTTGGGATTGCCGCCATGGGCGTAGACCTTGCCGTCGAAGTCGACGACGAAGAGGTACGTCTCGCCTTTCACGAAAGATCCCTGCGGTGCGGAGATCGCTTCGAAGCCTTTTTCCGAGCCGTTGGCGGCTATGTAGGCGATCGCCTCGTCGACAAGCGCCTTGGCCTCGTCCGCAGGAGCAGCCTGGGCGACGGTGGGCAGGCCCCGGAGGAGGGCGGTGGCGATGAAAGCGAGAAGCAGGCGTTTCATGGACGAGGTGGGCTGAGGTTGCGAAAGGCATCCGGCCGATGCCGACGAGTGCCGGAGCGGTAGGATGGGCCGCGAGGTTGTGGGTTTCGCGCGGCGACGATGGCGCCGGTAGTATCGGATCGGCGGTGGCATTCTTTAGCTGCGGCGCCCGCGGTCGCCGGGTTCCACGGCTGCGGAAACGGCTAGCCAACGCCGCGTCGCCTTCCAGCATGCGCGCGATGCGCCATCCCCCGCTCCGTCTTTCTCTTTCGTCTCTCGCCGCCGTCCTGCTCGCCGCTGTCGCGGCCGGCGCCGGAACCGCCGAAACGCCGCCATCCCCCGCCGCCATGACCGCTTCGCTCACCCACGTCTCCCCGCGCGATCCGCGGATCCAGTACATCGGTCGCCTCGCCTTCCCGGGCGCCGATGAGGCGAAGATGGGTTTCCCGGGCGTGACGATCCGTTTCGCGTACCGCGGCCCGGCGCCGACGCTCGCGTTCGGGGCGACGTCGCCGTTCTGCGCCTTCAACCTGACGGTGAACGGCTGGGACCCCGTCGTGATCCGCCTGCCCGAGGGTCGCAGCGAACTGCCGCTCCCCAGCGGCGTGGCGCCGCAGGACGGCTGGGTGGTCGAACTCGTCCGCCGCAACGAGAACTGGCAGGGCCTCGCGTCGTTCCACGGGTTCGAGCTGCCGGCCGGCTGCGAGCTCGTCGCGCCGCCGCCGCCGCCCGCGCGCAAACTGATGTTCATCGGCGACTCGATCACCTGCGGCGAAGCCATCGACCGTTTCCCGCCGGAGCTCGACAACACCTCGCGCATGGCGAACGCCGCGCGTTCCTACGGCATGCTGCTCGGCCGGGCGCTCGGCGCGCAGGTGCACCTCGTGAGCTGCGGCGGCCGCGGCGTGATGCGCAACTGGAAGGGCGAAGGCGCCGACCGCGACGTGACCGCCCCGCAGTTTTTCCAGCGCGCATTGCCCGACGATCCCGCCGCCGCGTGGGACCACTCCGCGTACACGCCCGACGCCATCGTGATCTGCCTCGGGCAGAACGACCTCAACGAGCCGATCGACGAAACGGTGTTCACTGCCGCGTTTACGGGCTTCCTCGCAGACATCCGCCGCGTGCACCCGCGCGCCGCGGTGCTCTTCACGGAGAGCCCGATGCGTAGCGAGGACCCGGCGACGAAGGACGGCCAGACGCGCGAGTTCCAGCGTCGGTGTCTGAGCAACGTAATCGCCGCCGCCCGCGCCGCCGGCGACATGCGTGTAGCCTTCGCGCCGCTGCACCAGCACGCCGGCACGCCCACCAACGCGCACCCGGTCGCCTTCCAGCACGAGCAGATGGCGGCGGAGTTGATCGGGCCGCTGCGCGCGCTGGTCGGGTGGTAGGCCGAGGTCGCCGAGCTCGCCGGCCGGCGAGCCGTCTCTTCCACGGATGTTGCGAGCGCCGTATGCGGGCGGCGCATGGGGCCGCATTAACGGCGCGCCGCACACCGGCGCGGTTCTCTCTTTTGATTGGCGGTGCCCGCGGCGCGCGCGGAGTTTGCGCGCACCCCGCATGAAACGTCTCCCCGCCGCTCTGCTTTCCCTGTGCTGCTGCGCCGCAGCCGTGTTCGCCGCCGATGAACTGCGGCCACGCTATCTCGATCCGGCGGCGCCGCTCGACGAGCGCGTGGGGGACCTGCTGCCGCTGCTCACGCTCGAGGAGAAACTCGGCCTGATCCACGCGGACTCGAAGTTCAGCACCGCCGGCGTGCCGCGGCTTGGCATCCCGAAGCTCTGGATATCGGATGGACCGCACGGCGTGCGCGAGGAGATCAGCGCGCACAGTTGGCGGCCGGCGGGGCGCACAGACGATTTCTCGACCTGGCTGCCGGTCTCCATCGCGCTCGCCGCGACTTGGAATCCCGAGCTCGCGCAGGCCTACGGCGGCGTGCTCGCGGCGGAGGCGCGCGCCCGTGGCAAACACATCCTGCTCGGGCCCGGCGTGAACTTGCAGCGCACGCCGCTCAACGGCCGCACGTTCGAGTACCTCGGCGAGGATCCTTGGCTCGCGGCGCGGATGGCGGTGGGCGTGATCCGCGGGTTGCAGGCGGGCGATGTCGCCGCGTGCGTGAAACATTTTGCTCTGAACAACCAGGAGCACGAGCGCGGCACGATCAACGTGGAGGTCGACGAGCGCGCGTTGCGCGAGCTCTACCTCGCGCCGTTCGAGGCCGCGGTGCGCGAGGCGGGCGTGTGGTCGGTGATGGGCGCGTACAACAAGTTTGGCGGCCAGTATTGCTGTCACAACGCCTACCTCCTGAACGACGTGCTCAAGGGCGAGTGGGGTTTCCGCGGACTCGTGATGTCCGACTGGGGCGGCACGCACTCCACGGCGGAGGCGGCGCGCGACGGGCTCGATCTTGAGATGGGCACGCGCGGGCCGTACGAGAACTATTTCCTCGCCGCGCCGTTCCGGGCCGCGATCGAGCGCGGCGAGTTTCCGCTCGCGTTGCTCGACGACAAGGTGCGGCGCAACCTGCGCGTGCTGCTCGCCACGCGCGCGCTCGACGGCCGCGCGCCGGGCGCACTCAACACCCGCGCGCACCAGGCGCTCGCGCGCAAGGTCGCCGAAGAGGGGCTGGTGTTGCTCAAGAACTCCGGCGCGCTGCTCCCGCTCGATCTCGCGCAGGTGAGGCGCATCGCCGTGATCGGCGACAACGCCGTGCGCCTCCAGGCCCACGGAGGGCAGAGCTCCGAGATCAAGGCGTTCTACGAGATCACGCCGCTGGCCGGGCTGCTCGAACGCGTCGACGGCCGCGCGGATGTGACGTTCTCCCTCGGCGTGGTGGCGCCGAAGTACCGCCGGCTGGAGTCGTTCGATGTGACGGGATCCGCTGAATACGCAGAGGCGCCCGACCGGCAGCTCGATCCGGCGGAACTGATCGAGCGCGCGGTCGCGGCGGCGCAACGGGCGGATGTCGCGATCGTCGTCGCCGGGCTCAACCACGAGCGGCACAACGACACCGAGAGCACCGACCGGCTTTCGCTCGAGCTGCCGTACGGCCAGCCGGAGTTGATCGCGCGCGTCGCCGCGGCGAACCCGCGCACGATCGTCGTGCTCGTCGCCGGCTCGCCGGTGGCGATGGACCCGTGGCTCGAGAAAACGCCGGCCGTGGTGCAGGCGTGGTACGCGGGCATGGAGGGCGGGCGCGCGCTGGCGTCGGTGTTGTTCGGTGACGTGAATCCGTCGGGGAAACTGCCGTGCACGTTCCCTCGTCGGCTCGCGGATTCGGCGGCACATGCCTCGGGATTGCCGCGCCACTATCCGGGCGAGGCCGGCACGGTGCACTACGACGAGGGACTGCTGGTCGGCTACCGCTGGAACGACGCGAAGGGCGTCGAGCCGCTCTTCCCGTTCGGCTTCGGCCTGAGTTACACGACCTTCGAGCTCGCGCGGCTGGCCGTCACACCGGGCGGCGAAGACGGCGCGGTGGCGACGGTCGAGTGCGCGGTGACGAACACCGGTGCGCGCGCCGGTGCGGAGGTCGTGCAGGTTTACGTCGAGGCCGTGAGTCCTGCCGTCGAGCGGCCGGTGCGCGAGCTGAAGGGCTTCGCGAAGATCGCGTTGCAACCCGGCGAGACGCGCCCCGTGCGGATCGCGCTCGGGCCGCGGGCCTTCTCGTACTATTCGCCCGAGCGGCGCGCGTGGATCGCCGACGCCGGCGAGTACCGAATCGTCATCGGCCGCTCCTCGCGCGACCTGCCGCTGCGAGCCGTTTTCCATCTGCCGACCGCAATCGAGACGCACTGAACCCTTTCCGTCCCGCCATGAAACTCCGCTGGCTTCCCCTCGCCGTGTCCCTCTCCGCGTTGCCCCTCTCCGCCGCCGATCCGGCGCGACTCGCCCTCAACGAGCTCGAGTACCTCGAGATGCCCGGGCTCAATGTGATGCTCGCGCACGACTACTATCCCGAGGGCCACCAGGGCGGCGTGGGCATGATCCTCAACGGCCGTCGCCTCGCCACCAACGGCGACCTCCGTCTCGACCGCACGCCGGGCCAGTGGCAGCCCACGCCGGTCGTGGGGAACCGCGTCGTCGCCCGCGCCACGGGCGAGGTGAGCGTGCATTGCGCGTTCCCCGACGAGTCGAAGAACCGCAAGGGCTTCAACCCGATCGAGTACCCGGATCTGAAATTTGGTTACACCGTGCGCATCCGGCCCGAGGGGGCGGCGTTCCGCATCGTGGTCGATCTCGACGCGCCGCTGCCCGCCGAGTGGATCGGCCGCGTGGGTTTCAACTTCGAGCTCTTCCCGGGTCTGCTCTTCGGCAAGGGTTTCGCCACCGAAAACAGCGCTGGCCAGTTTCCGCTCCAGCCGGCCGGACCGGGCACGCTCGACGGCGCCGGCGAGTACCAGCAGGCGGCGCTCGCCACCGGCCGCACGCTCACCGTCGCGCCGGAGGACGACGCGCTGCGCACGACGATCCGCAACGATGACGGCGGCACGCTCGAGCTCGTCGACGGCCGCGCGCAGCACAGCAACGGCTGGTTCGTCGTGCGCTCGACGATCGCGGCGGGCGCGACGAAGGGCGCGATCAACTGGCTCGTTACGCCGCACGCGCTCCCGGGCTGGACGGCGGAGCCGGTCGTGCAGGTTTCCCAGGTCGGCTACCATCCGGCGCAGCAGAAATGGGCGACGATCGAGCTCGATCCGCGCGATGCGCGCCGCCCGCCGGTGGTCGTGTCGCGCGTCGGCCTTGATGGAAAATTGGAGACGATGCTCTCGGCGCCGGGCGTCGAGTGGGGGCGTTTCCTGCGCTCGAATTATCTGCGCCTCGATTTCTCGGCGCTCACCGCGCCAGGGCTCTACGTGGTGAGCTATGGCGACGTGCGCACGCACGCGTTCCGCATCGCCGACGACGTGTACGCGCGCGGCGTGTGGCAGCCCACGCTCGAATACTTCCTGCCGATCCAGATGTGCCACATGCGCATCAACGACCGCTATCGCGTGTGGCACGGCGTGTGTCACCTCGATGACGCGCGCATGGCGCCGACGGACTTCACGCTGTTCGACGGCTACGCGCAGGGGCCGTCCACGCTCTGCAAGTTCCAGCCCGGCGAACCCGTGCCCGGGCTCGACCGCGGCGGCTGGCACGACGCCGGCGACGACGACCTCCGAGTCGAGTCGCAGATCATGACCGTGTACGGCCTCGCGCTCGCGTATGAGAACTTCCAGCTCGATTACGACGGCACGACGATCGACCCCGAGCGGCGCGTCGTCGAGATTCAGCGGCCCGACGGCAAACCCGACGCGCTCCAGCAGATCGAGCATGGCCTCGCCACGGTGCTCGGCGGGTATCGCGCGCTCGGGCGTTTCTACCGCGGCATCATCGTGCCCACGAAGCGGCAGTACACGCACCTCGGCGAGTTCAGCATGCAGACGGACAACGTCGTCTTCGATCCGAAGACCGCCGCCGCGCATCCGCCGCCGGTCGATGGCGGCGTGGTCGGTTCGCCGGACGACCGTTGGGTGTTCACCGAGGAGAATCCGTTCCACGAGTTCATCACCGGCGCAGGGCTCGCCGCCGCGGCCCGCGTGCTGCGCGGCACCAACGACCCGCTCGCCGCCGAGTGCCGGCAGGTCGCCGAAGCCGTGTGGGCGCACACCGACGAGACCAAGATGAAACGCGAGCCGTGGATGGCGGCGTTTCCCAGCATGCGCGTGCCTCTCGCGGTGGAGTTGCTCCTCACGACCGGCGAACGCCGCTACGCCGATTACCTCCTAACCCAACGCGACGCGCTCTGCGCGAATCTCCGCGGGGACAAACTCCCGCCGCTCGCGCCGCGCGTCGCGTGGGTGGTGAGCCGCGTGCTGGCGCAGATCGGCGATGCGGAGTTCACGGCAGCGATCACGGCGGCCGCGCGCGACTACCGGGCGCACCAGGCCGAGCTCGAGACGAAGACTCCGTACGGCGTGCCGTACGAGCCGGATATCTGGGGCGCGGGCTGGCAGATCCAGGCGTTTGGCGTGGAGCAGTATTTTCTGCACCGCGCGTTCCCGGAGATCTTCCCGCGCGAGGGCTCGTTGCGGGCGCTGAACTTCATCCTCGGGCACCACCCGGGACCGAACACCGCGTCGTTTGTCTCCGGCGTGGGCGCGCACTCGGTCACGCAAGGCTACGGTTTCAACCGCGCCGACCGGTCGCACCTGCCGGGCGGCAGCGTGTCGGGCACGGCGTTGATCCGGCCCGATTTCCCGGAGCTGCTCGAGTGGCCGTACCTCTGGCAACAGACCGAGTACGTGCTCGGCGGGGGCACGACCGACTATCTCTTCCTTGTCTTGGCCGCGGATTCTCTCCTTAGGCTTAGCGTTAAATGAACGGCCCACTCGCTCTCCTCAGCTGCGTCGCGCTCTCGTCTTGCTTGGCGCACGTGGCCGTCGGGGGCGCGACCGCGCAGACGGCGAATTGGGAGCCCACGACCTGGCGCGGCGAGCGCGCCTTCGCGCTCGCGACGGAGCGGTGGCGAGCGGTCGTCTCGGTGGAACGCGGGCGGCTGGTGCACTTCGGCCCGGCCGAGGAGCCGAGGTGCAATCTTCTCTTCGAAACGGAAACGCGCGATGATCCGTTCAGCTGGGGCGGGCACCGCGTCTGGCTCGGGCCGCAGGCGCTCTGGGGTTGGCCGCCGCCTGAGGCGTGGGAGCGCGCCGCGGCGGCGAACGTCGCCATCGATGGCGCGCGGCTCGAACTCACGATGCCCGACGCGGGCCGCGGTTTCCCGCGTCTCCGCCGAATCTACGAGGTCTCCGAAGGTCGGCTCGCGTGCCGCGTCGCGGTGGCGGCCGGTGGCACCGAGGCGGTGCAGGTCATGCAGATCCTCCAGACGCCGCGCGACACGGTCGTCGAGCTCACGTCCGCGCCGAGCGCTGCGTGGCCGCGGGGGTATTGCCGCGTGGGCGGCGCGGTCGGCCCGGTGATGGTGCCGAGTTTCCCGTTGCCCGCCGGCGTGACGGAGCGCGGCACGGCGGTGCGCGTGGAGTTTGCCGGGCGCTCCGACAAATTGGCGTTTCCGCCGCAGACGCTCGCAGCGACGGCACGCGGGCGGCGGCTGATGTTGGCGTTCGGCGAGAGCCGCGGCGCGGAGGTGGCGGCGCCGGACGCGGGCTTTTTCACACAGGTTTACATCGGCGATCCGCAGTCGCCGGTCGTCGAGATCGAGCAGCTCTCGCCCCAGTGGGCGGCGGGTGCGGCGGGCGAGTTTTCGATGTATCTGGAGCTCGCTGCCGAGTCCTAATTCCGGAGTTGCCGGCCTCGGGAGGGGTGTCGAACTACTGGGCGCATGGCATCCGTCGCCCCCGGCTACAACAACCCGGCCGTAGCTCCGACCCGTGGGTCGGCGATCAAACTCTCCGCGCGCATCGTGGAGTGGGACAAGGCCCGTGGCACCGGGGCGCTGCAGTTCGAGGGGCACCGCATCATCCTCTTCCGCGAGAGCTTCGTCGTGCACCACAAGCGCCCCGAGGTGGGCGACATCGTGGAGTTCCGCATCGGCAAAGATGGGCAGGGCCGCGTGTGCGCGCTTGAAGTCGAGCACCACAACGACGGCGGCCGCATCCGCGTGTGGCACCTGCTCGCGGTCGCGGTGCTGTTGGCGGCTCCGGGTTGGGCGGGTTGGCAGCTGATCGGCCGCAACGACTGGCGGCTCGTCGCCGGCTGCGCCGCGGGCATGTCGATCATCGGCTTTCTCGTCTACTGGCTCGACAAGCTGCGGGCGCGGCATGGCCAGTGGCGCGTGGCCGAGACGACGCTCCACCTCATCGCGGCGCTCGGCGGCTGGCCGGGGGCGTTTCTCGCGCAGAAACACTTTCGCCACAAGACGGCCAAACTGCGTTTCCAGCTCATTTTCTGGCTCATCGTGACGGCGCACCAGTTCATCGCGATCGACTACCTGCGCGGCTGGGTCGTGGTGCGCGCGGCCAACGCCGAGTTCATGCGCGTGACGATGCCCGCCCGCGCGGGAAAGTGAGCGGTGCGGGGCTCGTCTCCGGAACGAATCGCCACGACTCAGGCGGAGAACACCACGCCGCGATAGACGCGCCGCCGCTTGGGCGCTGGATCGCCGGCAGCTGAGGTCGGCGTGTCGACTGGTGCGGGCGGGGGCTCCGCGGGCGCTGGGACCGGAGCGGTCGCGGCGGCGACGGGGCGCTGGGCACTCCGGAGTTCGGCGAGGATCGCCGACGAGTTCTGAAGGTTTTTGAGGACGATGTTCGTCACGATCCGCAGCGAGACGAGATGCGCGCTGTCGGCTGCGAAGACGACGAGGATCACGCCCTGCGCGCGGCGGAGGACCAGGCTCTTGCCGGCGAATTTGAGGACGTAGTCGTCGGTCGGCTGGAGGTTCTCGTCGACCGCTTCGTAGAGCGAGCACACGCGCCGGAGCGCGGTTTCGAACGCGAACTCGGGGATAAAGCTGGGCATCCGGTTGTAGAGGAGCGCCGACGAGGCTTCCTCGACGAGGCAGAGTCCCTCGACATCGGGCAGCTCGAGGATGCTTTGGGCAAATTTGTCGAACTGCATGGTCAGAGTTCTCCGCGGATTTTGGCCACCTTGGCGATGATGTCGGCTGGACGAGTCGCGGGCGCGAGCAGCAGGCCGATGGTTTCGCCGCCGCGCGGCAGGCACAATGCGGCGGAGACTTTGCTCTGGATCTGCACCTCGGAGAGGCCCTCGAGGCCGAAGGCTTCGCCGATCAGCGACGCTGTCTGGCGCAGGTACATTAGGATTTCTTCGAGTGCTTCCGCACCGACACCTGCGGTCTCGGTGGAGTCGGAGTTTTCAGAGCAGCAGGCGACGCCGACAACTCCGGGGATGCGGGTGTAGTTTGGGGCTGGGTTTGGTGGGTTTGCCATAGGCGGAGCGCGCAACCGCACGTTTTGTGCCACGGCGGGTCACGTGATTATGGGGTGGGTTGCCCCGGGGGATGCCTTGGCGGTGGCTTGCATGGGCGCGAGTGGCGGCCTTGCATCGCCGCATGCTTTCAGCGCGCTTTCTGGTTCCCGCGGCCGCCTGCGCCGCGTTTTCCTATTCCACCACGATGGCGGCGGTGCGGCCGAACCCGTTGTTCAGCGATCACGCCGTACTGCAACAGGGCCGCGAGGTGCCGGTCTGGGGTACGGCCGACGATGGCGAGCGGGTCGTCGTCGAGATCGCCGGCCGTCGCGCCGAGACGACCGCGGCGGGCGGCCGCTGGCTCGTGCGCCTGCCGGAGCTGCCATCGGGCGGGCCGTACACGCTCACCATCCGCGGCACCAACACCATCACGCTGCAGGATGTGCTCGTGGGCGAAGTGTGGATCTGCAGCGGACAGTCGAACATGGAGCGCCAGCTCGGCCCACGCGCCGGCCAGCAGCCGATCATCGGCTGGGAACGCGAGACGGCCGCCGCGCACATGCCGCGGTTGAGGCAGTTCCAGGTGGCGCAGAAGACCTCGCCCGTGCCCCTTGCCGAGGCGGCGGGTGAATGGAAACCGTGTTCGCCGGAAACGGCGCCGGACTTCAGCGCGGTGGGCTTTTTCTTTGGCCGGGCTCTCCAACAGGCGCGGGCCGGCGTGCCCGTCGGCCTGATCCACTCCGCATGGGGCGGCACGCCCGCCGAGGCGTGGACGAGCCTCGAGGCGATGCGGCAGTTCCCCGGCCAGCAGGCGACGCTCGCACTGCTCGCCGAGGTCGCGCGCGATCCGGCCCGCGGCGCGGCGCTCTACGAGAAGACGCTCAACGACTGGTTCGGCGCGCACGATGTCGGTTCGCGCACCGAGGCACCGTGGTCCGCCGACCGCGTGCAGCCCGAGGGCTGGACGACCTCGCAGGAACCCGGCCTCTGGGAGGCGAAGGACCTGCCGGGTTTCGACGGCATCGTCTGGTTCCGCAAGGAGATCGAGCTTCCCGCCGCCGCGACCGCCGGCGAAGCGCAGCTCTCGCTCGGGCCGATCGACGATGTCGATACGGTCTGGCTCAACGGCACCCGGCTCGGCTCCACCGGCTACTACCAGACGCCGCGCCACTACCGCATTCCCGCCGGCGTCCTGCGGACCGGCCGCAACGTGATCGCCGTGCGCGTGCTCGACTCGGGTGGCGGTGGCGGTTTCTGGGGCCAGCCGGCGGATCTCGTGCTGCGCCCGGCGGCTGGTGCGCCGGTGCCGCTCGCCGGAGCCTGGGAGCGCAAGGTGTCGGTATCGTTTCGCGACAGCGGGTTCCCGCCCGCGAATCCGGCCACCGGCTCCGGCGTGCCGACCGTGCTGTTCAACGGCATGATCGCGCCGCTCCAGCCGTACGCGATCCGCGGCGCGCTCTGGTACCAGGGCGAGGCCAACAACGGCCAGCCGCAGGAATACCGTCGGTTGTTGCCGGCCACGATCGCCGATTGGCGCCGTGGCTGGGGGCAGGGCGACTTCCCGTTCCTGTTCGTGCAGATCGCGCCGTTCCACGAGATGACTCCCGAGCTGCGCGAGGCGCAGTTGCAGATCTGGCACGAGACGAAGAACACCGCGATGGTCGTCACGACCGACTGCGGCGATGCCGACGACATCCACCCGACCGACAAGCGCCCCGTGGGCGAGCGGCTCGCGCTCGCCGCGCGCGCCATGGCGTATGGGGAAGCGCTCGAGTACTCGGGGCCGGTGTTCACGGCCGCGAATCTGGACGGCGCGAAGGCCGTGGTGCGTTTCTCGCACGTCGGTGGCGGGCTCGTCGCGCCCGGTGGTGCGCTGCGCGGCTTCGAGCTCGCGGGCGCCGATGGCGTGTTCCACCCGGCCGAGGCGCGGATCGTGGGCGACACGGTCGAAATCGCATCGACCGCGGTCGCGACGCCGAAGGCGGTGCGTTATGGCTGGGCGAACGTGCCGGACTGCAATCTCTTCAACGCCGCCGGCCTGCCCGCTTCGCCGTTCCGCGCCGTTGTGGCGGACCGGGTGCGCCAAGACGGATGAGGGACCACCCACTTGGAAGTGGCGCCGCGCTCGCCGAATCCACGCGGCTCCGGAGGCGATCCGGAGTCGCGGAGGTGATTTAGCGGGAAAGGCGAAGATTTCATAAGATCCGGACAAAGGAATCTCTATTCTTGGCTCGGGAAGGGTGGCTAGAGTGGCATTCGACAGGAGAGAAACTTAGCGTGTGACCAATCCATTGCCAGACGCGACGGTTGCAGCAGTCCGAAGTCGGTGTGCCCGGGCCGCGGATGCGCGCTGGGCCCGCCGAGGGCTGGTTTGCCGCTGCGTGGCGGAGCGGGTCTCTCGCCCGGCCGGAAGCGGCGGAGCGGAAGGAAACGCGGGCCGCGGTGGCAGCGAGGCGAGCCATGGAGATTAACAGCGCCACATCCGACGCGGCCTTTGCGCGTGCGCCGTCTTCGAAGATGGGCGCCGCTCAGCCGCGCGTGTTGCTCGTCTTCGACACGCGGCTCGAGGAGGCGGCGGCGATGTTGCGCGGAATCGCGGAATACGAGCGCGAGCACGGCGCCTGGACGGTCTTCTTCGACGACATGGCGCACGCCGAGTCGGACCCGGATTGGCTGCTGGGCAACCACTGGGATGGCGTGATCAGCCGGCACACCACGCCGATGCTCGCGCAAGTCTGCGTGGAGCGGACGATCCCGCTCGTGGATCTGAACGACTCGCCGGCCTTCGCGGGCATCGCGAAGATCCGCCCGGCCAACCCCGGCATCGGCAAGCTCGGGGCGGAGCACCTGTTGAACGCAGGGTTCCGCAGCTTCGCCTTCTCCGGGTTCAGCAACGAGGGCTGGGCGCGGGAGCGTCGCTTGGGCTTCGTCGAGGCGCTCGCGCCCACCGGCTTTCCCTGTGTGGTGCACGAGGTGGAGTATCCCGGCACCCTGACGCCCGATTGGGACCGGCAGCAGCAGGCGTTGCTGGCCGAATGGTTGCGGCGGCTGCCGGGTGCGACGGCTGTGATGGCCTGCAACGACATGCGCGCGCTGCAGGTGCTGGCGGCCGCGAACACCTTGATGCTGTCGATCCCCGACGAACTGGCGGTCTTGGGCGCCAACAATGATGTCGTCCGCTGCGAACTCGCCCAGCCTTCGCTCTCGAGTGTCGCGACCAATCCCACCCAGGCGGGCCGGAAGGCCGCGGAGCTGCTCGCCCAACTCATGGCCGGGTCGCGGGACGGCGCGCCGGCGGACATCCGGATCGAGCCGGCGGGTGTCGTTTCGCGTCGCTCGACCGATGTGCTCGCGGTGACGGACAAGGTCGTGGCCGCGGCGATCGCGTACATCCGCGCGCACGCGTGCGAAGGAATCAACGTCGACCAGGTGCTGCAGCACGTGGCCATGTCTCGCGCGCAGATCGAAAAGAAGTTCCGGCAACACCTCGGCCGCTCCCCGCAGGCGGAAATTCGCCGTGTGCAGATCCAGCGGATCAAGCAGCTGCTGATCGAGACCGATCTGCCGCTCAAGCGCATCGCGGAGATGACCGGCTTCGACTACATGGAATACATGTCGGCCGTGTTCAAGCGGACCACCGGGTTGACCCCCGGCGCGTGTCGCCGGCTGTTCCGCGGCGGCGGGGCCGCGGTCGCGGTACCGGCAGCGTAGCTGCGAATCCGCCGGCGGTGCTCCGGCCGGTTTCGGGTGGCGCCCAGCGGGGTCGAAACTCGCCGCGCGAGCAACGACGTGGAGCGCCTGCCGCTGAGCGGTCGCGGCGTCATCGGTGAAATCCCGATACCCAGCGACGGGGAGCCATCGGATGCCGCTGTAAGCACGTTTCGGCAACAGTTCATAATCTGCATAGAAGCGTTTCTCTACCCGGGTGAGGGACGCACCGGCTACACTCTCCTCTGCAAACCACGCACGTTCAGAGCTCTCGTCTGGATAACCCCTTTCTACCCGGCCGGCCCGCGCGGCAGGTGTGACTTTCCGGGCGGTCGGCTCGCCGGCCGCCCGGAACTCCCGTCCAGCAGGGCGGGAAAATCGAAACCCCCCGATAAAAAGAGAACGCACCCTATGAATCGCAAATCGCTTACGGCCGGTGTCTATGTCACCGCCGCCGTGTTGTCTTCCGCCCTTGCGCCCCGCGCACTGGCGCAAGCTGCCCCCGCCGCCGAGCCGGCCGAAACCCCCGGAGCGACCGACCAGGACGTGGTCGTGTTGTCGCCGTTCGTAGTGAACGCGTCCGAAGATCGCGGCTACGTGGCGACCTCCACGTTGGCCGGCACCCGCGTGCGCACGAACCTGCGCGATGTGGGCTCCTCGATCTCGGTCGTGACCGAGGGCTTCCTGCGCGACACCAACTCGAAGAACGCGGAGTCGCTGCTCGTCTACACCGCCAACACCGAAGTGGTGGGGCAGGGCGGCAATTTCCTCGGCCAGGGCGACGGTCCGTTCGTGACCGCGTCCGCGTTGAACCGCCCGGTGTCGAACACCCGCGTCCGCGGCCTGGCGGAAGCCGACAATACCCGCGACTTCTTCCGCTCCGACATTCCGTGGGACACCTACAACGTCGGCCGCGTCGATCTGCAGCGCGGTCCGAACTCGGTGCTCTTCGGCATCGGCAGCCCCGCGGGCATCGTGAACAGCTCCATCAACCAGGCTTCGTTCCGCACCGCCCACAAGCTCGACGTGCAGTTCGGCAGCTTCGGCACGTGGCGCCTCAGTGGCGACTTCAACCAGGTGCTCCTGCCCGACGAGCTCGCGTTGCGCGTCGATCTGCTCAACGACCAGACGAAGTTCCAGCAGGATCCGGCGTTCCGCGACGACAAGCGCGTGTTCGCGGCGCTGCGGTACGATCCGTCGTTCCTGAACAAGGGTACGGCCAAGACCTCGTTCCGCCTCAACTACGAGGCCGGCAACATCGACTCGAACATGCCGCGGTACACGCCGCCCATCGACACGTACACGCAGTGGTTCTCCGGCCTCAACCAAGCCACCTACGACGGCCGCACGCTCAACAACGGCGTCCCCAACGCCTACATCGGGCCGATCGGCAACCGCGTTTACGACGGCGTCGTCACGACCTACAACCCCGATGGCTCGCAGAGCATCACGTACCCCACCAAAGTGCAGGGCAACCCGCCGTCCTCGGTCGTGGGTAACAACGGCCTGAAAGGCATCGCCACCACCGACCTCTACGCGAAGCAGGCGCACCTCGTCGGCGCCGGCTCCGGCCTCTGGAAGGCGCAGTCGCTCACCGACCGCGGCATCTTCGATTTCTACAACCACCTCCTCGAGGGCCCGAACAAATCGGAGTTCAACAACTTCCACGCCCTCAACGTCGCGCTCTCGCAGACGTTCCTGAACAACAAGCTCGGCTTCGAGATCGTCTACGACGTGCAGGATGCCTCCTGGGGCAACGACACGGTCATGGCCGAAGACGGCGCCACGATCACCGTCGACATCAACCAGACCCTGCTCGACGGATCCGCGAATCCCCACGTCGGCGAGGCGATGGTCGTGCTCGGTGGCGGCTCCGCGGGCGTCTATCGCGAGGTCCGCTCGCGCGACAACCTGCGCTTCACCGGCTTCGGCGAACTCAACTTCCACGACCTCGTCGGCCGCGATTCGTTCGTCGCGAAGGTCTTCGGCCGGAACGTCTTCACCGTCCTCGCCAGCCGGGAGAAGGAGGTCGACAAGAACATGAAGGGGCCACGTTGGTACCTGCCAAACAACTACCACGCCACGGCCGCCCGCGACAACATCGGCCAGGCCTCGCGCGACAACATCCAGCTCGTTTACGCCGGTGACGCCACGATGGGCCTCGGTTTCCAGGGCCTGAAGCAGAAGATCCACCCCGCGGCCACCTCCACCGTCGTGTGGGACAGCGCGACCTCGTCGTTCCAAAACGCCGCGCTCAGCGTCTACGATGCCACCGACTTCGCCGATGCCGACAAGACCTACACCCAAGGCTTCCGCAGCCGCAACGTCATCGATTCGGGTGCGATCGTCTGGCAGGGCTACTGGCTCGACGACACCATCATCCCGATGATCGGCCTGCGCCGCGATCGCATGAAGCATCGCGGTGTCGCCGCCCCGGGCCTGACCGGAGTCGGTGGCGCGGTCGATGTGAGCGGCGCGGGCTGGGACCTCCCGACCGAACCCGTCAACCCGAGCAACAACCCGAAGGGCCAGACCTTCCAGAACGCCAGCGGCAATTCGAAGACGTTCAGCATCGTCACGCACTTGCCGAAGGCCTGGCGCAACAAGCTTCCGGGTCGCCTCGACCTCAGCCTGTTCGCCAACCAGTCGGAGAACTTCAAGCCGGAGTCCCGTCGCGATCTCCTGAGCACGTCGCTGCCGAACGCCACCGGCAAGACCAAGGAGTACGGCTTCGCGCTCTCCGCGTTCGACGACAAGGTGACCTTCAAGGCCGTGCATTACGACACGAAGGTGAAGAACGCCACGCTCAGCGGCGCGCTCGCCGGCTTCTACCTCATCGGCGCCAACGAGTGGTGGGGTGGCAACGCCGCCCGCGCCCAGCGCGACAACAGCGGTTGGCAGGCCGGCAACTTCGGCACCACGACCGACGGCCAAGTCGTCACCGTCCAGCCCGACATCACCGTCGGCAACACGACCTACAACGCCCACCTCGCTCAGGTCCTGACCGCCGCCGGCGTGCCGCTCACCACCGGCACCGACGCGAACGGCAACCCGATCTACTCGCAGCTCGCCCTCGACACGACGTGGGCCGACTACCGCGCGTCGATCGACGACTGGTTCGCGAACCTCGCCCCCGCGGCCTTCCAGTCCGCGTGGGAGTTCGTCTCCACGGCCGACGGCGTGAACAATCACGACGGCAACTACAGCCCCTCCGGCATGGCGCTCACCGGCGACACGCACTCGAAGGGCTGGGAATTCGAGATTTCCGCGCAGCCGATCGCTGGACTCGACATCTCCTTCAACGCCTCGAAGACCTCCGCGCAGCGCAGCAATCTCGCGCAAAGCTACACCACGTGGATCACCCAGCGTTGGGAGGACCTGCAGGGCCCGATGGGCGACATCCGCATCTGGGGCGGCGGCGCCAACGGCGAGACCACCCGGAGCAAGTTCCGCAACGAAACCTACGCCGGCTGGCTGTTCTTCAACGCGCTGCAGGGCGCCGATGTGCCCGAGCTGCGTCCGTGGAACTTCGCCCTCGTCACGAACTACTCCTTCAGCCGCGACACCGTCCTGAAGGGCGCCAACGTCGGCTTCAGCTATCGTTGGTCCGACAAGAACGTCATCGGCTTCTACAGCCGCACCGTCACCGACGAGATCTCCGGCCAACCGATCGATGTGGCGGATCTGAGCCGCCCGATTGACGGCGAGCGCCAAGATGCCGTCGATTTCTGGATCGGCTACGAGCGTGATCTCTCGCACGGCGTGCGTTGGCGCATCCAGCTCAACGTCCGCAACCTCTTCGCCGACGATGATCTGATCCCGACCACCATGCAGCCCGACGGCACCGTCGCCACCTACCGCATACCCGAGCCGCGCACGTGGACGATCAGCAACACGTTCTCGTTCTGAGTTGTTGTTGGGGTAACTGAGTCGAACCACCAGGCGCCGGGCATCTCGCCCGGCGCCTCTGCTTTTCCTCCGACGCCTGCCGGACGAACCAGCGATCAGGCCTGTTTCGCAGAGGTCCAGCGGGAACGCGTTTCGCCCGCCGTACGTGCGCTGCGCCCCTGTCGTCGCCACGTTCAACGATGCCGCGCGCGGCCCGCGTTGCGGCGCCCCCGCCACCGGCGCACGTTGCGGCTCTCCCCATGCATCCCCTCCGCTTTGTCCTCGTGGGCGCCTGCGCCTGCGCGCTTCTCGCTTACGCTTTCGCCGAACGCATCGTTGTCGATCTCTCCGGCCCTGGCTGGCACCTCTGGCGCGACACCGATGCTGAGTGGCGCGACGACACGCTGCACTTTCCCGCGCCGCCGCTCGAGCAGCTGCCGGTGAATCCGCCCACGGGCGGCTGGGAAGGCGCGATCGTGCGCGACGCCCTGCCGGTCGCGGTGCCGGGCACCGTTGAACAATACCTCCAGACCGTCCCGGGCCCCGACGGCGATCTCACCGGCGTGAGTTGGTGGACACGCTCGCTCGAGATCCCCGCGGCCTCCGGCCCGCGGCGGGTGCTGCTGCGCTTCGAGGCCGTGCGCGAGCGCGCCGAGGTTTTTGTCGACCGCCGGCTCGTCGCGTACGACATCGTTGGCAGCACGCCCTTCGAGGCCGACATCACCGCCCTAGTGCGGCCCGGCGAACGCTGCGAACTCGCCGTCCGTGTGACTGACCCCGGCGGGAATTTCGACTGGCGCGACTCGCGGCCGATGCCGTGGGGCCAACACCAGTTGCCGCTCAGCCACGGCTTCGGCGGCGTGACCGGCGGTGTGCAGCTCGTGGTGTGCGACCCCGTTTACCTCGATGATCTCCACGTGCAGAACA
This sequence comes from Opitutaceae bacterium, assembly GCA_035299125.1. Taxonomy (GTDB): domain Bacteria; phylum Verrucomicrobiota; class Verrucomicrobiia; order Opitutales; family Opitutaceae; genus CAJCBL01. The sequence goes on from DATGXA010000274.1 coordinate 41,840, forward strand.
CGCCGTCGCCCACCGAGGCGAACGTCCACGCCACCGTGCGCAACACCTCCGGCACCGCCGTCCGCCGCGATGTCGAGGTGCGCGTCACCGAACGCGCGGCGCCCGGGCGCGAGGTGTTCCGCACCGTGCTGCGCGAGGTCGCGCTGCCGCCGGGCGAGAGCGTCGTCACCGCGAAGATCTCCGCACCGCAGGCGCGACTTTGGAACCTCGACGACCCCGCGCTGCACGTGTGCACGGTCACAGTGCGCGACCGCGACGCGGCCGCCGACGCCGCCCAGCGCACCTTCGGATTCCGCTGGTTCGCGCCGGACGGAATCGGCCGCGACGCCGTGCTGCGGCTCAATGGCAAACGCATCGTACTGCGCACTGCGATCAGCTGGGGTTTTTGGCCGCTCAACGGCATCTTTCCCACGCCCGAGCTCGCCGAGAAGCAGGTGCGCATCGCGAAGGCGTACGGCCTGAACATGCTCAACTTCCACCGCGCGATCGGACAGCCGGTCGTGCTCGATCGCGCCGACGAGCTCGGGCTGCTCTACTACGAGGAGCCCGGCGCCTACAAATCCGTCGACGATGCGCTGGCGCTCGGCCGCGCGATCGCGCGCGAAAAACTTATGCGCATGGTCCGCCGCGACCGCAGCCACCCGAGCCTCGTGATCTACAATCTGATCAACGAATGGGACTCGCGGAACCCCAACCCCGATCCCGAGGAGATCGCCCGCCACCGTGCCGACATGGCCGCGGCGCACGCGCTCGACCCGAGCCGCACGATCACGCACACCTCGGCCTGGGCGCGCGGACCCGAGATCGACGATCCCGCGAAGCTCCACTTCCGGCCGTTCGACGCCACGCCGTACCTGAGCGGCTGGTACGACCATCACCACGCCGGCGGTCCCGCGGTCTGGAATGAGAGCCTCTACCGCTCGCCCGCCGACTATTTCCTCCGCACCGACAATGTGCGCGAGATCGTGTTCTGGGGCGAGGAGGGCGCCATCTCCACGCCGCCGCGCCTTGGGTTCATCCGCGACACGCTCGCGGCGGCGCCGCACCTCGGCTGGGACGGCGCGGGATATCTCGAGTGGCATCGCGCGACCGAGGCATTTCTCGACGCGAAGGGGCTGCGCGGCACTTTCCGCGATGCCGACGCGTTCACCGGCGCGCTCGGCGCCGTCTCGCTTCGCCATCAGGGGCGCCGTATCGAGAACGTGAGGTTGGGAAACGTGGGCGACGGCTACGCGATCAACGGCTGGGAGGCCGAGCTGATCGAAAACCACTCGGGTGTGGTCGACGTGTTCCGCAACCCGAAGGGTGACCCCGCGATCCTCGCGTACTACAACCAGCCGTGCTACGTCGCCGTGAAGTCGCGCCACACGGTGCTCCAGCCGCCGGGCGTGCTTGTCGTCGATTGTTTCGCCATCAACGAGGTCGACCTCCGCGGTCCGCATCGTCTGCGCCTCGTCGCGCGCGACGCCTCCGGCCGCGAGCTCGCCGTGGCTCATGCCGACGCCGTGCTCTCGGGCGGTGATGTCTACGGCCAGTTGCTTGCCGAAGGCCTTTCACTCGCGATCCCGCCGGACGCGCGCGGCGCGCTGCGGCTCGAGGCGGTGCTGACCGATGCCGTCGGCGCGGAGCGTGCCCGTGGCCACGACGAGGCGTACGCCGTCGACTGGCGCAGCGATGCGATCCGCGGTGCCGGTGCCGTTTGGGAGGACGACGGCGAGGTGCGCGCGTTTCTCGTCGGCGCGAAACAACACGCCACGCCGGAGTATGCCGATGCGCTTGGTCGGCTCGATTGGATCGTCGCCGCGCGCGGGCCGCTCGAGGGCGAACCGCAGCCAATCAGTGCCGCGCAACTGCGCGCGCCCGATGGGTCCGGGAACGGCGTGACCGTGGAGTATTTCGGCGACCGCGCGCTGGCCGAGTGTCTCCTGCGGCGTGCGGAGCCGACGGTGCGCCTCGCCGTCGCCGATGGCGCAGCGCCCGATCCCACACTGCCCATGATAGGCAACTACAGCGTGCGCTGGACCGGGACAGTCGTGCCGCCGCGCGCGGGGAAATACGCGTTCGTCGTGCGCACGACCGGCGCGGTGCGGCTCGATGTGGCCGGGCGTCGGCTCGCCGCATCCAC
>DATGXA010000275.1:0-2501 GCA_035299125.1 Opitutaceae bacterium
CGGGGCCGGTGCGAAAACCGCGATGGCGGCCGGCGAATCGCCCATCCAGCAACTCACCACGCGCCTCCCCGAGCTACTCGACCGCAGCACAGGACTCATCGATTTCCTGCTCGAGAACAGCACCGATCTCACGCTCAAGACGATCGGCGAGCTCGACGCCGGTGTCGTGGCCGAGCTCGTGCGCATCGCCATCGAGCTGAACCTGGATTCCGAGGTAAAAAACTCCTGCGCCGGAATCGCCGCCGTGGTCGTCGGCCCGGTCCCGGCGCTCGGCACGAAAAGCCCGACGACCTGATGGCCGGCCTCTACGTCGCGCTTATCGAGAACGGATTCGACGCCGCCTACCTCGACTCCTGCACGCTGCTCGACCTCGACGTATTCACCCGCGCCATCGCCAAACGCCAACGCAAGCAATCCTCCGGCGATAGTTCCGCCCGCCGATTCATTCGCTGACCATGGGAGCCAACGCCACCACGCTCGAGCTGCTGATCCAAATCCGCGAGGAGCTCGCGGGTCTGCGCCGCACTCGCACCGAACTGCAGGGTGCGAAGAAGGACGCGAACGAGTTCTATGAAGCGTTTAAGTCCGGGATTGGTATCGCCGGCGGAATGCAGCTTTTCTCCGGGGCGCTATCGGCCGCTCGCGGCCTGCTTCAGGGCCTCGTGGGCGACGTGGCCAGGATGGCGGGCGAAATCAAAGACTCCTCGGAAGCGCTCTCGATCTCCACGACCGAGCTGCAGGCACTGCGGATCGCCTTGGGCAACGCCGGGCTCGACTCGAGTCGGTTGTCGATGGCGATCGCGGAGCAGACCCGCTCCCTCGCCGAAGCTCGCGATACGAGTAGCGGCGCCGCGCAGGCGTACCGTACGCTCGGTCTAGACGCGGCCGCGCTGGAGCGTCTCCCGGTGGCGGAGCGCCTGCTCCTGACAGCGAACGCTGCCAACCAAGCGACCGACCGCGTGCTGGCGTTTTCAGCGGCGAGCAACCTGCTCGGGGCTCGAGATCTGCCGCGGCTCCTGTCGGCACTTCAGGATGTCAGCGCAGGCGGCCTGACCGCCAGTATCGCGACGCTGCAGGCTCAGGGCGAAATCGCGTCGCCCGAGGCGATCTCGCGCATCGATCGGCTCACGAAATCGTGGGAGCAGTACGGCCGCCAGGTGAAGGTGACGGCATCGGAGCTGGTGAACTTCACACAAGCCGCGTTCGAAGGTGGCGCCGGGCCCGATCAAGCGACCATCGATCGCATCATCTACGGCAAAGGCCAGCGGACGCCATGGCCGTGGGAAACGACTCCGGCTACCAGCACCGCGCAACCCGGTGCTGCACCCGCTACCGCGCCTGCGCCTGCAGTCGACACCGAAGCCGCCGCCGCCGCAGAACGCCGGCTCTATGTCACCGAACAGTTGAAGCGGGCACAGGCGGATCTCGTGACGCTGCTTGATCGGGCTGGGGTCGAACAGGCCAACGAAGCGCTCACCACGGAAGAGCGAGCGGGTGCGCGGGAACAGGCGCTCCGCGACGAGGTGGCAATGCGGACCTCGATTCTTGAGCTTTTGCAGCAATCGCAGCAGTGGGATTTTCGCGACAATACGGCCAAGGAAGCCGACATCGCCAAGGCACAGTCGGAGCTCCAGCGCGCTCAGAACGCACTCGCCGCGCAGGGCAACACCGCGGCGCAGCAGCAGGTGCGCGAACTCTTCCGCCTCGAGACGGAGGCGCTGGCTGCTGAGGCCGCGGGCAACACCCGGATCGCCGAGCAGAAACGCGAGCAGATCAAGCAGCTCCAGCTTTCCGCCCAGCTCGAGAGTCAACAGCCCGAACTCGTCCAGGCGCGTATCGCCGCCGAGCGTCAGCTCACGGAGGCCAAGCGCACCCGCGCCGCCCAGGAACTCGATTTCTCCCGCCAGCTCGGCAACGTCGAGCAGGCCATCGCCCTGGTCGAGGCCGACAACGCGCTCACCGAGGAGGAGCGCCGGCGCCGGATTCTCCCGCTGCTCGCCGAGCAGAACCGGTTGATCCGCGAGCGCATCGCGCTGCTCGAGCAGGACACCCGCCTGCAACAGGGCGATCAGACCGCGCTCGATCTGCAGAAGACGATCGACGATCTCCGTAAGCAGCTCGCGGAGACACAGGCACAGGAGGTCGATGCCGCCAGCCCGGAGACGCTTGCGATGCGCGACGCCAAGGGCGTGCGCAGTCTTTCGGACCCGACACAGCACTACCAGTCTGTCGCGGACGGAGCGGCCGGCGCTGGCCAGCGCTTCATCGCGCAGATCGGCACCGACGGCGACATCGCCGCGGAGGCGATCAGCGGCGGGCTCAACTCGGCGCTCAGCGACACGGTGAGCTGGCTCGATCAACTCGCCCAGGGCGCGATCACATTCCAGGAGTTCTGGTCGGGTGCGATCGGCTACGTGGGCGACATGTTCCGCAAGATGGCGATCGAGATGGTCGCCAAGATGCTCTGGCGGTCGACCGTCGAACGCGCGCTCGTGTGGCTC
>DATGXA010000276.1:0-3357 GCA_035299125.1 Opitutaceae bacterium
AATGCTGCTCGACGCCGGCCTGCTCCACGGCGGCTGCCTCACCGTCACCGGTCGCACGGTCGCGGAAAACCTTCGCGACGTCGCGCCCTACCCCGCCGATCAGGATGTCGTCCGTCCGCTCGCGAATCCAATCAAGCCCGACAGCCACCTGCGCATCCTCTACGGCAACCTCGCGCCCGACGGCGCCGTCGCAAAAATCTCCGGCAAGGAAGGTCTCCAGTTCTCCGGCCGCGCGATCGTCTTCGAATCCGAGGAAACCGCGCTCGCCGGAATCCTCGGCGGCAAGGTGAAGGTCGGTCACGTGGTCGTCGTCCGCAACGAAGGTCCGCGCGGCGGCCCCGGCATGCGCGAGATGCTCTCGCCCACCGCCGCCATCATGGGCAAAGGCCTCGGCAAGGATGTCGCGCTCATCACCGACGGCCGCTTCTCCGGCGGCAGCCACGGCTTCGTCGTCGGCCACATCACGCCCGAGGCGTACGACGCCGGTCCCATCGCGCTCGTGAAAAACGGCGACACGATCACGATCGATGCCGTCAAAAACGAGCTCACCCTCGACGTGCCCGCCAAGGAACTCGCCGCGCGCCGCAAGGCCTGCAAACGCCGTCCCGACAAACTCACCCGCGGCGTGCTCGCGAAGTTCCGCGCGCTCGTGTCCACCGCCTCCCGCGGCGCCGTGACCGACGCGCAGCTCGGCTAGCCCTCAGCCCGGACCGCTCAGTCCCGGCCAAGGCGTGATTGCGTTGAGCGCCGGGATGATCGCACGGCGCAGTTTCAGGAAATCCACCGAGCCCGACTCGCGATAGAGGATCGTCCCGTCGGGCCCGATCACGACCGTGTACGGCAGCGCGCCGCTCCACTCTGGATCGAACGCCTCGAGCAGCTTGTATTTGTCGGCCTCACCGAAGACCAGGTTGCGCGTCGAGGCGTGGTGTTTCTCCAGAAACGCGCGCACCTTCGCCGTCTGGTCCGGATGCTCGGCCGCGACGGTGACCAGCTCGAAGTCGCGGTTGCGGAAGCGCAGGTTCGTTTCGATCAACTCGTCGAACTCCGCCACGCACGGCCCGCACCACGTCGCCCAGAAATTCACGACGCGCACCTTGCCCGACTTGTTCGCCCGCAACTCCGCGAGCGCCGCGGCGTCCGCCGGGGTGAGCGTCACCGGCTCCTGCGCAACCTTCGCACGCCACTCGCTGTTGCCGGCGGCCTTCTCCTTCCACTTCACCGAGCAGCCGAAAACCTTCGTCTTCGCGACCGCCGGCTCCTTTCCCGCGAGCAACGCCTCGAGCGCGTCGCGCGTGTCGTGCGACTTGATCGTCGCCTCGCGTTCAGAGTCGTCGATCCGCCCCTGGAAACGAAGCTTCCGCCCAGCATCGAAGAGAAAGACATGCGGCGTCGCCACCGGGCCGAACTTCACCGCCACCGCCTGCGTCGGACCGTCGTCGAGGTACGGGAAGTTGAAGCCCTTCGCCGCCGCACGAATCTTCATCTCCGCCAACGAGTCGCCGAGATCGGAGAAGCCGAGTTCGTCGAATCGCACCGCGTCGGTGTTGTTCGGATTGATCGCCACAAATGCCACGCCGCGCGGCCCATACTCCGCAGCAAGCCGGACAAGACGATCCTCATACGCCTGCGCGGTCGGGCAGTGGTTGCACGTGAAGACCACGGCGAGCACCTTCGCCTCCGCGAAATCGGCGAGCGTGTGCTCCCGCCCGTCGATTCCGGGCAGCCGGAATTCCGGTGCCGGCGAGCCGAGCGGGAGGATTGGATGTTCGGCGGCGCGAACGGAGACAACGGCGAGCGCGACCGCCACCGCGAGGGTAGTAAGCACGGGAAAACGCATGCGCGGATTCTGCCGCGCGCGCACGCCGCCGCAACCGGTCTGCCCACGCCCCGGCCGCCACCTTCGTCCGATTGATGCAGAGGCGCGGTCGCAGGTTCTTCACCGCAAATCGCACATTCGCCTCGCCTCGCCCGCGACCGTACCCAATCTCCCGCCCCTCCGTCGCCCCATGCCGCAGTTCTGTTTCATCTTCAACCCGAACTCCGGTCTCAACCGCAAGCGTCCGGGCTTCCTTCCCAAGCTGCGTTCGCGCATCGCCGCGCTCGGCTTCGACGCCGAATTCTGCGCGACCGAGCGCCCGCACCACGCCACCGAGCTGGCGCGCGCCGCTGTCGCCCGCGGCATTCCGCGCATCGTCGCTGTCGGCGGCGACGGCACGCTCAACGAGGTCGCCTGCGGTGTCGTCGGCACCGACTCCGCGCTCGCGTTGATCCCCTGCGGCTCCGGCAACGGCCTCGGCCGCCACCTCGGCGTGCACGGCTCGCTCGAACACGCGCTGCTGGTCGCCCGCGACGGCCGCATCCGCGCCATCGACACCGGCATCGCCGCCGGCCACCGCTTCTGCAACGCGATGGGCGTCGGCTTCGATGCCGAGATCGCGCGCCGTTTCAACAACCTGCCGACCCGCGGCCTGCGCACCTACATCCGCACCGGCTGGAACGCGTATTTCGGCTACCGGCCCGAAACATACTCGATCCGCGGAGCCGACGGCGTCGAGCAGCGCCGCGAGGCCTTCATCGTCGCCGTGCTCAACTCGGACCAGTACGGCAACAACGCCCGCATCGCTCCGCGCGCCTCCGTCAACGACGGCCAGCTCGACCTCGTCGCCATCCCCGCGATGGGCTTCGCGCGCTCGGCGCTCTTCGTCGCCCGACTCTTCTGCGGCGACGCACGCCGGCATCGCGGCGTGTTTTCCGCCCGTGGCGCCGGTTTCACCATCCGCCGCGCCGCGCCCGGCGTGATCCACGTCGACGGCGAGACGCGCGACGCCGGCGCCGAGATCGACGTGCGCATCGAGCCCGCCAGCCTGCGCTTCGTGGTCCCGACCTGAGCCGCTCCCGCTGCCGGGAGATTCAGTTTGCCTCGTCGCGGAGACGGCCGCCGGTGAGCGCCTGCTCATAGTCGCTCAGCCAACGCTCGCGCGTCGCCAACGCGCGTTCGCGCCGGTCGAGGGAGAGTTGTTGCGTCTCGAGCAGCCGCTCCATTTCCGCACGCACCGCGGCCTTCTCTGCCTCCCGGGCCGGCGGCGCCCCGAGCGGCTGCCGAGCCATGAGCTGAAGCTCGGTTTCGCGGCGTTCCAGTTCGGCGCGAAGCTCGGCCGCGAGTTCGACAAACGCGCACGCCTGCGAAGCCCGCGCGAGATCGCCCTGTACGCGCGCCGCAGTCGCCCGCAACTCCTGCTCGCGCTGGGCGAGCTGCGCCTCGCGCTCGGCGAGCTGCCGATCGAAGTCGGCGCGCTGCTCGTCGGCGAGAAACGCAGCGTGCTCGAGCTCGCGCGAGCGGCCCCCCTCGCGCCC
>DATGXA010000277.1:0-1789 GCA_035299125.1 Opitutaceae bacterium
GCCACGTAGACCGGATTGCGGTGCAACGTGTACGGCTCGAGATCGTCGTCCTCGAATTCGTCGTCGTCCTCGTCGCCGAGGTCGCCGTCCAGCGTGGGTTCCCAGCCGAGCTGGCGGGCCACTTCGTCGAGCCGGTCGGGCGCGTTCGCCGCCTCGTCGTAGGCGCGCTGATACTCCGCGATCGCCTCGTCGCGCTGCCGCAGATAGCGCTCCCAGTCGAATTCGTTCCAGACCAGATCGCCATGCTCGTCGCCATCGTCGGGAATGCCGTTGTTGCTCGAGTTGTTCATGGCTGCGGGCCCGGTGGGCTCGGGGGCGCAGTGTGGGTCCAGCGGGGGGCAAGGAAAGGGAAATATCCGGCCTTCGGCGCGCGCCGGCGGAAGCCGCGTTCGGGGTTGAGTTTGCGCGTGTTTTTGCCGTGATCGGGCCGCTGCGGGTTGCTCCGATCGCGGTGCCATGAGCGATGTCCAACACGAGACCGTCTTTTTCACCGGCCATGTCCAGGGCGTGGGCTTCCGCTACACCACGCTCCAGGTCGCAAAGGAATACGAAGTGACCGGCTTCGTGCGCAACCTGCCCGACGGGCGCGTGCACCTCGAGGCCGAAGGCGCGAAGAACGAGATCGAGGCGTTCCTGCGCGCCGTCGCCGAGGCGATGACCGGCTACATCCGCAAAACCGAGCGCAGCGGCGAGCGGCGACCGCCGCAGTTCCAAGGCTTCACCATCCGGTGAAGCCGACACGGGAGGCGAAGGCGATGGGCGACAACAACGACACGGCAACGCGGCAGCCCGCGATCGAGGTGCGGCGCCTGACGAAGGACTATCCGTTGGCTGGCGGGCGGCAGCGCGTGCGCGCGGTCGACGACGTCTCGCTGCGCGTGTTTCCCGGCGAGGTATTCGGACTCCTCGGGCCCAACGGTTCGGGCAAGAGCACCACGCTCAAGGCCCTGCTCGGTCTGCTCACGCCGACCCTCGGCGAGTGTTTCCTCTCCGGCCGGCCGGGCACCGATCCCGCCACGCACCGCGCCATCGGCTACCTGCCCGAGGCGCCGTATTTCCCGCGGTTTCTCAGCGGCCGCGAACTCCTCCGCTTCCACGCGCGCCTTGCCGGCGTGCCCCGCCTCGGGCGCGAGGAGCGGATCGACCGCCTGCTCGAGCGCGTGGGACTCGCGCGGGCCGCCGACCGTCGCATCGGCTCGTACTCGAAAGGCATGCTTCAACGAATCGGACTCGCGCAGGCGCTTGTCACCGATCCTCCGATATTGATCCTCGACGAGCCCACGGCCGGCGTCGATCCCGTCGGCGCCGCCGACATCGCGGCACTCGTGCTCGAGCAGAAGGCACGGGGGAAGACGATTCTGCTCTGCTCGCACCTGCTCAGCCAGATCGAGGAGGTCTGTGACCGCGTGGCGATTCTCCATCGCGGGCGCCTGCTCGCCGAGGGCGCGCTCGACGAACTGCTCGGCCACTCCGGGCGGCAGTCGCTCGTCGTGGAGAACCTGCCGGCGGAGGAACTCGCCGCCTTCGGGGATTGGCTGGCCGAGCGCGGTGGCCGATTGCACGCCGTGGAACGGCCGGCCGCGCGGCTGGATCGCTATTTTCTGGAGACGGTCGAACGCGCCGAGCGTGCCGAGGAATCGACTCGATGAACGCCACCGGCAGCGTTCGATTGGGATTCTCGCTGCGCCGTGTGGGCGTGCTGGCGGAGCACGCATTCCGCGAAGCGGTGCGGCAGCGGGTGTTCCAGTTCACCACGCTGCTCGCTGCAGTGCTGGTGCTCGGCAGCCTC
>DATGXA010000278.1:0-43809 GCA_035299125.1 Opitutaceae bacterium
CGCTCCCGAACTCGGGCCGGACCGGGTGCATTTCGCCGTGAGCGACACTGGTATCGGGATTCCGGAGGACCGCCGCGAGGCGATCTTCGAGGCCTTCGAGCAGGCGGACAACTCGATGACGCGCACCTACGGCGGCACCGGACTCGGACTGGCGATCGCGCGGCGGCTGGTGCGACTGATGTCGGGGGAGATCCGGGTCGAGAGCGAGGTGGGCAAGGGCAGCACCTTCGGCTTCACGGCGCGGCTGCCGCGGCTGGACCTGCCGCCGGAACCGGAGTCGTTGACGGAGGGCTCGCTGGCCGGCGCGAGCGTGCTGATCGTCGACGACCACGCCACCAGCCGCGCCCTCCTGCTTTGCCTGACGCGTGCTCTCGCGATGCGACCGACGGTGGCCACGAGCGGCGCCGAGGCGCTCGCGCTTATCGGCGAGCGGCACGGCCGGGGAGAGGACCCGTTCGAGTTTCTTCTGCTCGATGCTGCCATGCCCGGTGGCGACGGTTTCGGGACGTTGCGCGAGTTGCGGCGCTTCGCCGGCTACGAGCAACGGCCGGCCACGATCCTCGGCACGATCGCGCAGATCCCCGCTCCGGAGGATCTTGCCCTGCTGTGCGGCGGCGGGTACCTCCGGAAACCGGTGACAAAGACGAAGCTGGTGGACCGCCTCAGGCAGGCTCGCCTGCAGGCGGAGGGCGCCGCGCGAGCAGCGAGCCGCGGCTAGTCTTTCCGCAGGGCGAGCAGGAACTCGCGGTTGCCATCGGCGCCAGTGAGCGGCGAGTCCATCGTGCCGAGCACGGCCGCACCGGGCAGGGCGGCGGCGCAGGCGGTGACGTCCGCCACGACGCGCGCGTGCACCGCCGGATCGCGGATCACGCCTTGGCCGCGATCGGCCTCGGCCTTGCCCGCCTCGAACTGCGGTTTCACGAGCGCGACGAGCACGCCACCGGAGCGCAGGAGCGGCCAGGCTGGCGGCAGGATGGAGCGCAGCGAGATGAACGACACGTCGATCACGATCGCATCGTAGGCGGCGCGCGGGAGTTGTTCGGCGCGCAGCTCGCGGGCGTTGATCTGCTCGAGATTCGTGACGCGAGGATCGGCGCGGAGTTTCGAGTGCAGTTGCGCGCGGCCCACATCCACGCACACGACATCCGCCGCGCCGGCCTGCAACGCGCAATCGGTGAAGCCGCCGGTCGACGCGCCGATGTCGAGCACGTGCGCGCCGGCCAGCCCCAGCTGAAAATGCTCGAGGGCGCCGGCGAGTTTTTCGCCGCCGCGACTCACGAAGCGGGGCGGTTGCTCGAGCTCGAGGGGCAGGTCGACCGGGTACTCCTTGCCCGGCTTGTCGAGCCGCTCAGTGCCGTGGCGGACCTTGCCGGCGCGGATGAGGGCCTGCGCCTGTGTGCGCGAGACGGCGAGTCCGCGGGCGACGAGCAGTTCATCGAGACGTTGTTTGCCGGCCATGAGGGGATCGCGGAGGTGGAGATGCCGAAGGTGGAAAGGCGGAGGAGTGGGCCCGCATGCTGAGCGTGGCGCGGAGTGTTTTGCCACGCGGAAATCGGCGGGCCTCGCGGCCGGCGTGCGAGCAGGTGGACGGGTGTATCGAGCATTCTCCCAAGGGCGGCGCCGGGGCGGTTATCAGAGGCGGCGCGGGGCGGATCCGGTAAATCCAAAGACTTGTTGCCGAGCGCCGCTGCCCGCTTTCCGGTGCCCGGCGCTACCCCCTGTCGTCCCCGGATCGTTCGACAACCGACAACGCCCCTTCGCCACGGAAGGAGCCTGCAACCCAACAGACACTGCACCATGCAATCGTACCGTTATCGCATCGCCGCGCTCACCGCGGTGCTTTCCCCGGGCCTGATGGCCCAGACCGGCGCGCCGCCAGAAGCGAGGACCGAGGCCGAGGACGAGGTCGTGATCCTCAGTCCATTCGAAGTGACCAGCGAGGCGACCACCGGGTATGCCGCCGCCTCCACGCTCGCCGGCAATCGCCTCAACACCGAGCTGCGCGACCTCGGCAGCGCCGTCACCGTGATCACGTCTTCGTTCCTCAACGACGTAGGTGCGACCGACAACCGCACGCTGCTTCAGTACACGACCGGTTCCGAGGTCGGCGGCTCGTACGGCAACTTCGCCGGCAACGGCGACGGCCCACTGCTCGACGAATCGAACAAGTTCATCAGCCCGAACACCAACACCCGCATCCGCGGCCTCACCTCGGCGGACAACACCCGTGACTTCTTCCTCACCGATGTGCCGTGGGACAGCTACGCGGTGGACGGGGTCGACCTCCAGCGCGGGCCGAACTCGATCCTGTTCGGTCAGGGCAGTCCGGCGGGCATCATCAACACCCGCACCAAGCAGGCGATGTTCCGCAACGCGGGCGAGGTCGGCGTCCGGATCGGAAGCTATGGGGCGAACCGGCAGTCGCTCGACTTCAACCATGTGCTCTTGCCCGACCAGTTGGCGCTGCGCGTCGCGGCGTTGCGCAACGACGACCAGTTCAAGCAGCAGCCCGCGTACTCGAAGGACGAGCGCCTCTACGGCGCGCTGCGCTTCGAACCCGCGTTTCTCAAGAAGAACGGCATGCGCACGATCCTGAAGGCGAACTACGAAGCCGGTCGCGTGCGGTCCAACAACCCGCGCACGCTGCCGCCGATCGACCTGATCACGCCGTGGTTCAAAAGTGGCACGTACACGGGCACGCGCACGATCCCCGGCTTCCTCGGCGTGCCGGCGACCTTCGAGTATCTCAACCGCGGCACATTCTCGCCCGCGCAGGGCACCGACGACAACACCGGCCGCGCCAACCACGGCCAGCTGCGCCCCGCCTACAACGGCGCGACGATCCCCGGCGTGATCAATTCCGGCGCGCCGAATCCCTACTACAACCCTTGGGTGGGCAACTTCGCCCAGCAGTTCGGCGGGCCGATGGTGTTTTTCGACAACGGCCAACCCGGCCAGCTCAGCATGGCCCACCTCGAGCCCTCGCAGCGCATGGAGGGCGGTCTCGCCTCGGACGGCACGATCGACCGCACGATCGGCGGCCGGCCGTGGATGCGCCCACCCGGCGTCGCTCCGTATTCCCAGTTTGCGCGCAACGCGGGCCTGCCGTTCTACCTCTCCGGTCCGTACAAGAACTACTCGCTGACCGACTCCTCGGTCTTCGATTTCTACAACCAGCTCCTCGACGGACCGAACAAGAAGGAGTGGCAGGACTTCCGCGTCTACAACGTTAGCCTAGCTCAGACGTTCTTCGACGAGCAGCTCGGGTTCGAGCTCTCGTACAACAACGAGTTCTACAAGAACGGGCGCCTGAGCCTGCTCTCTGGCGGCCACCAGGGCATCTACGTCGACATCAACTCGATGCTGCCCAATGGCACGCCGGACGGCGCCAACGGCGAGCCCTTCGCCAACGGCACGCCCAACGAAAACGTCGGCCGCGCGTTCCTCTCGGACAACGGCCAGAGCAACAACAGCAGCCTCGTCAGCGAGAAGGAGACGACGCGACTCACGATGTTCGCCTCCCAGGACTTCGAGAAGTACGGCAAGAACTGGTTCACGAAACTGCTCGGCAAGCACACCGTCACGGGCATGTTCGCGATCGACGAGGACGAGCGCGACTCCCGTTCCTGGATTCGCTACACCGCGGACGACACCTATGCCGAATGGGTGCGCCGGCAGTCCGACCGCAGCCCCGTGCCGATCACCGACAACGCTGTCGTGCCGAACTCCGTGATCTACCTCGGCGACAGCCTGAAGGACCGCACGACCGCCTCCGGCGCCTATCTCCCGAATCCGAAACAGCGGTTCACCGTGGGCGACGGCAGCGTCTACACGTTCGTCGGCATCTGGAACAAACCGACCGATCCGAGTGCCCCGGGCTATGTCAACCCCGCCGATCTATGGATCAACAACTACTACCTCGACCTGCCGGAGTTCAACGTGCCCAACCGCCGCCTGAGCACCCAATCGGAAAACCCCGACAACTACGTGGGCTGGAGCGCGGTCCCGCTGAAGTGGGTCGACTCCGAAGCGTCGCCCGAGAACCGCGCGCACAACACCACCAACGCTCGCCTCTCGAAGTCCCGGATCAGCTCCAACGCCTTCGTGTGGCAGGGCAAGTTCTGGAACAACTCGATCGTCGGCACCTGGGGCGTGCGGCAGGACATCGCCAAGTCCTGGACCTACTCCGCCGACTCGAACTCCACCTACAACCAGAACAGCGCCACGCGCGGCGTGATGGACCTCTCGCCGAACACCTACCGCCTCCGTGACGACTACGATATCCGCCGTCAGGTGACATCGCACAGCTGGACGGTGGTTGCGCACGTCAACTCCCTGCCGGGGCTGGACAAGCTCCTCGCGAAGAGCCCGGTCAACCTCAGCCTCTTCTATAACAAGTCGTCGAACTTCCAGCCCGCCGCGGCGCGGGTCGATGTCTACGGCGATCCGCTTCCGGCGCCGACCGGCCGCACCACCGACCGCGGCATCCTGATCGAGACCAAGGACGGGCGATTCTCGCTCAAGCTGAACAAGTACGAGACGTTCTCGGAGAATGCCACGAGCACCGCGCTCGACAACGTGCGCTGGTTCATCACCGCGTCGCAGGTCTGGGGCGGCAACTGGGCCAATCGCTTCGAGTTCAATCTCGACGAGGACTGGCTCGGCTCCGCGGTCCCGAACCCCGATCCGGAGAACACGAAGTACAACTACGGCCGCGCCGGCGATGAGACGCTGGAGCAGGCGCAGGCGCGCGAAGCGGCGGCTGTCGCCGCCTACCGCGCCTACCAGGCGAGCGTCGATCCGCGGTTCTACGCCACCTGGGGCCTCGACCTTTCGGCGCAAAACGGCCTGAACGCGCGCAGTGATCCGGCCAACGGCGTGTTTGCCGTGCCGGAAAGCAGTCGCTCCGAAGGCTACGAGATCGAACTCAATGCCCAGGTCACCCGGAACTGGCGCCTCGGCATCAACGCGGCCAAGACGCAGGCGCAGCGCTACAACGTCGGTGGCGCGGCGCTCAACGACTTCGTGGCGCGCTACGAGACCGCGCTGAACACGACCGCGGCCGGCGACCTGCGCGTCTGGTGGGGTGGCGCGGGCAACGAGACCACGTTGTACCAGTGGAACGCGAACTTCGGCTCTACGTTCCACATGCTCAAGAACCAGGAAGGCACCGACGTGCCCGAACTGCGCAAATGGCGCGTGAACGCCATCACGAACTACGACTTCGACACCGGCGTGCTCACGGGCTTCAACGTGGGCGCGGGCGTGCGCTACGAGTCGTCGATCGTGATCGGCTACCCGATGCTGCCGCTCGAAGGTTTCTTCGAGCAGGGCTACTACGACATCGCGCATCCGTATCGCGGCGACCCCGAGACGAACTTCGACTTCTGGATCGGGTACCGCCGCAAGATCTGGAAGAACGTCGAGTGGCAGATCCAGCTCAACCTCAGGAACGCCTTTGTCGGCGACGAGCTCATCCCGGTGACGACGCAGCCGTTCGAGGCCGAGGGGCAGCCACTGGTCGCCGGCTGGCGCATCCGCCCGCCGCAGACCTGGCAGCTGACGAACACGTTCCGGTTCTAGCTCCGCTTCGGTAGCAAGCCACACGGCGGCCCACGCGAGCGGGCCGCCGTTTCTTTATTAACGCCGCTGAGCGCGCGGCTCGGGTTGTCGGAGCGGGGACCAGCAGGTGGTGCGGCCGCCGATCTCCTCGCGGACGAGTGGGCAGCCGGTGCGCGGGCAGCGTCCGCCGTCGCGCCAGCGGTGGTTGAAGAGCCACGTGTCCGGGATGCGGATGTTCAGCGACGGCGGTGTGTCCGCCTCGGTGCGGCCGGCGATGGTGTCGAGCGCGAGCCGGGCGACGCGGCGGCACTCGCGCCGGAGCGTGCGGATCTCGGCGGGTGCGAGCGAACCGGCCCGCCGGCGCGGGTGCAGCGCGGCACGCCAAAGGATTTCGTCGGCCATCCAGTTGCCCACGCCGGGGAAGCGCTCCTGCATCAGCAGCACGGCCTTCAACGGAGCTCTCGCGCGACGGCGGAGGAACTCGGTCAACGCCGCGACGGTGAACTGTGGTGACAACAGCGGCGGGGCGAGCGCGGTCCACCACGGCGGCGGCTCGGCACCGCGGTGCAGGTCGACGCGGCCGAACATCCGCGGGTCGGTGAACACAAGCGCGTGCTCGGCGGTGCGGAGGACGAGATGATCGTGTTTTCCGGTGGGGTGGCCTGCCGGACGCGCCGCGAGCTCGCCGCTCATGCCGAGGTGGAGACCGAGCCAGACCTCACCGCTGAAGCGGAAGAGCAGGTGTTTCGCGGCGGCGGCCGAGCTCAGGAGCCTCTCGCCGCGAAGCGCGCGGGGGAGCGCCGTCGCCGCGGCGCCACGGAAGACGCGGGCGCGGGAGTGCGTTTCGACAGCGACGATTCGCTGCCCGAGCCCGGGGTTCCATTGCCGGCGGAAGAATTCAACCTCGGCGAGCTCGGGCATGCGGATTGCGGATTTCGGAATGTGGATCGCGGAATCGGGCGGAGGCAGCAGCGAACGCCAGAAAAGCTGCTCTCGCGAGCAGCTCCGCGGCAAGAAACCGTGATCGGTGTGGCGCCGTTCGCGAGAACGGCGTTCTGCCGACCTAAGCGAACTCCCAGCGGTACGGGTGCCTGGAGAGCAGCTCGTTGCCGGTGGCGGTCACGTGCACGACATCCTCGATACGGCAGCCGCCGAGGCCGGGGTAGTAGAGCCCGGGCTCGACGGTGACGACGTGGCCCTTCTTGAGGATGTTGTCCACGGCCGAGACGCGCGGGTACTCGTGCACATCGAGGCCGAGGCCGTGGCCGGTGCCGTGGAAGAAACCGCGGGAGCCGTGCTCGTCGCGAGTCGTCTCGAAGCCTTCCTTCTCGAAGAGCGCGACGATGGCTTCGTGGACTTTGCGGCCGTTGAGGCCGGCGCGAATCGTGCGCAGGCCGAGCTTCTGGCCGGCGTGCACGGTGGCGACGAGCTTGCGCTGGGCGTCGCTGGCGCGGCCCTTGAGGTAGGTGCGTGTCATGTCGCCGTGGTAGCCGGTGGCGGTCACGCGCGGGAAGATGTCGACGATAAGGAGGTCGTTCGCGCGGACCGGACCGCTGCCGCGGCAATGCGGGTCGCAGGCCTGGTCGCCGGCGGCGACGATCGTCTCGAGCGATACGGCGCCGGCCTCGAGGCAGGCGGTCTCGATGGCAAATTTGAGGCGCTCGGAGGTGAGCTTCTTGCCTTCGAACTGGATAAAGCCGCCCTTGATCGTGCTGGACTTCAGGATGCGCTCGACGGCGGTGAAGCCGAGCGCGCTGCAGCGGTTACCCTCGCGGATGGCGGCGAGCTCGGCGGGCTTCTTGCAGTCGCGCTCGGGGAAGAACGAGCCGTCGGCGAAGCCGATCGCCAGGCCGAGGTCGAAGAGGTCGAAGGCGAGTTTCGCTGGGAAGTTATCCGGCACGGCGAAACGTTTTAGGCCGAATTCGCGCGCGAGCGTGGCGACGATCTCGGCGGTGCCGATCTTCGCATGCGGGAAACGCTTCTGCGCGCGCTCGCGGCATTCCTCGAGCGAGAGCACGACGTCGAGCGCCGACTCCTTCTTGGCGCGGGAGAATTCGAGCGCGTTGAAGACGCCGTACTTTTTCCGGCCGATCCCGAACGCGAGAAAGGGATCGGGCACGGAGATGCCAGTGAAGTAGAGCTGGTTCGCGTCGCGTTCGGAGTCGGCGTAAAGCAGTGGGGAGGGTGCGGAGGATTTGGCCACGGGAAAACGTTTTGCGCGCACCGTAGGTGGCGGCATGCTGCGCCGCAACCTCGCTTCGCCATGCCGAAACTCCGCCGCTTTCTCGCCTGCTCGTTCCTGGTTCTGGTCGCCTCCGCTGCGACGGTCGTCTTGTCCGGCTGCGCCGACGAGAAGCCGGCGGTGGAGAAGACCGTGGCCGACTACTTTCCGGTGAAGATCGGCGACCGCGCGGCGCGGCTGCAGTTCGCCGTGCTGCCGAACGAGCAACAGCGTGGGCTCATGGAGCGCACGTCGCTGGGGGCGAACGACGGGATGATCTTCATCTACCGCGAGCCGCAGCAGATGAGTTTCTGGATGCGAAACACGTTCGTGCCGCTCGACATCGGTTTCTTCGACACGAAGGGCGAGTTGCGCGAGGTGCGCCAGCTGTTCCCGCGCGACGAACGCAGCGTGAAATCGCACGGAACGGATCTGCAGTTCGCGATCGAGATGAACCAAAACTGGTACCGCGACAACGGCGTGAAGGCCGGCGCGCGCCTCGACATGACAGCAGTGAAGGCGGCGCTGAAGGAGCGCGGCTTTGAGCCCCGGCGGTTCGGGATCGAGTGATCGGACCGCGGGTTGCGGAATGGGGATTGGCGAAGGCGCGCGCGGTCAGTTGGCGAGCGCTCCGACGAGACGTGGTGATGTGCGCTTGCGGTAGGGCCGGACTTCACGTCCGGTCGTTTGGAATCCGCGGTGGAGCGCGGCGGGGCGGCGGCCCGGCCTACAACGCGCCGGCGGCGGTGCGGGCGTCGGCGAGGAAGGCGTCGATCGTCTCGGGGCGGCTGGCCCAGGAGTTCATGAGACGGTAGCCGTGCGCGCCGATGAAGTTGTAGAAGAACCAGCCCTTGGCGCGCAGCGCGGCGGCGACGGCGGGCGGCATCTCGACGAACACACCGTTCGCCTCGACCGGCATCGCGATGCGGAAGTGCGGGATGTCGCGCAGGCCGGCTTCGAGGCGGCGGGCGCAGGCGTTGGCGTTCGCCGCGTGGCGCAGCCAGGCGCCGTCGCGCAGCATGTGGACCCATTGCGCGCTGAGGAAACGCATCTTCGAGCAGAGCTGGCCGGCCTGTTTGCAACGGTATTCGAACTCCCGTGCCAGATCGGGGCGGAAGAAGACGACGGCCTCGCCGCCGGACATGCCGTTCTTGGTGCCGCCGAGGCAGAGCACGTCGACACCGGCGCGCCACGAGAGATCGGCGGGCGCGCAACCGAGCGCGGCGACGGCGTTGGCGAAGCGCGCGCCGTCCATGTGCACGGCGAGGCCGTGGCGGTGGGCGAGGTCGCAGAGCGCGCGGATCTCGCCGGGTTTGTAGACGGTGCCGACCTCGGTCGCCTGCGTGAGCGAGAGCACGCGCGGCTTGGGAAAGTGGATATCGGTGCGTTTGAGGATGACCGACTCGACGTGCCGCGACTCGAGGCGGCCGAGCTCGCCGGCGGCGGTGAGGAGCTTGGTGCCGTTGGAGAAGAACTCGGGCGCGCCGCACTCGTCGGTCTCGCAGTGGGCGAGTTCGTGGCAGACGACGCTGTGGTAGCTCTGGCAGAGCGAGGCGAGGGCGAGGGAGTTGGCGGCGGTGCCGTTGAAGACGAAGAAGACCTCGCAACGCGTCTCGAAGACTTCGCGGAGGAGATCGGCGGCGCGGGCAGTCCACTCGTCGTTGCCGTAGGAGGGGACGAAACCGGAGTTGGCGTCGGCCAGGGCGGCCCAGGCCTCGGGGCAGATGCCGGCGGTGTTGTCGCTGGCGAATTCGTAGCGCGCGCCGGGGACGGCGTCGGGGCGGGAGATGGGCGCGGAAGCGTCGCTCATGAGCGGCGATGTTCGCGGAAGCCGGATGCGGAGCAAGCGGTGACTGCACGGGCGTGACGACGTTTCCCACCTGCGGTTTCCCCTTGGAGTCCTTCGAAACGCGTCGTGTTAACCAATAGTTGACATGCGAAAACGCGCTTGGGTTTTCTTCGGCGAAGCGGCGAGGGCGGTTGGGCCTCGGCTGGCTGACGCGAGGGGAATCGGGATGGGGCGCGCGGCGCGGGCGAAGTCGTCCGCCGTGCTCTGCAATGACGATCCAGTTGAATCGCGACTACACGCGGATGTAACTGGGGCCCGTCGTGGCCCGAACGTGCGGCGATCTTGCCTTCGCTCCAGAAACGGCTTTTCGGACCAGTCACAGACGCAGGGAGAGACGGAGGGCGCGCATTCTGCCGTGCGGCAGAACCTGCGACTGAAAAGTGTTCGATCCAGAGGTGCCGTGCTTCAATGCGCTCACCCGAATGGTATGCTGTTTTCCAAGGCCATTTACCCCGGACTCTCTGTTCGCCTGCCTTACCTCTGCGACCTCTGTGTCCAACTGCTTTTCAGATAGGTTCACTTGCGCTCGTCCGACTCCGTCCGCCGGGATTGGCGTTTGTTAGCGCTGATTGGCGGTTCGATCCGCCTGATCACCTCTCGGATCAGACCGCGGCGCTGAGAGCGCGGAGTTTTCCGTAATGCGGCGCGAGCCACTCGGCGGCGAGGGCGCGGGTGGCGGCATCGGCTTCGGCATGTTTGGCCGCGGAATCGGCGACGAAAGGCGCGGAGCGTGAGGCGTCTTTGGAGTAGATGCCGGTCGCGGCGGTCATGGCCTCGACCTCGGCGGCGCCGAGGCGAAGGCCGAAATGTGGGACGACGAGCGTCTCCACGGCCCGCGGCAGGGCGCGGTAATCGAGTGTGAGCGAGCAGGGCGCGGCGGCGGCCTCGACGGCGGCGGCGTAGAAACGTGAGAGCACGAAAGCGGCGTAGTCCTCCGGTCCGGTGAGCGCGCGCGGCGGGGGGCCGAGTTGGGCCGGTTCGATCTGTCCGGGTGTGAGGCTGGCCTGCTGGTTGGAGAGATTCGACACGAGGACCTCGACTGGGTCGCGGTGGAGCACGAGGCGCGGCACACCGGGATACGCTTCGGCAATCTCGTGCCAGGTGAGGAGATTGCGGGCGTCGAGTTTCACGATGTAGCCCGCCGAGTTTGCGGCGCATCCGTAGAGCCGGATCAGCGCGCGGAAGGCACGACGGCGGTCGCCTGGAGAGAGGCGCGGATCTTCCAGTGCGACGGTGAGCGGGCGGGCTTCGGAGAGGACGAACAGGCGTTCGAGCCGGGCGAACATCTGCGCGACGAGTGTCGAACCGCAGCGCGAGACATGGAAAATGAAGGCCGAGGGCGGCCGGTCGGGCGCACGCTCGGCCAACTCGACGAGTTGCTCGAGCGAGGTGGCGCGTTGGAGCAGCAGCGGCAGTGGGTGGTTGAATGCGGAGGAAACCGTCTGATCGAAGAACGGGTCGCGGAATCGCTCGGCCCCGAGCCAAGTCCAGAGCACGGCGAATTCCGGCGCTCCGCGGACGACGTGGAACGGAACCCAGCCGCCGGATACGGAGAGCTCTGGTGTCGGGGTGTTCACCAGAGATGGCGTTGCAACCAGAGCAGGTGGCGGGACTGGAGCAGACTGCGGAGATCCTCGGCGGAGAAGACCAACCCATGTTCCCGTGCGGCGGCGACGCATGCGGCGGCAAAAACCTCGTGTTCACGGATCGTGGCGAGGCGGGTGCGGAGCGGCGCGTCGGCGGCGACGAGATCGGCGAAACGCGCGAGTGCGACGGCGGGTGTCACGGCGTCGTCGGGGTGTGGGGTGGCGGAGTCCATTTCATCTGCCAGTAGGGGCCGTGTTCCTCGACGTCGGTGAAACCGAAACGGAAATACAGGCGACGAGCCGGGTTGAGGTGCTCGACATAGAGCCGGATCGGAAGCTGTGCGGCGCGCGCCTCGGCGAGGAGGTCTCGCAGTAGCGCGGTGCCGCGGCCGCGGCCGCGGAAGGCGGGTAGGAGCGCGATGTCGATCAGGTGCAGTTCGGTCGGCGTGCGCTCGAGATAGAGCCGGCCTGCGGGGGCGCCGTCGTCGAGGATGAGGTGGAAGGA
This sequence comes from Opitutaceae bacterium, assembly GCA_035299125.1. Lineage (GTDB taxonomy): Bacteria > Verrucomicrobiota > Verrucomicrobiia > Opitutales > Opitutaceae > CAJCBL01. Next base: position 11,724 of record DATGXA010000278.1, read on the forward strand.
CTCGGCGGGGTAGTTGGCCCGATAATCGCGATCCTGCGCCTCGAACTGCATCCGGAGGAACGCGTCCTTGTCGGCGGGGCTCCACGGCACCACGGCCAGCTCCTCGGCGCGGGTCGAGGCGTAGACTTCGAAAAGAAACTCGCGGTCGGCGGGTGCGACGGGCCGGAGCGAGAGGGCGGGCGGCACGGCGTGGGCGCGGTCAGCTGCGCGACGGAAAGATGCCCTGCAGCGCGATGAGAAAGTTGAGCGCGAGGTGGGGCGAGAGGTTGTTGTGCGCCGGTGTGTCGCCGGTGCCGGTGGTGCCGATCGCGCTGGGGTTCATCGAGACGTTGGCCCCGGCGTTGGTGTAGGGCGGGGTGCGGCCGCGGCCGACGGCGCTCCAGATGCCGCCGGGCGCCGGCGTGTCGGTGGAACCGGCGGTGGCGTTGGCATTGGGCGCATGGGTGTGCACCGGCAGCTGGTTGAGGCTGAGCGCGACGGTGGCGGCGCCGCCGGCTTCGCCGAGCGAGTAGGCGCTCAGGCCGGGGGCTTGGCCGCGATGGAGCGGGGCGCGACCCTGGAGATCGGGCAGGCCGAAGGTGGTCTTGCCGTCGCCGCCAAAATTGACGCCGAGAAGGGCGAAGAGGGCGGTGTTTTGGCGGATCTGCATGATCTGGCCGTTGCAGAACGCGTAGCCGCGGACGGCGAAGTTGCCGCTGAACATCTTGATCTCGCCGATGAAGGGGGAGGACATGGTGGGGAACGGGTTCAGCTGCGCGACGGGAAGATCCCGTACAGGGCGATCGAGAAGTTGAGCACGAGGTACGGCTGCTCGTTGGGATGGCTGGCGGACGCGCCGGAGACACCGATCGCGGACGGTGCGAGGGTGACGGTCGCCGTGGCGGCGTTGTACGGATTCTGCGGCGCGGCGCCCCAGAGGTTGTTGGTGGGCGAGGCCAGATTGGCTTCGCCGGACGAGGCGCGCGGTGCGTGCGTGTGCGCCGGCATCTCGGTGGTCGTGAGGGTGTGGCGCGCCTCCCCTCCGGATTGGCCGAGAGTGAAAGCGGGTAGCCCGATGCCGTGGCCGAAATGGAGCGGGGTGCGACCGCGGAGATCGGGCAGGGCGAAGTTGTTCTGGCCGTTGCCTCCGTACGTCGTGCCGAGGATCGCGAACAGCGCCTGGTTCTGGGCGATCGAGAGGAGTTGGCCTTCGCATCGGGCCCAGTTGCGCGGGGGGAAGTTGAAACCAAAGAGGCGGACCTCGCCGATAAAGGGAGTGGACATGGCGGGGATGGATCAGCTGCGGGAGGGATAAACGCCGTAGAGGGCGATCTGGAAATTGAGCGCGAGGTACGGCATACGGTTTTCGTGGCCGAGGCCGCCGCCGGCGATACCGAGCGCGTAGCCAGCCATCGGGGTCAAGGTGCCGGGAGTGGCGGCGTAGGCGCCCAAGCTCGAGCCGGCCCAGTTGGCGCCGCTCGGGGAGGCGACGTTTCCCGCTGCGCCCACGGCCGTCGCGGTGTGCGTGTGCGCGGGGAGGTGGCTGGTTTGCAGTGTCACCTGCTCGGTGCCGCCGACCTGACCGACGACGTACGAACCACCAGAGGGACCCACGGGGATGCGGCCGCGGAGATCGGGTAGGGCGAAGTTGTTTTGGCCGTCGCCGCCGTACGTGGTGCCGAGCAGGGAGAAGAGCACGTCGTTCTGCGCGATGGAAACGAGCTGTCCGTCGCAGCCGGCCCAGTTCTGCATGCTGAAGGTGTATGGCGTGAGGCGGATCTCGCCGACGAAGGGACTGCTCATGGGAAGGGCGGTTAGGTGAAGACGGCTTCGATCCGCGGACCGACCGAGTCGGGACGGATCTGGACCAGGAAGATGTCGAGGGTTCCGAGCCGAGGATGGTGCAACGGATAGATCTGTTGCGGCAGGAGGAGTTGTGGATCCGCGGGGCGGAAGAGGAGCGAAAACGGCGCGCGGCGGCCGGGGCGTGCGCCGGCGTGGGGTTTCACCTCGGCAAGTTTCAGCTCGAGCGTGCCCCCATCGGGTGTGCGGAGCGAAAACGTTTCCCCGATCAACGGCGCGCAGTGCTCGTGGGTGAGCGTGCCGAGGGAGTAATCGGGTTCAGGCGACATCGAGGAGGTTCTCGAGCTCGAAGCGACGGCCGTGCACCTGGAAACGCGCGAGGTTGCCCTCGGCCGCGACGCGCGCGATGCCGTGGCCGCGGGCGGTTGCGAGCGCCCGCTGCATTGCGTCGATATCGCGCACGGCGACGGTGATGCGGGTGGTCTCGGCGCCATGCTCCACCGCGGCGACCGAGCCGTAGCAGCCGATCAGGGCGAGAGCCGCGCGGTGCGCGGGATCGGCGGCCACGCGCGCAGCCGCGCCGTCACCGATGCGTGGCGACACGGCGGCGGAAAGCCGTTGGACGGGCAGGAGGAGGGCGGCGCCGGCGAGGGCGAGACCGTGGGCGACGAATTGCCGCCGGCAGAGCGCAGGGTTCATGTTGTGGGGATTCCGGTGCAAGAGGGTGCACGGCAGCATCGCTCAAGTCCGGTCACGGCATCAAGCCAAAGGATATCCGTGCTCGTCGTAGTGTTTCGCGCTTGTGCCCCGGAGCGCATGACGAAACATCGCCGCACATACCTCGGTCCCGCCCGGAGCTCACTGCGACGCTCCGCAAAAGCAGGCGGCGCCGGCAAACCCTCCCCACCATGAACCATCGCCCGCTCGCCCGTACTCTGCCCCGGCCTCTCGCCGCGCGTCTCCGCACTTTTGTCGCGTTGGGGAGCGCGGGTATCGGCCTCGCGGCCGGCGCGGCGACGATCACCATCAACACCACCGCCGACACGCTCGCGGGGATGAGCACGGCGAACGTCGCCGCCTTCAACGCCTCGGCGACCCGCTCGTTACGCGGGGCGATCATCGCGGTGAACAACGACTCGACCGGCGGGCACACGATCCAGCTGCCTGCCGGCACGTATACGCTCACCCTTGCGAACAGCACGCCCGCGACCGAGGAGGATGCCGCCGCCACCGGCGACCTCGATGTGTGGAAAGCGGTTACGATCTCCGGCGCCGGTTCCGCCACGACGATCATCCAGGCGGGGACCACGGCCGCGAACGGCCTCGACAAGATTTTTTCGTTCAACCCGATCGGTGGCGTGAGCGGCTTCGCGGCGACCATCAATGGCGTCACGCTCCGCCACGGCCGTAATCAGATCACGGCGATCGCTCCGGGAAACAACATCGGCGGTGCGATGGATTTCGACGCCGGCCCGGCGGGCACCGGCTCCCTCACGCTCACCGATGTGGTGTTCGCCAACAATTCCACGGTCAATGGCGACGGCGGCGCGCTCGCGTTGTTCGACGGCGGCACGGTGACGCTCACCAACTGCATGTTCACGAACAACACCGCCGGCAGCAATTCCGCCGGGGGCGCCAACGGCGGCGCGATCTTCGTCGGCTACGCCGTAGGCTCATCGTCGGTGAAACTCAACTCCTGCACGATCAACGGCAACAAGACGGCGGGGACCAGCGTCGCAGGCAGCGGCGGCGGCATCTTCTCGTTCAATTCGTCGGGGACGGCTGTCCTGGAGTTGCACGGCTGCGTCGTGACGAACAACGCCGTGGGCAGCGGCCTCCCGGCTTCGGCGCTCGACGGCGGCGGCGTCTACGCCGGTTCGCTCAAGATCGACCAGAGCAGCGTGATCAGCGGCAACACCGCGACGCGATGGGGCGGCGGTGTCTACGTTTCCGGCGGCGCCTCGTCGATCTCGTCGGCGACGATCAACGGAAACGCGGCGGCTTCGGGCGGCGGCGTTTTCGTGAACTCCGGCACCACGACGATCGGCAACTGCCGTATCGTCACCAACACCGCCAGCACGAGCGGTCCCGCCCTCGCGACCAACGCCGGCAACGGCGGCACCGCCTCCGCCGCGAACAACTGGTTCGGCACCAATTCCCCGACGGCGGCGCTCTTCAACGGCGCGGTCACTTATTCCCCTTATCTCGTTCTGACCGCGTCCGCTTCGCCGACGACCGTCGCATACAACCTGACGACGTCGACGGTCACGGCGCGGATCACTACCAACTCGACCGGCGCAAGCGGCTACGGCGTGCCGGGCACTCCGCCCGTCGCTTTCGGCGCCACGCTCGGCTCGATGAACCCGGTGGCGGGCAATCTCGCGAACGGCGTCGCCAGCGCGACGTTCACACCCGGCGCTACGGCCGGGGCGGGCAGCGCCACGGCCACCGTCGACTCGCAGGTGGCCAGCGTGGCGATCACGGTCACGAATTCGCCGCTCTTCACGAGCGCCAACCACGCGACGTTTGTCGTGGGCGTCGCCGCCAGTTTCACGGTCACCGCCTCGGGCGATCCGGCGCCGACGTTCTCCACCGCAAGCACGTTGCCTGCGGGCGTCACGCTTTCCTCCGTCGGCGTGCTCGGCGGCACGGCGACGACCGCGGGTGTTTACTCGCTCAACCTCGTTGCGGCCAACGGCTCGCTGCCCAACGGCACGCAGACCTTCACGCTCACGGTGCTCTCGCCGTTCCAGAAATGGCAGCAGGACAAATTCGGCAGCAGCGCGAGCGATGACGCCATCGCCGGCCCGAGCGCCGATCCCGATGGCGACGGCCTCGAAAACCTCCTCGAGTACGCGCTCGGTCTGGATCCGCTGCTCCACGGCGCGACCACGGTGGTGATCGATACCGACACCGGCGCGCTGCGTCTCACCGCCACGAAGAACGCCGCTGCCACTGACATCGTCTACATGGTCGAGGTCAGCAGCGATCTCACCAGTTGGACCACGACCGGCACGACGGTCGAAACCAACACTGCTTCGACACTCCGCGTGGTCGACAACACGAAGCTCACTGGCGCGAACCGGCGGTTCATCCGGTTGAAGGTCACGAAGCCGTAGTCGAACGCCTAACGCGTAGCGAAAGCCGCCAAGGCTTTCGCTACGTAAGCACCCGGCCGGGTGCCACGTAGGCAGAGGTGCGTGAAGGCGGTATGATCGTGGCGATGAACAAGCGCGCGATCGAGACGGAGATCATCGAGACCGGGGAGCAACGCGACGGACGCGGTCGGCGGATCACGCCGGCAGCGCGTCGGGCGGAGTATGTGGAGGCGTACCGACGCAGCGGTTTGACCCAGGCGGCGTTCGCGCGCCGCGAGGGGCTGCGGTACCCGACGTTCGCGCATTGGGTGCGGCATGCGGACAAGGGGGCAGCCACCTCGCCGGTGCGTTTTGCGCAGGTGGGCTGGCCGCGATCCTTGCCGGCGGCGTCCGGTGCGCGGCTGGAGGTGCAGCTGCCCGACGGCACCGTCGTGCGCGGCGGCGAGGTCGGGGAACTGGCGGCGTTGATTCTGGCGCTGAGGAACTGAGCGATGCTGCCGTTTCCCTCCTCCACACGGATCTTCCTGGCGCTCGAGCCGGTGGACATGCGCAAGCAGTTCAATGGCCTGTGGTCGGCCGCCGAGGAGAGGCTGGGCGAAGACCCCAAAAGCGGTGCGTTGTTCGGCTTCATCAACAAGGACCGCAACCGCCTCAAGCTGCTCTATTGGGACGGCACCGGCGTGTGGGTGCTGGCCAAGCGGCTCGACCGGGGCCGCTTCAGCTGGCCGTCCGGCACGGGCAAACCGAAGCTGGCGTTCACGCCCGAGGCGCTCGCATTGATCCTGGGCGGGATCGACCTCAAGGACGGTTCGTTGAAGGCGTGGTACGAGCGCTGAAGCCGCGCCTGTTTCCCCGGCAAAATCCTCGGCAAAATAACGCCCACTCAGCGTCGCTGGCGTGTCCTTTGCTAAGATACGCGGGCAATGAACGCCGCCGCCGACCACCTCGCCGAGCCCGCCAAACTGGCGGAGGAGGTCGAGCTGTTGCGCGGCGAGAACAAGGCGCTGCGCGAGCAGATCGCCTGGCTCAAGCAGCAGGTCTTCGGGCCGGGGCGCAGCGAGACGCTCGACCGAGCCCAACAGCTCATCGCCCTCGATAACATGGCGTCGGACGCACCCGAGCGGCCCGTGGAGACGATCACCTACCAGCGCGAGAAGGGGCCGCGGGCGGCACGCACCGCGCCGGCCGAGTCGTTCGCGCACCTGCCCGTCAAAGAGACCATCGTCATCGTGCCCGACGAGGTGCAGGCCCAGCCCGAGGCCTTCGAACAGATCGGCGAGGAGCGCACCTTCGAGGTCGATATCGTCGCGCCCAAGCTCTTCAAACGGGAGATCGTCCGCCCGAAGTTCCGCCGCAAGTCCGACCGCACCCAGCCGCCGGTGCTCGCTGCGGCCCCGGCACGGCCCGTGGTCGGCGGCTACGCCTCTGCCGGCCTGCTCGCCTGGGTCGTCATCGCCAAGTTCGTCGACCACCTCCCGCTGTTCCGGCAGGAGAAGATGCTCTCGCGTTGGGGCGCACGCATCTCCCGGCAGACCCTCGGCGAGTGGGTGGCGCTCGTCGCCGACTGGCTCGAGCCCCTCTACAAGCGACTCCTGCAACAACTCCTGGTCCGCGGCTACCTGCAGGTCGACGAGACGCCGATCCGCTGTCAGGACCCCGATCGGCCCGGCAGCACTGTCCAAGGATACCTTTGGGTCGCCGACCATCCCGACGGCGACACGGTCTACCGTTGGGCCAACTCCCGCCGGCACGCCGAACTCGACGCCCTGCTCGGCGACTTTTCCGGCCTGCTCCAGTCCGACGCCTACGGCGCGTATCCGGCCTTTGCCGCCGCGCATCCCGGCGTCGACTGGGTCGGCTGCTGGGCCCACGCCCGCCGCGGCTTCTTCGACGCGTTGCAGGACAGCCCCAAGGCCGCCGGCGTCATCCTGCGCCTCATCGGCAAACTCTACGCCCACGAACGCCGTTGGGACGAAGCCGGCATCACCGAAGAACGCGCTGCGCTGCGCACCGCGCACTTCGCCCGTCCGTTGTACTGGTTGCACAAGCTCGCCACCGGCCTGCGCCACAAGCACCTCCATCAGTCCAAGCTCGGCAAAGCCTGCGGCTATCTGCTCGCCCATTGGGATCCGCTCGTCGCCCATTGCCGCCACAGCCACACCCGCCTCGACAACAACCTCGTCGAGAACGCCGTGCGTCCCACCAAGCTCGGCGCCAAGAACTGGTTGTTCGTCGGCCACCCCGACGCCGGCCCCCGCGTCGCCATCATCTACTCCCTGCTCATCAGCTGCCAGCGTCACGGCAAGGATCCCCTCGCGTACCTGCGCGATGTTCTCGCACGCCTGCCCGCGATGACCAATCAGGACGATCTCGCCACGCTTCTACCCGCCAACTGGCAACCGCCGGCGACTTCGTAGGCCCCGATCAGAGCCATCATCACTATGATGGCCGCCTACGATCAGCGCTTCAGAGCGATCATCCCTATCACCTGGCTACGAGGCACTCGACCGAGCGCTTACTTCGCTACGGCGCGGCAGATCGAGATTCTGGCGCACAGTGCCCTGCTCCCGCCTTCATCGGGAGGTGGCCATGCGGGTTGGCGCGCGTCGCGTGGCGCCAGGTGCGCGGATGCGAAAGCCGGCGCGGGCTGTCGTATTCACCCGCCGGCGGCTGCCACCGCGCGGATCCAAGTGCCTTATTCGCTGCCCGAAGACGGACGTTGCTTCGCGCGGTCGAGGCCGGTGTCGGCCCAGGACGCGGGATCCTCGACGGGTTCGAGGTGGGTGAAAACCGTGGAGTCGGGGAGCGCGGCGCGGATCTCGGCCTCGATTTGTTCGACGAGATCATGGCCTTGTTGGACGGTCCAGAGACCGGGCACGAGGACGTCGAAATTGATGAACTTCCGCGCGCCGGCCTCGCGGGTACGGAGGTTGTGGAACTGCACGCCGGCGGTGCGGTGCGATGTGAGCACGGCGTCGATCTTTGCGAGATCGGCGGGGGCGAGCGCGGCGTCCATCAGGCCGGCGACGGAGCGGCGCACGATGCCGACGCCGGTGCGCACGATGTTGGCGGCGACGAGGAGCGCGACGACGGGGTCGAGCCAGCTCCAACCCGTGAGCGCCACCGCGCCGATGGCCGCGACGACGCCGACAGAAGTCCACACATCGGTGAGCAGATGGTGGGCGTTGGCCTCGAGTGTGATGGAATTGCGGCGTTTGCCTGCGCGCAGGATGACGAGCGCCACGACGAGGTTCACCACGGAGGCGGCGAACGACACCGCGAGGCCGCTGCCGATGCGCTCAAGCGGTTGCGGGTGCAGCAGACGTGCCACGGCGGTGTACGCGATGCTTGCCGAAGCGAGCAGGATCAACGTGCCCTCGACACCGCTGGAGAAATACTCGGCCTTGCTGTGTCCGTAGGCGTGCTCGTCGTCGGCCGGGCGTGCGGCAACGCGCAACATGAGAAGCGCCATGATGCCGCCCGCGAGGTTGACCAGCGACTCGACGGCGTCGGAGAGCAAGCCGACGGAGCCGGTGAGGAAGTACGCGGCGGTTTTCAGCGCGATCGTGGCCAACGCGGCGGCGATCGAGAGCCAAGCGAAGCGGGTGAGGGAATTTCGGTCCATCGGAGACGCAGTCGTGCGAGTGAAACGGGGCGGTCGGAGCGGCGCGAGACTACGTTTCGCGGAAACGGTGTCCGCCGGGCGGCGGAGATTTCCGGGTGGCGGCGCGGAGTGGCGACGTTATGCCGGTGCGCGCATGAACGAACTCCCGGTGGCGCTTTCGATCGCGGGCTCCGACAGCGGCGGCGGTGCGGGCGTGCAGGCGGATCTGCTGACGTTTGCCGCGAACGGCGTGTTCGGCACGACCGCGATCACATGCCTCACGGCGCAGAATCCCGACGGCGTGAGCTGCGTGACGGCGGTGGCGCCGGAGTTCGCGGCCGAGCAGGCGCGACAGGTTTTCCGCTTCTTCGCGGTGCGCGCGGTGAAGACGGGGATGCTCTTCGACGCGCCCATCATCGCGGCTGTGGCGGCGCTGTTGCGGGTGCGACGCGAGGTACCGGTGGTCGTCGATCCCGTGATGGTGGCGACGAGCGGGGCGGTGCTGCTGCGGCCGGAGGCGGTCGCCGCGGTGTGCGAACAACTGCTGCCGCTCGCCGCGCTCGTGACGCCGAACATCGACGAAGCGGCGGTGTTGCTGGGCCGGCGTCCGGACGACGAGTACGCGATGCGCGCCGGCGCGCTCGAGCTCGCGCGGCGTTTTGGCGTGCCGTTTTTGCTGAAAGGCGGGCATCTCGGCGGTGACGAGTTGGTCGACGTGCTTGCGCGGCCCGACGGCGGTTGCGAGCGCTGGGCGGGCCGGCGCATCGAAGGCGTGGACACGCACGGCAGCGGCTGCACGCTCAGCTCGGCGATCGCGGCGCAGCTCGCGCTCGGTCGGCCGCTCGTGGCGGCGGTCGCGGCGGGCCGCGACTACCTGCGCCGCGGCATGGAGCGCGGTGCGGCGGTGGGCGGGCGACGGTTCATCGCGCATCTGGTGTGAAGCGGGTGCGCAGCGGGCGATTTCGGACGACAGAAGGGAACGAAGGAGACGAAACGGAGGAAAACGGAGCGGGAGGACGCGACGAATGCAGGAGCGAAGTCTCGGACAGCGGGCGCCGGTGTTGTGGCTGTTGTTGCCGACGATGGCCGGCTTCGCGCTCGCGCGGGCGTTGCCGGCGGGTTGGGGCGGCGGCGGGTGGTTTCTGTGCGCGGCGGTCGGCGTGGCGTTGGCTTGGCGGAGCACGCGAAGCGAGGGGCGCCACGCGTCGGCGCTGTGGGCGGCGGGTCTCGCGCTCGCGGTCGGCGCGGCGGCTGTCGTGTATTTTCAACTGCGGGAGAATCGGCTGGCGGTGTGGGCGCGGTTGCCGGCGCGGGAGGCGGAGCTGGTGCTGGAGATCGAGCGCGTGTTTCCGCCGGCGGCGGGGCGCGTGACGACGACGGGTTTCGCGCGGATCACCGCCGCGCCGGCGATCGTCGCTGAGGCGATCGGGCAACGGGTGTATTTCTCGGTGCGGGCGCCGGCGGAGGCGGAGTTCGTGCGCTCGGCGCAGGTGCGGGCGTTGGGCGTGCTCACGCCGTTGCCGCGCGAGTCGGCGGCCGGTTTCGCGGGGTATCTGGTGAGCTCGGGCGCGGCGTTCAGATTCAACCGGGCGCGGTGGTTGGCGCAGGAGCGGGGGGCGAACGCGTACCGGCGATTCTGCGTGGCGGCGGCGCGGCGTTTCGAGCGTATCCTAGGACTGGGGCTGGAGGACCGGCCGGCGTTGCGCTCGATCCATGTGGCGATGCTGCTCGGCAGCAAGGCGGAGCTGAGCGAGGAGCAGCGGGAGTTGTTCATGAATTCCGGCACGATGCACCTGTTCGCGATCTCGGGGCTGCACATCGCGGTGATCTGGGCGGTGCTGGCGGGATTGCTGAACGCGGTGCGGGTGCCGCGGCTGGCGGCGGCGGTGGCGGGGTTGCCGGCGCTGTGGCTGTACGTGGAGATCACGGGCGGGGCGCCGTCGGCGCGGCGGGCGTGGCTCATGATCGCGTTTGTGATCGCGGCGAAGGCGCTGCGTTGGGCGCGCAATCCGCTCGCCGGTATCGCGGCGTCGGCGCTGGTGGTGTTGTGGTGGGCGCCGTGGCAGTTGTTCGGGCTGGGGTTCCAGATGTCGTACGCGGTGGTGGCGGCGTTGTTGTTGTACGGACTGCCGCTCGAGGAACGGTGGCAGCGGCGTTGGCGGCCGTGGGCGGACTTGCCGCCGGCGGAGTGGGGCTGGTGGCGCCGCGCGGGGCGTTGGCTGGGCGCGCAGGTTATTTCGGGCTTTGCACTCGCGGTGGCGGCGACGCTCGTGAGCGTGCCGATGACGCTCGCGACTTTCGGGCTGATGACGCCCGGCTCACTCGTGGTGAATCTCGCGTGCATCCCGGCCTCGAGTTTGGCGATCGTGGCGGGCATCGGCTCGATCTTGGCGGGGCTGTTGGGGCTGGCGCCGGTAAGTGTGTTTCTCAACCACGCGAGCGCACTCCTGATCGCGGCGATGGAGCGCGGCTTGGCGTGGGCGATGCGCGTGCCTGGGGCGCATTGGTCGGCGGAGTTTCGCGCGGAGTGGCTGGGCACGGCGGTGTTGGTGGGGTTGCTGGTGCTGTTGTTGGCCGGGTACGCGTTTCGCTGGCGGAAACGCTTGGGCGGCACGTGGGGCCCGGTCGCGGTGGTGGTGTTGTCGCTGGCGGTATTGGCGCGCCACGGAGCACCGGAGGACGCGCCTACGGAGGCGGCGGTCTCGGCAAACTTGCCAGCGGCGGCGCCGGCCGCTATCGCCCCGAGCCCATGAAGAGCGCCTACGAACTCGCCATGGAGCGGCTGAAGGCCGCCGAACCCGACACTGCGCCGCTCAGCGCCGAGCAGAAGGAGCGGCTCGCCGAACTGGACGCGCGTTACAAGGCGAAGATCGCCGAGCGCGAGATCTTCCTGCAAAAGGCCTACCACGAGGCGCTCGAGCGCGGCGAGGCCGAGGAGGTCGTGAAGATCCGCCAACAGATGACCAATGAGAAGGCGCGGCTTGAGAACGAGCGCGAGGCGGAGAAGGAGCGTGTGCGCCGCGGGCGCTGAACGGCGCGGCGGTGGCAACGAGCGTGAGCCGGGCCGAGCTGCGGCCGGGCGGCGATTTCCGGGCCGGGTGCAGTTTTGTCTTGCGGGCGGTCGCGGCGCGGTGGTTCTTTGGCCGTTCAACCAATTTCACCATGCAAGAACTCGTCACCTTGGAGTGCACCGAAGCCCGTAAAGAGGGCAAGCAGCCCTCCCGCTATCTCACCTTCCGCAACAAGAAGACCGTCACCGAGCGCATCGAGAAGAAGAAGTACAATCCCTTCCTCAAGCGCCACACGGTCCACAAGGAGATCAAGTAACCTCGGGTTCTCCCGAAAACACCGAAGGCCGTCCTCGCAAAGGACGGCCTTCGTGTTTTCCGGCGGATATGGATGGAGTCGAACGGGTCGGCCGGGCGTGGACGCGTCAGCACTCGACGTCGCGGCAGTGGAGCTCGAGCTCGCGGCAGATTTTCTCGATCTGCTCGGGGTTGAGAAATGTCTCCTGACGGGCGGTCGCGGCGGCGAGCACCTGTTTGTGGTTGGCGACGGTGACGATGCCGCGTCCGGTGATGTCGACCCACCAGCCGGGGACGGTGAGGAGCGCGGCGGCTTGGATACGGTAGCCGGTGGTTTGCAGGAGCCACTTGGAGAAGCTGGCGCACTCGCCCTCGATGGCAGCGACGGTGTCGCGGTCCGTGCCCCAGGGCCAGATCAGCTGGCGGCCGTCGAAGGTGATCTCGTGGTCGCGGCTGGCGTTCTTGCCGGTGTCGCGCTGGCGAGTCTCGGATTCGATGGCGGTCACGCCGTTGGGCCCGACGAGCACATGGTCGAGGTCGAGCTTGGACTCGATGCCGTGGATCGCGACGTCGTGGAACAGTCGGTAACCTTGCGCGAGCAGCGGCGCGAGTTCCTCGGCGACGGCGCGCTCACCGAGATAGCGCAGTTCGAGTTCGCGGCGGAGGTTGAGCTGCCGGTGGAGGTGGCGGCCGTAGTAGAAAACGCCGGCCAGGAACCCGGCCCAGCTGAGCACGCTCAGGATGACGCGTAGCAAGCCGTCGAGCAGCGGCAGGTACACCAGGAGCGCCAAGCCGACAAACAGCGGCAGCAATACGCCACCCAGCAGCAACAGCGGCAGGCGCGCCTCGAGCTGGCGGAGCGCGCGCAGCGAGAGCTCGCCGGGGCCGCGCAGGAGTTTGAACTCGACCGGCGGCCGTGCGCGGCGCGAGCAGAGCCGCCATTGGAACAACGCCGCGCCCGCCGTCGAGAGCAGCACGCCGTAGCCGAACAATCCCGAGATCAATGCCGTGTTCATCCTAACCTCCGTGTTTGGGGTTTGAAACGGCGCACGTTCAGGGCCGGGCGGACATGCGGCAAATCCGCAACCACCCCGCGGCGCAACCTCACGGATTTTTGTGAAACAGGACCGGCGCTCTGCGGCCTTGCCGGGCTCGACCACGGTCGGCACAACCGGCCGTTCCACCCATGCATTGGATCCTGGCCAGCCTCGTCGCGGCGTTGTTTCTCGGCATCTACGAGCTGTGCACGAAGCACGCAGTGCGCGCGAACGCCGTCGTACCGGTGCTGTTCTTGAGCTCCGTCTGCTCGGCGACGGTGTGGACGGCGTTGATGGTCGCGGGGGCGCTGGCGCCGGGTGCGCTGCCGGCCGGCCTCGCGACGACGCCGCTCGACTGGTGGGGCCACCTGCAGCTGGCGGGGAAGTCGGCGCTGGTGGCATCGTCGTGGATGTTCACCTACTTCGCGATGAAGGACCTGCCGGTGTCGATCACCTCGCCGATCCGGGCGACCGGCCCGATTTGGACGCTCGCGGGCGCGTTGGTGGTGCTCGGCGAGCGGCCGACGGCGCTGGAATGGCTCGGCATCGGCACGACGCTGGCGTCGTTCGTGGGGCTGTCGTTTGCCGGGCGCGGGGAGGGGATCCGGTTCCATCGCGACCGGGCGATCGGCTTCATGGTCGCCGGCACGCTGCTGGGGGCGGTGAGCTCGCTCTACGACAAGTACCTGCTCGGCACGGCGGGTTTCACGGTGCCGACGGTGCAGGCGTGGTTCTCGGTTTACCTCGCGGTGTTCTTCCTGCCGTTGGTGATCGGGTGGAAGCGCCGGTGGTGGCCGCGCAACGAGTTCCATTGGCGGTGGAGCATCCCGTGCATCGCGGCGATGCTGCTCGTCTCCGACTACCTCTATTTCGGGGCTTTGCAGGACCGCGACGCGCTCGTGTCGTTGGTGTCGAGCTTGCGGCGAGGCAGCACGCTCGTGGCGTTCACGGGCGGATTGTTGCTTTTCGGTGAAAAGAACGGTCTGCGGAAGCTACCCGCGGTGCTCGGGGTGATGGCGGGCATCGTGCTCACGGTCTTCGGTCGCGAGCGGTGAGCGGATGGCGCGTCCCCGGGTGGAGCCAACGCGTCGTGCATCGGGGAATTCGCTACGGCCGACGCGACCCGGAAAATCGGGCGACAGCGATGTTGACAGGCCGGGGGCGGAACTGTCTTTCTGCCCGCTTCCATTTTTCCGAACAGATCGCCCGCTTCAGCCTCCGCGATGCGTTCCCGGCCCCGGCCTTGTGACGCGTTGTTGGGCACTGAAAACGACATTCGCCGCAGGAAGCGAAAAAACTTCTTGCACGGTGTTGGGGCATTCCCCAGCGTCCGCACTTTTTCCCTTATTTTCCTCCTTCTTCGTCCATGCCTACGATCAACCAACTCGTGAGAAAAGGTCGCCGGAAGGTCCGTGCGAAATCCAAGTCGCCGGCCCTCGCCAGCAATCCTTTCCGCCGTGGCGTCTGCGTGCAGGTCATGACGCGCACGCCGAAGAAACCGAACTCCGCCATCCGTAAGGTTGCCAAGGTTCGCCTCACGAACGGTACCGAAGTCATCTCGTACATCCCGGACGAAGGCCACACCCTGCAGGAGCACTCGATTGTGCTCGTGCGCGGCGGCCGCGTGAAGGACTTGCCCGGTGTCCGTTACCACATCGTTCGCGGTACCCTCGACGCCGTCGGCGTCGAGAAGCGTCGCCGTAGCCGTTCCAAGTACGGCGTGAAACGTCCCAAGGAAGCCAAGAAAGCCTAATTTACGCCATGTCACGCCGTCGTAGAGCGACCAAGCGCCCGGTTCAGCCGGACATCCGCTACCAGAGCACCCTCGTCTCGCACCTGATCAACGCGATCATGGAGTGCGGCCAGAAGAGCGTTGCCCAGCGCATCGTTTACGGGGCCTTCGAGAAGGCCTCCGAGAAACTCGAGAAGGGCAATCCGGTCGAGATCCTCACCGGAGCCCTCGAGAACGCCCGTCCGCGCATCGAGGTGAAGAGCCGCCGCGTCGGTGGCGCCACTTACCAGGTGCCGGTTGAAATCTCCTTCGAGCGTCAGGAATCCCTCGGCATCCGCTGGGTGGTCGACGCCGCCTACGCCCGTAAGGGCACCTCGATGCGCGACGCTCTCGCCGCCGAGATCATCGATGCCTACAACAACACCGGCACGGTGGTGAAGAAGAAGGACGACACTCACAAGATGGCGCAGGCCAACCGCGCCTTCGCCCACCTGCGCTGGTAAGCAGCGCCACCGCCCGACATGTCCATTTCGATCGTCACGGAGAAATCCAAGCTTTCAGTCGCGAACGCGCCGACGCGTCCCGCTCCAATGGAGTGGACCCGCAACATCGGCATCGCGGCCCACATCGACGCCGGCAAGACCACTTGCACCGAGCGCATCCTCTTCTACACCGGCGCCGTTCACAAGATGGGCGAGGTGCACGAAGGCACCACCGTCACCGACTGGATGGAGCAGGAGCGCGAGCGCGGCATCACGATCACGTCCGCCGCCATTTCCTGCGCTTGGGTGCCCTCCGTGGGACCGTTCAAGGGCATCAAGACCCGGATCAACATCATCGACACCCCCGGACACGTGGACTTCACGGCCGAGGTAGAGCGCTCGCTCCGCGTGCTCGATGGTGCGGTCGCGGTGTTCTGCGCCGTCGGTCGGGTGCAGCCCCAGTCCGAGACGGTCTGGCGCCAGGCCAACAAGTACCGCGTGCCGCGTCTGGCGTTCGTCAACAAGATGGACCGTACGGGTGCGAACTTCCTCGCCTGCGTCGAAGAGATGCGCGCGAAGCTGAAGGCCAACGCCCATCCGCTTTACCTGCCGATCGGCGCCGAGGAAAACTTCGCCGGTGTCGTCGATCTCGTTCATCAGGTCGCCTATCTATTCGAGGACAATCCCGCCGATCCGATGGGCATGAACCCGAAGATTGTCGAGATCCCGGCTGAGATGAAGGCCGATGCGAAGACGTATCGCGACGCTCTGATCGAGGCGGTGGCCGATAGCGACGATGCGATCGCCGAGAAATACCTCGGCGGAGAAGAAATCACAGCTCCCGAGCTGATGATCGGCATCCGCAAGGCCACCGTGGCGATGAAGATCACCGGCGTGATTCCCGGCTCCGCCTTCAAGAAGAAGGGCGTGCAGCGTCTGCTGGACTGCGTCGTCAACTACCTCCCCGCTCCGACCGATATTCCGGAGTGCAAAGCCCAGAACAGCGATGGCGAGACTGTCACCGCCAAGGCCGACGACCGTGAGAAGACGGTCGCGATTGCCTTCAAGCTCTGGAGCGATCCGTTCGTCGGCCGCCTCGTCTTCTGCCGCGTTTATCAAGGGCAGATGAAGAAGGGCCAGTCCATGTACAACCCGCGTACCCGCCGCAGCGAGCGCGTTTCGCGACTGTTGCTCATGCGCGCCATGGACAAGGAAGAAATCGATATCGCCTACGCCGGTGACATCTGCGCTGTCGTCGGCATCAAGGACGTCATCACGGGCGACACGCTCTGCGACGAGGATATCGATATCCGCCTCGAACCGCCGTCCTTCCCCGAGACCGTTATCTCGATGTCGATCGAGCCGAAGTCGAAGGCCGACCAGGAGAAGATGGGCAACGCGCTTGCTCGCCTCGCTGCCGAAGACCCGACTTTCCGCGTCTCGACCGACGCCGACACCGGCCAGACGATCATCGCTGGCATGGGCGAGCTGCACCTCGAAATCATCCGCGACCGCATGTTGCGCGAGTTCAAGGTCGAGGCCGAAGCCGGCAAGCCGCAGATCGCCTATCGCGAGACTATCACCAAGGCCGCCGAGGGCGAAGGTAAGTTCATCCGCCAGACTGGTGGTAAGGGCCAGTACGGGCACGTTTGCATCAAGCTTGAGCCCAACGAAAAGGGCAAAGGCAACGAGGTGCTCAACGAGATCGTCGGCGGTGTTATTCCGAAGGAATTCATCAAGCCTGCCACGGAAGGCATCTACGAAGGCACGAACAACGGAACGGTCGCCGGCTACCCGGTGGTCGACATCCTTGCCCGTATCGTTGACGGCTCCTTCCACGCGGTTGATAGCTCGGAAATCGCCTTCAAGATGGCCGGCATCTTCGCTTTCAAGGAAGCGATGAAGACCGCCGCCCCGATCCTGCTCGAGCCGATCATGAAGGTCGAGGTCACCGTCCCGGAAGAATACCAGGGCGACATCATGGGCGACATCAACCGTCGCCGTGGCCAAATCCAGGGCATGGAGATGCGTGAAGGTGCCTGCATCATCACCGCGCTCGTGCCGCTCGAGACCATGTTCGGTTACGCGACCGACATTCGTTCCCTCTCCAAGGGCCGCGCCTCCTACTCGATGGAGCCGTCCCACTTCGACCAAGTTCCTGCGCAGGTTCTTACCCGCATCGTCGAATCGTCCACCCGCGCCCCCGCGCGCACGTAATCCCGACGCACCCATGAAAGGTCAACGCATTCGCATCAAGCTTCAGGGCTTCGACTATCGTATCATCGACCAGTCGGCCTCCGAGATCGTCGAGACGGCGAAACGCTCCGGCGCCCGCGTGTCGGGTCCGATCCCGCTTCCCACCCGTATCGAGAAGCTCTCGGTCAATCGCTCCCCGCACGTGGACAAGAAGTCCATGGAGCAGTTCGAGATCCGCACCCACAAGCGCCTTCTCGACATCATCGAGCCCACGGCCCAGACGGTCGACGAGCTCAAGAAACTCAATCTCCCGTCCGGCGTCGACATCACCATCAACGTATGACGGGTTGACCCGCCAGCCTTAGGCGACGGCCCGCCCTCGCGGGCGCCGCGTCTAATGTAGGTCCCGTAAACGGATAACCTCCACCTACCGCTTAGAAACATGATCCAAACAATCCTCGGCAAGAAAGTCGGGATGACGCAGGTGTACGACGGCGACAACGCCCTCGTCCCCGTCACCGTCGTCGAAGCCGGTCCCTGCCCCGTGGTGCAGGTGAAGACCGTCGAGAGCGATGGCTACAACGCCGTCCAGCTCGGCTTCGGCCCCCAGAAAGAACAGCGCCTCAGCAAGGCCGAAGTCGGCCATGCCAAGAAGGCCGGAGTCGAAGCGGTTCGCCGCCTCTCCGAAGTGCGCCTCCCGGCTGCCCCGACCGCCAAAGCTGGCGATGTCGTCACGGTCGAGATCTTCAAGGAAGGCCAGCTCGTCGACGTGATCGGCACCACCAAGGGCAAAGGCTTCCAAGGCGTGCAGTTCCGCTTCAAGACCGCCGGCGGTCCTGCTTCCCACGGTTCGATGTTCCACCGCCGCATCGGTGCCATCGGCATGCGCCAGACTCCTGGCCGCGTGTGGAAGAATCAGGCGATGCCTGGTCACATGGGCACGGTGAATCGCACCGTGCAGAACCTCAAGGTCGTCAAGGTCCTCGCCGACAAGAATCTGCTGCTCGTTCGTGGCGCGATTCCCGGCAACAACGGATCCGACGTCATCATCCGCTCCGCCATCAAGGGGAACAAAGCCTAAAGGAGCGCCAACGACATGAAGCTCAAAGTTTACACCGCTGATGGCTCGCAGTTCGTCGAGAAGGATTTCGACGGCATCGAGACCTTCGAAGGCGACAAGGGCCTGCAGGCCGTCAAGCAGGTCGCCGTCGCGCACCGCGCCAACGCCCGCCAAGGCACTCGCAGCACCAAGACCCGCGGCGAGGTTTCCGGCGGCGGCAAGAAGCCGTTCAAGCAGAAGGGTACCGGTCGCGCTCGCGCTGGCTCCACCCGCTCACCCCTCTGGTCCGGCGGTGGTGTGGTCTTCGGACCCCGCCCCCAAGACTTCTCCCAGAAGATCAACCAGAAGGTTAAGAACCTCGCCCTTCGTCGCGCGTTCTTCGATCGCGCCGTCGCCGGCGAGATTGAGGTGATCGAGCGTTTTGAGGCCGCTTTGGCCAAGACCAAGGCGATCAACTCCGTGCTCGGCCGCGTCGCCCCCGAGGGCAAGATCCTCATCGTCGACGCGCCGTTCGGCACCGATGTCCGCCGCGCCGCCCGCAACCTCGAGCGCGTCTCCCTCCAGGACGCCACCCAGCTCAACACTCTCGACCTGACCCAGTACCGGAAGGTGATCCTCTCCGAGAAGGCGCTCGAGAACGTCATCGCCCGCATGAAGGGAGGCAACTGATGAAGCCCGCCTACGAAGTTCTCAAAACCATCCGCCTGACCGAGAAGAGCAACCTCCAGTCCGCCGAGCTCGGCCAGTACACCTTCGAGATTTTCCCCCACGCGACGAAGCAGCACGTCCGCTCCGCCGTCGAGGCCACGTTCAAGGTCACCGTCAAGCGCGTGAACATCGTGAACGTGAAAGGCAAGCCGAAGCGCGCCCGCAACGGTCTCCCGACCATTCGCGGCGACTACAAGAAGGCCATCGTGACCCTCAAGCAGGGTGACAAGATCGAGCTCACCTGAGCCGCCACCCGGAGACACCACCATGCCTCTCAAGACATTCCGTCCCATCACGCCGACTCAGCGCTACCTGATCCTTAACGTCGATCCGGAGCTCTCGAAGAAAAAGCCTGAGGCGCGCCTCACCGAGTCGACCCGCAAGTCGGGCGGCCGCAACTGCTACGGCCGTATCACCTCGCGCCGTCGCGGCGGTGGTCATCGCCGTCGTTACCGCATCGTCGACTTCCGTCGCGACAAGATCGACATTCCGGCCGTCGTCCAGGCGCTTGAGTACGATCCCAACCGCTCGGCCAACCTCGCCCTCTTGGCGTACGTCGACGGCGAGAAACGCTACATCATCGCCCCGAAGGGCCTGAAGGTCGGCGGTAAGGTCGTTTCCAGCGACAAAGTGCCCGAGGAGTTTCTCCCCGGCTGCGCCTATCCGCTCTCGATCATCCCGGCGGCAACGTTCATCCACTGCGTCGAGCTCCTCCCGGGCCACGGCGCCGCGATCGCCCGCTCGGCCGGCAACTCGGCCCAGCTCGTCAGCATCGAAGGCGACAATGCGATCATCCGCATGCCGTCCGGCGAAATCCGCATGGTCAACAAACGTTGCCGCGCCTCCATCGGCGAAGTCGGCAACGGTGACCACATGAACCAGTCCCTCGGCAAGGCCGGCCGCAACCGCTGGCTCGGCCGTCGCCCCCGCGTTCGCGGTATGGCGATGAACCCGGTCGATCACCCCAACGGTGGTGGTCAGGGCAAATCCAAGGGCGGTGGCGGTCGCCAACACCTCGTCTCACCGTGGGGCCAGCTCGCCAAGGGCTTCCCGACGCGCAAGCGCTCGAAGACGACCAACGCGCTCATCCTCACCCGCAAGAACGGCCGCCCGCCGCGCGGTAAGAAATAAACCCACCACCGCGTAACCCAAACGATTTCACGCCATGGCCCGTTCAATCAAGAAAGGCTTCTTCGTCGATCCGCACCTCTCGGAGAAACACGAGAAGGCGAAGAAGGCGAACAACAAGAAGCCCATCCAGACGTGGTCGCGCCGCTCGACCATCACCCCCGACTTCGTCGGATCCACGTTCAACGTCCATAACGGCAAGGCCTTCGTCCCGGTTTTCGTGACCGAGAACATGGTCGGCCACAAACTCGGCGAATTCGCCCCGACGCGCTTCTTCAAGGCGCACGGCGCCCACACCGCCAAGGCCGTCTGATGTAACAGGGCAGGGCGGCCCGCCTTCCCGGCGTCCGCCGCCCACCGCAAAACACCACCACCATGGAAGTCCAAGCTCTTACCCGGTTCGCCCGCATGTCCCCGAAGAAGATGCGCGAGGTCGCTCGCGAGATCCAGGGACGCCCCGTGCCCGAGGCCGTCGAACTGCTCACCCTCATCCCGCGCAAGTCCGCCCGGCTCATTGTCAAGACCCTGAAGTCGGCCATCGCGAACGCGGAGAACAACAACAACCTCTCCTCCGACAATCTCGTCGTGGCCTCCGCCGTGATCGAGAACGGTCCTGTGCTCAAGCGCTTCAAAGCCGGTGCCCGCGGTTCCGCGATGCCCCGCCGCAAGAAGATGTCGCACATCCGCATCGTCCTCTCCGAAGCCGCCGCAACCAAGTAACGCCATGGGACAAAAGACCAATCCAACCGGTTTCCGCCTGGCCGTCCGCCGCAACTGGCAGTCGCGCTGGTTCGCGCGCAAGAAGGAATTCGGACTGCTCCTCGCCGAGGACCAGAAGATCCGTGCGCAGCTCATGGAGAAGCTCAAGCTCGCCTCCGTGCCGCGTATCTTCATCGAGCGCGCCGCCAACCGCGTCCGCGTCAAGATCTTCACCGCTCGCCCCGGCATCGTCATCGGTCGCAAGGGCCAGGAGGTCGAGAAGATCAAGGAAGACCTCGCCAAGCTCACCGGCAAGGAGATCCTCCTCGACATCCAGGAAGTGAAGAAGCCCGAGATCGAGGCCCAACTCGTAGCCGAGAACGTGGCCCTCCAGATCGAGCGCCGCATTTCCTACCGCCGCGCCATCAAGAAGGCGATGCAGATGGCCATGAGCCTCGGTGCCGACGGCATCAAGCTTCAGGCCTCCGGCCGCCTCGGCGGTTCGGAAATCGCCCGTCGCGAGCTGCAGCGCGTCGGCCGCGTGCCGCTCCATACCCTCCGCGAGAACATCGACTACGGTTTCGCCGAGGCCCACACCGTTTACGGCAAGATCGGCGTGAAGTGCTGGATCTGCAAGAAGGACACCGACAACAACAACTGATCCCACCATGGCGCTCTCACCCGCACGCACCAAGTTCCGTCGCGCCCAAAAGGGCAGCAACGCCGGCAAAGCCAAGCGTGGCAACACGCTCGCCTTCGGCGAATTCGGCATCCAGGCCATGGACCGCGTTCGTCTCGACGGCCGTCAGCTCGAAGCCGCACGCGTGGCGATCAACCGCCACCTCAAACGCAAGGGCAAGGTCTGGATCCGCGTGTTCCCGCACATGCCCGTCACCAAGAAACCCGCCGAAACCCGAATGGGCCGAGGCAAGGGCCCGGTCGAGTTCTACGTCGCGCTGATCAAGCCCGGCGCCATCCTCTTCGAACTCGCCGGCGTGCCGGTCACCATCGCCCGCGAGGCGATGCGCCTGGCCGACACCAAGCTGCCCTGCAAGTGCCGTTTCATCGCCCGCGAGGGCGTTGCGGCCTGAGCGCGCCAACCGCCGCCACCAACCGAGACGACGCCATGAAACCCAAGGACATTCGCGAGCTCTCCGTCACGGAGATCGAGTCGAAACTTCGCGAGACCCGCGAAGCCCTCCTCCAGAACAACCTGCGCAAGCACACCGGCCAGATCGACAAACCGCATACGTTCAAGGCGTATCGCAAGGACATCGCCCGGCTGGAGACCATCCTCACCGAAAAGAAGGCCGCCGCGGCTACCGCGGCCGCCCGTTAACACGGAGCGCCTAGACTATGGAAGCCGCACAACGCACCGAACGGAAGACCCTCCTCGGCACCGTCACCAGCCGGATGGGCGACAAGTCCGTCAAGGTCACCATCCCCTACAAGATTCCGCACCCCCGCTATCTCAAGGTCATCAATCGCAAGACCGTCGTGCACGTTCACGACGAGAAGAACGAGACCAAGATCGGCGACAAGGTCGAGATCATGGAGACCCGCCCGCTCAGCCGCCTCAAGCGCTGGCGCGTGATCAAGGTCGTCCACGCCGCCAACACGAACGTCCTCGAGGCCAACCTCGAAGTCACAAAGGAGTAACGCGCCATGATCCAGATGCGTTCATATGTAGATGTGGCCGACAACACGGGCGCCCGCCGGGCCTCGATGATCAGCCGCATGGGGCAGAACACCGACACCGCCTCCGTCGGTGACATCATCACCGTCAACATCAAGGAGAGCACGACCGACGCCACCGTGAAAAAGGGCGAGGTCTGCAAGGCCGTCATCGTCCGCACCAAGGCGCCCCTGCGCCGCGCGGATGGCAGCTATCTCCGCTTCGACAGCAATGCCGTCGTCATCATCGACGCCGACGGCAATCCCAAGGGCACCCGTATCTTCGGGCCGGTCGCCCGCGAACTGCGCGCGAAGAACTTCATGAAGATCGTCTCCCTCGCCCCGGAGGTCCTCTGATGAAGCAGAAATTCCACGTCAAGCGCGGCGACCTCGTCGCCGTCATCTCCGGCTCCCAAAAGGGCAAGCAGGGCAAGGTCCTTGAGATCCGCGCCGCCAAGCAGCGCGCCGTCGTCGAAGGCGTCGCCATGATCAAACGCCACGAGCGCAAGTCGCAGGCCAATCCGCAGGGCCGCATCGTCGAGCGCGAAGGCACCGTCCACGTCTCCAATCTCAAGGTGGTGACCGCCGCCGAGAAACCGGCCGCAAAAAAGGCTGGCAAGGCGCAGTCCTGAGTTGTCACTCTGACCAACTTACCACGCTGCCGGGTCGGAAATCCGGCGCACACCCATGAAGAAAGTTCCGCAACTTAAGAAGCACTATACCGAGGTCGTCGTCCCTGCCCTCAAGCAGAGCCGCGGCTACACCAATCCGCACCAGGTGCCGCGCATCACCAAGGTCGTCCTCAACACCGGCATCGATGCCGGTGCGGACAAGACCGTGATCGCCGACACCCAGCGCGACCTCACCGCCATCGCCGGGCAGAAGGCCGTCCTCACGAAGGCCCGCAAGGCGATCGCGAATTTCAAGCTCCGCGAAGGCCAGACGGTCGGCGCCACCGTCACCCTCCGCGGCGACAACATGTGGCACTTTCTCTCGCGCCTTCTCGTCGTCGCCCTCCCGACGATCCGCGACTTCCGCGGCGTCCCGACCAAGTTCGACGGCAACGGCAACTACAACCTTGGCGTGACCGACTACTCGATCTTCCCCGAGATCTCGCTTGAGAACACCAAGCGCATGATGGGCCTCGATATCTCCGTCGTGACCACCGCCGCCTCCGACGACGAAGGCCGCGAGCTGCTCAAGCTCCTCGGCTTCCCGTTCCGCCGCACCGAAGGCGCAGTCGCCGCCGCCAAGACTTCCACCGCCGCCTGATTCCGCCATGCCGAAAACTTCCGCCATCGAGAAGAACAACCGCCGCATCGCCCTCGTCGAAAAGTACGCGGCGAAGCGTGCCGAGCTGAAGGCGATCCTCGCCAACCCGAACACCACGGACGAAGAGTTCTTCGCCGCCCAGAAGGCGATGTCGAAGCTTCCCCGCAACTCGTCCGCCATTCGCGTGCGCAATCGTTGCGCGCTCAGCGGCCGTCCGCGCGGCTACATCCGCCGCTATCGTGTTTCCCGTATCACCTTCCGCGAGCTCGCCCTCTCCGGGAAGATCCCCGGCGTGACCAAGAGTTCCTGGTAACGAATCTCCGGACCGGCAGTCGGATATCGGCCGGTCCATCTCCACCCAAACCATGACTGATCCAATCAGCGATTTTCTCACGCGGATCCGCAACGCCACCAAGGCCGGCTTGGCCGAATGCGTTGTGCCGCACAGCACCCTGAAGGCTGCGATGGCTCGCATCCTGAAGGAAGAGGGCTACGTCTCGGCGGTCGCCGAGGGCACCGATGCCGCCGGTCACAAGACCGTTGTCATCACCCTCAAGTACGTCGACAACGCCCCTGCCATCACCAATCTCCGCCGCTTGAGCACCCCCGGCCGTCGTCTCTACTACGGCTATCGCGACATTCCGCGCGTGCTCAACGGCCTCGGCATCTCGATCGTCTCGACCTCCAAGGGTCTGATGAAGGATCAGGACGCCCGTCGCCAGAAGCTCGGCGGCGAACTTCTCTGCAGCATCTGGTAAAGGAGAGCACCACCATGAGTCGTATTGGAAAACTCCCCGTTACCATCCCCGCCAAGGTCAAGGTCTCCGTCAAGGACGGCTCGGTCTTGGTCGAAGGCCCCAAGGGCAAGGTGCAACATTCGTTCGACACGGTCGTCAAGATCGAGGTCGTCGACGGCAAGGTCGTCGTGACCCCGCAGGCCGAGACCCGCTTCGCCAACGCCATGCACGGCACCGTCCGCTCGATCATCAACGGCATGGTCGAAGGCGTTGTGAACGGCTACGTCAAGGAGCTCGAGATCCAGGGCGTCGGTTTCAAAGCCGCCGTCGTCGGCAAGGTCGTCGACCTCGCCCTCGGTTACTCGCACCCGATCAAGTATGACATCCCCGAGGGGATCAAGGTCACCGTGACCGACCAGACCAAGGTCAAGATCGAGGGCTGCGACAAGCAGCTCGTCGGCAAGGTCGCCACGGAGATCCGCGCCTTCTACCCGCCGGAACCATACAAGGGCAAGGGCGTGCGCATCGTCGGCGAGCGTGTCCGCCGCAAGGAAGGCAAGACCGTCGCCTAATCGCGCCACCAACCAAAAGGAATCCAGCGATGAACACCATTCGCAAAGCCCAGCTGCTCCAGAAGCGCAAGTGGCGCATCCGCAAGAAGGTCGTCGGCACCGCCGAACGCCCGCGCCTCTGCCTCCACTTCAGCGGCAAGCACATCTACGCTCAGGCCATCGACGACACGAAGGGCGCGACTCTCGTGGCCGTCTCCACCCTCACTCCCGAGCTCCGCGACCAGAAGCTCGCCGCCAATGGCAAGAGCGCCAAGACCCTCGCCGACTCGTTCGCCGCGAAGGCCGCCGCCGCCGGGATCAACACCGTCGTTTTCGACCGCAACGGCCGCCGTTACCACGGCAAGGTCAAGGCGTTCGCCGAAGCCGTCCGCGAGGCCGGTCTGAAGTTCTAATCCGAGACCATGCAAAACTCTCGCTCCTCTTCCAACGATCGCGGTGACCGCGGTCGCGGCTCGGCTCCCGAAGCCGCCGAATCCGGCCTCATCGAGAAAGTCGTCTACATCAACCGTTGCGCCAAGGTCGTGAAGGGCGGACGCCGCTTCAGCTTCTCCGCTCTCGCCGTCGTTGGCGATGGCAAGGGCTCGGTCGGCATCGGCTACGGCAAGGCCAACGAAGTGCCCGACGCCATCCGCAAGGGCACGGAGAACGCCCGCAAGAACATGGTCACCGTCAAGCTCAAGGGCGACACGATCCCCCACGAGGTCTTCGGTGAATACGACGGCGGCAAGGTCCTCCTGCGCCCCGCGAGCCCCGGTACCGGCATCATCGCCGGCGGCGGTGTGCGCGCGATCCTCGAGGCGGCCGGCGTCCACAATGTCCTCTCCAAGTCGATGGGTTCGAAGAACCATATCGCGGTCGTCAACGCCACGCTGCTCGGCCTGCGGAAGCTCCGGCTCGCCGAACAGTTCCAGAAAGTCCGCCAGGCCTGATCGGCCCGGCGCAACCATCCAGCGATCATGAAGCTTCACGAACTCACCAATGTCCCCGGTGCCGTCCACCGCCGCAAGCGCGTCGGTTGCGGCGAGGGTGGGGGACACGGCAAGACCTCCGGCAAGGGTGGCAAAGGCCAGACCGCTCGCTCGGGCGGCAGCATCCGCCCCGGCTTCGAAGGCGGCCAGATGCCCCTCTACCGCAAGCTCCCCCACCGCGGTTTCAACAACAAGAACTTCAAGACCGTCTTCTCGATCGTCAACGTGGGCGACCTCGCCCGCCTCGACGCTTCCGTGACGGAGGTCGATGCGCAGGTGCTCGCCCAATCGGGCCTCACCCGCGACGCCAGCCTGCCGGTCAAGATCCTCGGTGTGGGCGAGATTGCCCGCTCCTTGAAGGTCACGGCCGCGAAATTCTCCGGTTCAGCCAAGGAGAAGATCGAAAAAGCCGGCGGTCAGGCGGTCGAAGCCTGAGCATGTTCTCCAGCGCGCCTTCGGGCGCGCTGCCCTTTTTACCCTCGCGAACAAACCCTCCCGTGTTTTCCGCTTTTGCGAACTGCCTGAAGATTCCCGAGCTGCGGCAACGGATCTTCTTCACGATGGCCCTTATCTTTGTGGCGCGCGTTGGCGCCCACATCCCGCTGCCGGGAATCGATCCGGAGCCGTTGCAGAAGTTCTTCGCGGATCAAGCTGCGTCGGGCGCGGGTGCGATCATCGGTTTGTACAACATGTTCACGGGCGGCGCGCTCCTCAAGGGGGCGATCTGCGCGATGGGCATCATGCCCAATGTCAGTGCCTCGATCATCATGCAGTTGATGGTCGCCGTCGTCCCGCAGCTTGCCCGTCTGCAACAGGAGGGCGATGTAGGCCGCCAGAAGATCCAGCAGTACACCCGTTACATGACGGTGCTGATCTGCATCATCCAAGGCGGACTGCTCCTCGGCGCGCTCGAGAATCCCGGCCGTCTCTTCCCGGGCTACAACGAGGCGCAGTACGGCTCGATCGTGATCGCCAGCAAGGGTTGGTTCCTCGTCACCTCGACGATCTTCCTCACTGCCGGCACGCTCCTGATGATGTGGCTCGGCGAGCAGATCACTCAGCGCGGCATCGGCAACGGCATCTCGATCCTGATCACGATCGGCATCTTGGCCGATATCCCCGGCGCCGCAGCGCAGACGTGGCAGCTGTTCTTCGCGCCGATCGGCACCGGCCAGACCTTTGGTGTCCTCCACGGCGTGGTGATGGTTGCGCTCTTCTTCGGTGTGACCGCGTTCATCGTCGCTCTCACCCAGGCCCAGCGGAAGATTCCGGTGCAGTACGCGAAACGCGTAGTCGGTCAGCGCGTGTACGGCGGCCAGAGCTCCTTCCTCCCGCTGAAGATCAACTATTCGGGCGTAATGCCCGTGATCTTTGCCAGTGCGCTCCTGACCTTCCCGCCGATGCTGATGCAGTTCGCCGGCGCGCGGTTCAACCTGCCCTTCCTGCTCGACCTCGCCGGCAAGATCAATCGTGGCAACTGGTTCTACTACACGGCCGACGCCATCCTGATCCTTTTCTTCAGCTATTTCTGGGTGTCGGTCATGTTCAAGCCGATCCAGATCGCCGATGATCTCAAGAAGTACGGCGGCTACATTCCTGGTGTCCGCCCCGGCGAGCCCACGGCCAAGTTCCTCGATTTCGTGATGACTCGCCTGACGCTCTTTGGTGCCCTCGCACTGACGTTCATCGCGGTTATGCCCGACTTCCTCTACCAGAAGATTTCCCTCCCGCAGCGCGTCGCCTATTTCTTCGGTGGCACCGGCATGCTGATCACTGTCGGCGTCATGCTCGATACGATGCGCCAGTTGGAAACATTCCTCCTCCAGCGTCACTACGACGGCTTCCTGAAGAAAGGTCGGATCCGCGCTCGCAGCACCACGATGCCCGGCTTCTCCGATGGTGCCGAGGCCCGTAATATCCAGCCGCTCCTGATCACCTGCGCCGCGCTTCTCGTTGTCGGACTGGCCGCTTGGGCGATTCGTTACTTCTCCCAATCATAAGTCTTTACTTCGCGGGGGATGGTTGCCATTTCCGAGCTCTTTTCCCTGCTTGGTTCACCTAAATCCAAGCTCCTGATTCTCTCACCGGGGGCCGAATGCTCAGGTTCGGCTCCCGATTTTCGTTCTTTGATTTCTGAGCACGTTTCAACCGAAGCTTTGCTTTCCGCCGAGTCGCAACGAGACACGCCCTTGGGCGCCGCTCTCCGTCGCGCCGCGAAGTCACGCCGCACGCCGGACGACAACACCGTTCTCGCCGTGCTGCGCCGTTGGTATTTCGCCCGTCGCGCCGAGAGTGGATTTCGTCTCCTGGGTTTCCCTCGATCCGCTCTTCAGGCGATCGTGTTTGATGAATGGCTGGAAACTCGCGGCGAGTCACTCAACGCCTGCATCCAGCTGCACCCGCCCGCTGACGTCTCGTCACCTGCGGCCGATTACTACCGCGAACGCGGCCTGCTGATCGAGTTGGCCACCGCCGACGTTCCGGTCCTTTCCCTCTCATGATTCCAATCAAGAACAAGGATGGGATCGCCGGAATGCGCGAGGCCTGCCGCGTCGCTGCTGCCGTGCTCGCCAAGATGCGTGCACTCGCCGCGCCTGGCATCACGACCTACGACCTCGACCAAGAAGCGAAGAAGATCATCGAAGGCTACGGGGCCCGCAGCGCGTGCTTCAACTATCGCACCGCGCGCGGCCAGCGCGCCTATCCCGCGTACACCTGCATCTCGGTCAACGAGGAGGTCGTGCACGGTATCGGCTCGATCAAACGCATCCTCCGCCCCGGTGACATCGTCTCCCTCGATGTTGTTGTCGAGTACGGCGGCTGGATCGGCGACAACGCCGCCACGGTCCGCATCGCCCCAATCGCACCCGAGGTCGAGCGCCTCTTGCAAGTCACCGAGACCGCTCTCGGCCACGGCATCGCCGCGGCGAAAGTCGGCAATCGCATCGGAGACATCTCCAACGCGATCCAGACCTTCGTCGAGAGCCATGGCTTCAGCGTCGTGCGCGACATGGTCGGCCACGGCGTCGGCCGCTCGATGCACGAGGAACCGCAGATCCCGAACTTCGGACGCAAAGGCACCGGCGAGAAGATCCGCCCCGGCATGACGCTCGCCATCGAGCCGATGGTCAACACCGGCACTCATCGCATCGAGACCCTCGCCGACGGCTGGACGATCGTCACCGCCGACGGCAAGCCCTCCGCCCACTTCGAACACACCGTGCTCACCACCGAGTCTGGTCCCGAGATCCTCACGATCCCGCCCGCCTGACCCGTTCCCACTTTTCCAACCACACTTCTAACTCAACACCATGCCTCGTCTCCTTGGGGTGGAAATCCCCGCCAAGAAAAAAGTCCCGTACGCCCTGCGTTACATCTACGGTGTCGGTCCCGAAAGGGCCGACCAGATCGTCGCGCACGTGGGCATCGATCCCAACATGCGCGCTTCCGATCTCTCGGAGGAGCAGCTCAACAAGATCATGTCCTTCATCGCCGAGAAGAAGTGGGTGGTGGAAGGTGATCTCCGTCGCGAGATCACGTCCAACATTCGCCGCCTCCAGGCGATCAACTGCTACCGAGGCGCGCGCCACCGCCGCAGCCTGCCCGTGCGCGGCCAGCGCACCAAGACCAACGCCCGCACCCGCAAGGGCCCGCGCAAGACCGTTGGTGTCGCTAAGAAAGCCGAGTAATCCGCACGACCATGGCTGAAGAGAAATCCGCTCCCAAGAAGGCTCCGAAGAAGGAAGCTAAGCCCGTTGAGGGCGCTGCCGCCGAAGAGACCAAGGCCGTTAAGGCCCCCGCCGCTGCCGACAAGGCCGCCGCTCCCACCGCCGAAGGCGCCGCTCCGGCCGCCGAAGCCCCGAAGGCCGCCACCGCCGCCGACCTCCTCAAGGATGAGGTCACCGCGATCAAGGTCCGCAAGGCCAAGGGCGCGAAGAACATCACGACCGGCATCGCCTTCGTGACCGCCTCCTTCAACAACACGATCGTCTCGATCACCGATCTGAAGGGCAACGTCATCTCTTGGGCCAGCGCCGGCAAGTGCAACTTCCGCGGTTCGCGCAAGTCCACGGCCTACGCCGCCCAGATCGTCGCTCAGGAAGCCGCTCGCGGCGCCATGGCCCACGGTCTCAAGGAAGTCCAGATCCGCGTCGCCGGTCCCGGCCTCGGTCGCGACTCCGCCGTCCGTGCCCTCCAGGCCGTCGGCCTCGAGGTCAGCGCCATCATCGACATCACGCCGATCCCGCACAACGGCTGCCGTCCGCGCAAGCGCCGCCGCGTCTGAGCGCGTCGGAATCCACCATACTTTTCACCTCCGACCGTTCCTTTTCCATGGCTCGTTACACCGGTCCTGTTGCCCGTATCAACCGCCGTTTCGGCGCCCCGATCATGGGGCCCACCAAGGCGCTCGAGAAACGCAACTTCCCCCCTGGCCAGCACGGCCCCAAGGCCGCCCGCCGCAAGGCCAGCGAATATGCCAAGGGTCTCATCGAGAAGCAGAAGCTCCGTTACACCTACGGCCTGCTCGAGCGTCAGTTCCGCCGCATCTTCGCGATCGCCAAGCGTGAGCGTGGCGTCACCGGCGCGCGCTTCCTCCAGCTTTTGGAGACGCGCCTCGACAGCGTGATCTATCTCCTCGGCTTCGCCAAGACCCGCAGCGCCGCCCGCCAGTTCGTCAACCACGGACATGTGCGCGTGAACGGCAAGAAGGTCGACATCGCTAGCTACAACGTCGTGCCCGGCGATGAGATCGAAGTCCGCGCCAAGCCCGGCTCCCGCCAGATTGCGGTGCGTAATCTCGAGGAGAATCGCCTCCGCACGCCCCCGCCGTGGCTCACCCTCAATGCCGAGGCCTTGAAGGCCACCATCGTCCGCCTCCCCACCCGTGAGGAGATGGACCCGGCCATCAACGAGCAGCTGATCGTCGAGTTCTACAGCCGCTGATTAGCGCGCTGAAACCGGCCTCGCTGAATCCCTCTCATTATCGCAACCCTCATCTTTTCGCACCATGCCCAAGCGTCTCGGTAAGTTCGAACTGCCCAATAAGCTGGTGAAGGTCGAGGAAGGCTCCACGCCCACCTACGCCAAGTTCATCGCCGAACCCTTCGAGGCCGGCTACGGACACACCGTTGGTAACTCGCTGCGTCGCGTCCTCCTCAGCTCCATCGAAGGTGCGGCCATCTCGTCGATCCGCATCGACGGGGTGAACCACGAGTTCCAGAGCATCGACGGCGTTGTCGAAGATGTCACCGACATCGTCCTCAACCTGAAGAAGATCCTCATCATCTCGCAGAAGCGCGAACCGGTCGTCCTGCACATCAAGGTGCATAAGGAGGGTCCGATCACCGCCGCCGACATCACGCCCGATTCCAACGTCCAGATCATCAATCCCGAGCAACTCATCTGCACCCTTGACCGGGTCCGCACGTTCGAGGCCGAGATCGAGATCAAGACCGGTCGCGGCTATTGCCCCGGCTCGGAGAACAAGAAAGAGGACCAGCCGATCGGTGTCATTCCGATCGACTCCCTCTTCTCGCCCGTCCGCCTCGTGAAGTACTCCGTCGAAGCCACCCGCGTAGGTCAGATCACCGATTACGACAAGCTCGTGCTCGAGATCTGGACCGACGGCCGCATCACCCCGGACGACGCCCTCAAGCAGTCCGCGTCGATCCTCAAGCATCACCTCGATGTCTTCGACCGCGTCTCGCAGGAGCACTACGAGTTCGAGAGCATCCAGCCCGAGGTCAGCGAGGAGCAGAACAAGCTCCGCAAGCTCCTCAACATGTCGGTGAACGAGATCGAGCTCTCGGTCCGTGCCGCCAACTGCCTCAACAACGCCAACATCACCACCGTCGGTGAGCTGGCGATGAAGACCGAGCAGGAGATGCTCAAGTACCGCAACTTCGGCAAGAAGTCGCTCAACGAAATCAAGGAGAAGCTCGAGGGTCTCGGCCTCTCGCTCGGCATGAAGTTCGACGAGCGCCTCCTCGACTCCAAGAAAGAAGTCTGACCGGCCGCGGCCGGCGTAACCC
>DATGXA010000279.1:0-3509 GCA_035299125.1 Opitutaceae bacterium
GCGCTTCGAAACTCCGGCTCTCGTCCCTCGTCCGCTCGATACTCGACTGCCTGATCGCGGCTGAGCTGGCGCGCCAAAGTCCGAGCGGCCCAAAATCCGTTTGCAGTGCCGGGCGCGCCGCGGACCCTCGCCGCGATGTCCCTCTTTCTCCGCCTTTCCCTCGCGCTGGCGTTGGTGCTGGCGCTCCCTGTGGCTGGCTCGGCCGCGACTCCGAAGAAGAAATCGGCGGCACCCGCCGAGGCTGCGGCCAAACCCGCCGATCGCGACTACACCGGCGCGATCGTGATCGACGCGGCCGACGGCAAGGTCCTCTTCGAGGACGGCGCCGACGTGAACGCCTTTCCGGCGAGCGTCACGAAACTGATGAACCTGCTGCTGTGCGTGGAAGCGATCGAGAGCGGCAAGGCGCGATTGAGCGACCAAATCGCCGTGACCGCCGAAGAGTCGAAGATGGGCGGCTCGCAGGTTTTCCTGAAGGAGGGCGAGGTCTTCTCGTTCGAGGACATGCTCTACGCGATGATGGTGCAGTCGGCCAACGACGCCGCGCTCGCGTGCGCGAACCACATCGGCGGCTCGCGCGAGGCATTCGTGGCGGCGATGAACGCGCGCGCCGCGCAGCTCGGGATGGGGCACACGAAGTTCGTCACGCCGCACGGGCTCGCCTCGCCGAAGCAAGAGGCCGATGTCTCCACGCCGCGCGACATCGCCGCGCTCTCACGCGAGGTGATCCGCCACGGCCTCGCGTTGAAGTTCACCGCGACCAAGCAGCGCACGTTCCGGCAGGAGCCGCTGTTGGTGATGAACAACCACAACAAGCTGCTCTTCCAGATGCCGGGCTGCGACGGGTTGAAGACCGGCTACCTTGCGCGCGGCGGCTACGCGCTGTCGGCCACGGTGTTTCGCGACGGCAAGCGCGTGATCGCGGTGGTGATGGGCAGCAAGGGCGTGTACGGACGGCAACGTGACGCCGTCGCTCGGCGGCTGATCGCGGAGACCCTGCCGAAGGCCTCGCCGTTGCCGGCGAACATGGCCCCGCAGGAGCCCGAACCGGAGATGGCGATCCCGGTCGGAGCCGGCGAACCGGCGACATTGCCCGCCGAGGAGGGCGAGGAGGAATCGGCCGGCGAGCAGAGCCAGCAGGGCGAGGAGCCGAAGGTGGAGTTCCGCCTGCCCGGCGCCAAGCCGGCCGGGAAATAGGCGGGCCGGCAGTGAGGCGCGCCAAGCCTCGCGGACTGAGGGGACGGCGAGCGTGCGCCCCTCGTAGCCACCGGAGTCTGTGTCGCTTCGGGGGTCGCATTGTGCTCTGGTCTCGGACGTGGCTCCAGCCACGTCTCCCGCTCCTGCCCCTCGGCGCGATGAAACTACTTCCTACTTCTGTCTTGGCCATATCGCTGCTGCTTGTCGCTGGAGTGTGCGCCTCTGGCGCTGCCGAAATAGCGGAGGCGACTGCACGTCCCATTGGTGCGTCGCCGGCGTTGGTGACGCCGAGTTGGTCGGAGATACCGGCTGAGCGAATCGCGGCATGGCGACAGCTCGCGGTGAGCGGCAAAGGCGTGGCTGTGGCGAAACTGCGGCAAGACGGGGTCGCGCGCGTCGTGCTTTTCGCGGGAGCCAATGTCGTGTCTCAGGCCTCGTCGATCGCCGTGAACGCAAGGTTGCGTTTCGATTCGGTCGAGCAGCTCTACGGTTTCCTGCGCGTGGTGGGCGCCGGGGTGTCGTTGCAGGATGGCGGAGCTGGTCTGGGCGACGATGCGGGTATCGTGGAGCGGTTTACTTCGGAGGAGCGGGCGTTGCTGCGGCTCGATGGCGTTTTGGCCGATGAGCGCGATCTGGAGCAGTTGCAGGCGCGGCGCAGCTCGAGGGTGACCGAGCCCATCTTCGACTGGATCCGCTCCGGCGTACTCTACTGGGTGAGCCGCCACGGCTACCAGTACCGCAGCAGCGACGGCCGGTTATCGTACCTGTCAGGTGATCCGGGCAGAGTCGCGGCGCTGATCTCCGCGGAGTTTCACGATGCCCGGAGAAGCGAAGCATTTGTGCGCGACCAGCTGCCGGATGTGATGGCGCGCCTCCTCGGGCCGCGTGGAGCCACCGCGGTCACCGCTTCGTTTCTGGAGAGGCGGTCGGCGGCGGCGCGCGGTGGGAAAAGGGGGAGGCCGACCGCCGGGGACGACCTGCTCGCCAAACACGTTTCCAGCGGACCGCTCGTGGTGAGCGACGGCCACGTGTGGTCGTTGACGATGCCCGTGCTCAATGCGGATGGCAGCATCGAGCGCTGGGAGGCGGATGGGGTGGTCAGCCATTTCACCATCACGACGCTGCGTCGGACCCAGGTGGCGCCAGCGGGTTCGGTCACATTTGTCCGGGATCGTCAGCCGGCGGAGTGAGGCCAAGCCGTGTGGCATTCCGAGGATCGACTCCGGCGCGCGGGGAATCAGCGTCCCGCGCATGCTTTCCATCGATCTTTCCGGCCGGCTGGCGGTCGTCACGGGCGCGAGCGGCGAACTCGGGCGTGTGATTGCGCGTACGTTGGCGCAGGCCGGCGCGGATGTGGCGCTCACGTTTCTCAACAACCCGGCGAAGGCCGAGGCGCTCGCGGCGGAAATCGGCGCGGGCGGACGCCGCGCGAAGGCGTTTCGCGTCGATGTGACGTCGGCCGACTCGATCGCCGCGCTGCGCGACGCCGTGCGCGCGTGGCACCGCGATCCCGACATCGTCGTGAACAACGCGGTGATCCAGTACCCGTGGCGCTCCGTGCTCGAGCAAGCGGTCGCGGATTACGAGAGCCAGTTCCGCTCGTGCGTGCTGCACAACGTGCACATGGCGCAGGCGTTCGTGCCGGCGATGGTCGCGCGGCGCTGGGGCCGGGTGGTCGCGATCAACACCGAGTGCGCGATGCAGAACGGCCCGACGCAATCGGCGTACGTCGCGGGGAAGCGCGGCATGGACGGCGTGCTACGCGTGCTCGCGAAGGAAGTGGGCGAGCACCAGGTGACGGTGAACCAGGTCGCGCCGGGTTGGACGGTGAGCGATCGCGACCGCGCAGCGGGCACGGAGGTGCGCGGCGAATACGATCGCGGCGTGCCGCTGCGCCGACGCGGCACGGATCAGGAGATCGCCAACGTGGTGGCGTTCCTGGCGTCGGATCTCGCGAGCTTCATCACCGGCGCATATGTGCCGGTGTGCGGCGGCAACGTGATGCCGGCGATCTGAGAGATGGCGGACGGCGGATCGCGCCGGGCTGCAATGCTGCCGGTGCCGTCCCGGACCGCTGCGGCCGGGACGTCTGATTTCGAGCCCACAGAAAGCGACGAAGTCGGTGGGAATGGTCGCCAAATCCGAGGGAGCTGGTCTTGTCCGCCGCACCGAAAGCTCGACGATCAGTGTACCCGATGGTCGGCGACGGGTGGCTCCCGCGTCCTCTTCTGTCTTCTGGAACGCCCTAGTTCGCCGCGGGCAAAGAGTGGCACGCCTCACGGTGGGCGAACGGCCAGGCGCAGAGCGCGCAG
>DATGXA010000280.1:0-2214 GCA_035299125.1 Opitutaceae bacterium
CGCCGTGCTCTGGGTCGAGCCGGGCACGAGCGATGTCGCGCGCGCGCTGGTCGCGTTGCGCGAGGAATTGCGCGCCGATTTCACCGTGGTCGCTCCCTGCACGCACAACGCCGCCTGCGGCCTCCTCACGCCCGAGAACCAGCGGCACTGGTGCCACCACTTCGCGCGCCCGCCGATCGAAGCGTTCACGGACGCGTTTTGGTCGGAGTTCTCGCTGCGCCTCGGCATCGACCTGCGCAGCCTCCCGTACAGTTTCCTCGTTCTCGACCGCGCCACGCCCGCGGCTCCATCTTCCGGTGACACAGCTTGGTCGCGCATCCTCGGCGAACCGCGCGAGTACAAGGGCCATTTCAAGGTCCTCAGCTGCGAAGCGGCCGGCGTCACCGAGCGCATGCTCCAGAAACGCGACGACAAGGCGCTCTTCAAAACACTGCGCCGCGGCGTGCCCGCTCCTCCGCTCTTCGCGTGGCAACTTGCGGACGAGAAGATCGTGGCCGGCCGCCACCTGCTCGGCGAAACGGACACTGCGTCCGCCGAAGATCCGGGCAACGACTCCGCCGCCCCCGACGCTCCGCCGCCAGCGGTGACCTGAGCGTTTCGCGCGTCCCATTTCCGGGAATTCGGCGTCGCGGAAACGGTGCCATCAACCGCCGCTGCGGCTTCGCCGAATGAGCGCTAGCCGCTTGTCTCCAACTGGTTGCGGCGGCCGCACGCCCGTGGCACGCCGCCTGCGAAACGGCGGTATCCATGCGCCTCCTTCTGTTCTGCGTCCTGCTCGGTTTCTCGCTCGCCAGCCTCGCCACTGCGGCGCCCGCCACGGTGGTCTCGGTCGGCGATTCCACCTCAGCCGAGCCCGAGCTCCTCACCTTGGAGACGGCCATCGCCTCCGCGCTGGAGCACAACTTCACCATCGCCTCCGCGCGCTTCGAGCCGCAGATCGCGCGCGGCGACCAGCTCGTCGCCGCCGGCGCTTTCGATCCCACGTTCAACGCCAGCGCCAAACGCTCCGACTACCGCAGTGATCCGTACAACCCGCTCACCGGCCTGCACACGCCGCTCTACATCGAGAAGACCGACACGCTTTCCGTCTCGCTCGACGGCAAACTCCCGTTCGGCCTCCGCTATTCGCTCGTGAGCGAGACGCAGAACTACCGCGACAACGACACCACGAGCCTGCTGCACGACAGCTATGCCACGTTCAACGGCATCCGGCTCACGCAACCGCTGCTCCGCGGGTTCGGCTTCGGCTCCAACCTCGCCGGCGTGCGGCTCGCCCGCGCCCGACGAGGCATCGCACGGGCCCAGTACCACCAGGCGGTCACCGACACGATCAACAGCACGATCTCCGCCTACAACAACCTCTACTACGCACAGCAGGCTTACCAAAACACGCTCCGCTCGCGGAAACTCGCCAACGACCTCCTCATCGAAAACCGTCGCCGCGCCGAGGTCGGCAGCATCTCGCCCGCCGATGTGACCATCGCCGCGGCACGCGTGGCACGGATCGAGGACGGCGTCATCCAGACCGAGCGTTACCTTCTCGATACGGGCAACTACTTCCGTGCGCTCCTCTCGGCGGACCGCCGCCCGCCCGCCGACCAACCGCTGCGCATCGCCCCGCCACAAGTCGTGCCCTCTCCCACACTCGACCGCGCCGCCGATCTTCAGCGGGCCTACCAGCTCCGGCCCGACTACCGCCAGATGCTCGAGACCGTGCGCCGCGCCCGAGCCGGCTTGTCGGAAGCCCGCTCCGCCGCGTTGCCCCAGGTCGATCTCGTCGGAAGCTACGGCTACACCGGCACCGGCGGCACCTTCGACGATGCGTATCGCAACTCCAAGCGCCGCGACACCGCATCCTGGAGCGCCGGCGCCGTCGTGAGCCTGCCGCTGCCGCTGCGCGACGGCCGCGGCCGCGTGCTCTCCTCGAAGCTCACGCTCGAACAGGCCCGCACCGACCTCGCCCGTCTCGAACAACAGATCGCAGTGGAGATCGCCAATGCCGCCGGCCAGATCGAGGCCACCGCCCGCCGCCTCGAGGCCACCCGCCGCGCCCGCCAACTCGCCGACGACAGCCTCGTCGCCGAACAGAAGCGCCTACAAGTCGGTCAAAGCGACACCTTCACGGTCCTCCAATTCCAGGAGCTCCTCTCCGCCGCCGAGCAATCCGAGTACCGCGCCGTCGCCGACTACAACATCGCGCTCGCCGACTACGAC
>DATGXA010000281.1:0-41169 GCA_035299125.1 Opitutaceae bacterium
ACCAGCGCCTCTCCGGCCTGCTTCTCGGCCAGACTCTCCACACTTCCGCCGCCGAGATCTACCGCGCCCTCATTGAAGGCACCGCCTTCGGCGCCCGCGCCATCATCGAACGGATCCGTGAATACGGCGTGCCGCTCGACCGGATCGTCTGCGCCGGCGGCATCGCCCGGAAGGACCCGATGCTCATGCAGATCTACGCCGACGTCACCGGTTGCACCATGCTCGTCGCCGGTTCCTCGCAGGCCTGCGCGCTCGGCTCCGCCGTCTCGGCCGCCGTACTCGCCGGCGCGCACAAGGACTTCCCGACCGCGCAGAAGAAGATGACGCGTATCGAGAAGAAACAGTACCGCCCGATCGCGAAGAACCAGAAAGTCTACAACGAGCTCTACGCGCTCTACCGCCAGCTCCACGACTCCTTCGGCGGCCGCGCCCCCAACGCCGACCTCGGCCAGGTCATGAAACAACTCCTCGCGATCAAGGAAGCGGCTAACTGAGCCACCCCATCACCTCTCACCCATTACCCATCACCCGTTTTCCATGAAACTCCTCGCCTCCCCCGAAATCTGGTTCGTCTGCGGTTCGCAGCATCTCTACGGCCCCGGCCCGCTCAAGCAGGTCGCCGCCAACGCCACCGAGGTCGCCAAAGCCCTCGCCGCCTCCAAGAAGCTCCCGCTCAAGACGGTCTTCAAGGCCCTGGTCACCACCCCCGACGAGATCGCCGCCCTCTGCCGCGAGGCCAACAGCGACGTCAACTGCGCCGGCCTCATTCTTTGGATGCACACCTTCTCGCCCTCGAAGATGTGGGTCCGCGGTCTCACTTCGCTCCAGAAGCCCTTCGTCCACCTCCATACGCAGTTCAACCGCGACCTGCCGTGGGAGACGATCGACATGGATTTCATGAACCTCAACCAGGCCGCCCACGGCGACCGCGAGGCGGGGTTCATCCACACGCGCATGCGCCTCGGCCGCAAGGTCGTCGTCGGCCACTGGTCGGATCCGGAAGTCCAGGACCGCCTCAGCGCATGGATGCGCGCCGCCCGCGCCTGGCACGATTGGCAGGGCGCGAAGTTCGCCCGTTTCGGCGACAACATGCGCCAGGTCGCCGTGACCGAGGGCGACAAGGTCGCCGCCGAGATGAAGTTCGGTTTCGCCACCAACGGCTACGGCCTCGGCGATCTCGTCGCCGTCATCAACCAGGTGAAGGACGCCGACATCTCCGCCCTCTGCGCCGAGTACGAGAAACTCTACAAGGTCGCCGCGCCCCTCAAGAAGGGCGGCGCCCGCCACGCTTCGCTCCGCGACGGCGCCCGCTACGAACTCGGCCTCCGCGCCTTCCTCGAGCAGGGCGGCTTCAAGGGTTTCACCACCACCTTCGAGGATCTCCACGGCCTCAACCAACTCCCCGGCTTCGCCTGCCAACGCCTCATGGCCGACGGCTACGGCTTCGGCGCCGAAGGCGACTGGAAGACCGCAGCGCTCCTCCGCGCGATGAAGGTCATGGACGCCGGCCTCGTGGGCGGCACCTCCTTCATGGAGGATTACACGTACCACCTCTCGCCGAAGGGTCACCAAGTTCTGGGTTCGCACATGCTCGAGATCTGCCCGACGATCGCCGTCGGCAAGCCCACCCTCGAGATCCACCCGCTCGGCATCGGCGGCAAGGACGACCCGGTGCGCCTCGTGTTCGACGCCCCCGCCGGCGCGGCGCTCAACGCCTCGCTCATCGACCTCGGCAACCGCTTCCGCCTACTCGTCAACGAAGTCACCGCCGTGAAGACGCCGAAGCTCCCGAAGCTGCCCGTCGCCCGCGCCGTCTGGGAGTGCAAGCCCGACTTCAAGACCGCCTGCGGTTGTTGGATCCTCGCCGGCGGCGCGCACCACACCGGCTACAGCTACACGGTCACCACCGAGATGATGGAGGATTTCGCCACCATCGCCGGTATCGAACTCGTCACCATCGACGCCGATACGAAGCTCGGCGAGTTCAAGCAGACCCTCCGCAACAACGAGGTCTACTACCACCTCGCCCAAGGCATCCGGGCCTGAGCGTGCTCACCTCCACAGGAAGGCAGCGCCCCGCCGCCGCCTTCCTGCCGGTAGGGTGAACCGTCCCCGGTGAGCCACACATCGACTCGGCACAACTCTGCACGGACGAAGTCAGTATCCGCGTCTATGAAGCTGCGGCCCATCGTTCTCCTGCTCGCATTGATCGGCACCTCGACCCGAGTAGACGCCTACAGCGATAGCCTCATGCCCTCACTCGACAGACTCCGACAGTGCAGTTTTCTGGGTAACGAGAGCAGCCCAATGGTTGGCGGCCGAGCCGTCGGATATAGCGGCGCGCCCCACGAATTCTTCCTCCAGTTCCCCAAGGTAGCCGAAACCGCCACGACCGCGGACCTCCGTGCGATGCTCGATGATCCAAGTCCGGTGGTCCGAATCATGGCTGCAAAGTGCATCATCAAGAAACCAGTGCCGGCGCTAAGTTCCGCGCTGGACGCACTCTTGAGCGATAACACTAAGGTCTACGTCGCCCCCTACGGATGCACCGTCACCGAGGAGTCAGTTGGCGACGTGATTAAGAAGCTCAAGGCCAAGCCCAGTTTCCTCGAAGACATCGAGTGAGTGCCCGTTTCTAGATTCTCCGCCCTCCGCCTCCTCGCTACCCGCTACTCACTACTCGCTACTATCTCCGTTCCATGCTCCCCGAACTCAAACGCGAGGCCTACGAGGCCAACTTGGCCCTGCCGAAGCACGGGCTCATCAATCTCACTTTCGGCAACGCCTCCGCCATCGACCGAGCCAAGGGCATCTTCGCCATCAAGCCCAGCGGCGTCGATTACGCCGCCCTCAAGCCCGAGGACATGGTCCTCGTCGACCTCGAGGGGAAGATCGTCGAGGGCAACCTCCGCCCGTCGTCCGACACGCCCACGCACCGGCGGCTCTTCATCGCGTTCCCGTCGATCGGCGGCGTCGTCCACACGCATTCCTCGCACGCCACCGCATTCGCGCAAGCCGGCCGGAGTATCCCGATTTTCGGCACCACGCACGCCGACTATTTCTTCGGCGACATCCCCGTCACCCGCAAGATGACCGCGGCCGAGATCGGCGGCGGCGCCTACGAGTGGGAGACAGGCAACGTGATCGTCGAACGCTTCGCCGAGGGGAAGTTCGACCCGCTCGATTTCCCCGCCGTGCTGGTGAACCGCCACGCGCCGTTCACCTGGAGGCCCACCGTCGCAGGCGCCGTCGAGGTCGCCGTCGCCACGGAATGCATCGCGCACATGGCGCTCATGTCGCTCCAGCTCGAGCCCAAACTCCCGACCATCGAGTCCGAGCTGCTGAACAAACATTTCAAACGCAAACACGGCCCCGGCGCCTATTACGGCCAACCTGGAACCGCGCATTGATTCAGCTTTCGAAGGGTGGCCGGGACCGCCGATCCCGGTCCCGCCTTCGGGTCACCGCTCCGGGCTCCTCCCCCCCCAAAAAAAACCTCCCACATCCTTCTCCTGCTTTCTCGAACCCTGAAACTCACCAATCCATGAACACCCCGTTGAAACTCGCCTCCGCGCTTTCGCTGGCCGCCGTTCTCGGCAGCTCGGCCCTCACCGCCGCCAGTGTCACCTCGAAGCCGTTCGGCACCGTCGACGGCCAGCCCGTCCAGCTCTTCACCCTCCGCAACGACAAGGGCGCCGAGGCCACTATCACCAACTACGGCGGCATCGTCGTGACTCTCCTCGTGCCCGACAAGAACGGCAAGAACGTCGATGTCGTCATGGGCTACGACAACGTCGACGCCTACGTCGCCAAGACCCCGTACTTCGGCGCGCTCATCGGCCGGTACGGCAACCGCATCGGCAAGGGCCAGTTCACGATCGACGGCAAGACCTACCAACTCCCGCTCAACGACGGCGCCAACAGCCTCCACGGCGGCACCAAGGGCTTCGACAAGGTCGTCTGGCAGGGCAAGCCCGTCGACAGCAAACAGGGCGCGGCGCTCGAGCTCACCTACCACAGCAAAGACGGCGAGCAGGGTTACCCGGGCAACCTCGACGTGGTCGCCACCTACACGTTGACCAACGACAACGCGCTCCGCGTCGACTTCAAGGCCAAGACCGACAAGCCCACCGTCGCCAACCTCACGCACCACTCCTATTTCAACCTCAGCGGCGGCGGCACGATCCTCGACCACCTCCTCACGATCAACGCCGACAAGACCACGCCCGTCGACAAAGGCCTGATCCCCACCGGTGAAATCGTGTCGGTCGAAGGCACGCCGTTCGACTTCCGTAAGCCCATCGCCATCGGCGCCCGCATCGACGATCCCAACACGGTGCTCCAGTACGGCCCCGGCTACGACCACAACTGGGTCGTGAACCAGAAGAAACTCGGCGAGCTCTGCCAGCACGCGGTCGTCTCATCTCCGAAGACCGGGATCGTCATGGAAGTCCTCTCCACCGAGCCCGCCGTGCAGTTCTACGCCGGCAACTTCCTCGACGGCACGATCACGGGCAAGTACGGCCAGGTTTACCAGAAGCGCTCCGGCTTCTGCCTCGAGCCGCAGCAC
This sequence comes from Opitutaceae bacterium, assembly GCA_035299125.1. Classification (GTDB taxonomy): domain Bacteria; phylum Verrucomicrobiota; class Verrucomicrobiia; order Opitutales; family Opitutaceae; genus CAJCBL01. Next base: position 4,571 of record DATGXA010000281.1, read on the forward strand.
TTCCCGGATTCGCCCAACCACGCGAACTTCCCGAGCACCGTCCTCCGCCCGGGCGAGACGTACACCAACACGATCATCTACAAGTTCACGGCGAAGTAAGCTCCTCCCGGGCTCCATTCGCGCTCTCCCTCAACGGCGCCGCATCACCGCGGCGCCGTTCTTTTTTCCGCCTCCGCCCCGTCACCGCCGCTCAACCACGCTGGATCAGCTCCACCTCGTAGCCCTCGGGGGCGTCGATGAAGGCGATGATCGAACCGGAACCGGTCTTCGTGGGCCCGTCGGAAAGCGCGTAGCCGTTCTCCGCCAGCTCGGCGGCGAACGTCTCGAGATTTTCCACCTCGAACGCGAGGTGCACGAGATCGGGCTGCACCTTCACCGGCTCGCCGCCCGGCATCTGGCAGAGCTCGATTTCGTGGTCGCTATTGGGCGTCTTCAGGAAGACGAGCTGCGCGCCGCGGGGTGAGGTGAACCGGCGCGAGACTTCGAGGCCAAGCGCCACCTGGTAGAACTTCACGGTGCGCTCGAGGTCGTTCACGCGCATCCGGGTGTGGAGGAGTTTGCGGACTTTCATGGAAGGGAAAGGAGGGGACGAGACCCGCCCGCATTTTCAACCCGGCGCGCAAACTCGCCCCGCCTATCCGGCGGCGAGCCATCCGAAGCTGCGCGGCGCAGCGCGAGCGAAGGATGGTGCCCGAGACAGGACTCGAACCTGCACTCCCTTGCGGGAAACGGATCCTAAGTCCGTTGCGTCTACCAATTCCGCCACCCGGGCAATCGGTTGGGGACCGATGCGGATTCCCGACGCCCGCCCGCCGCAGCGCAAGGAGGAAACGGGCTCGCGCGAATCGTCCGCGGACGAGGGGAGTTTGCGCCACGATCTCGCGGGCATTCCACCGGGGCGGACGAGTCGCGCCGCTAGCGTTCAGGCGCGCGCTACGCCCAGCCGTTCGCCCATCTTGGCGTACGTCTCCACAAAACGGGCGCTCTGCTCCCGCAGATCGGAGTCGAAGACGATCCGGCCCTTCTGGAACAACGTGATCACGCACGAGCCGCCGAACTTGAAGAGCCCCTTCTCCTCGCCCTTCCTAACCGACCGACCGGGCACGTAGGTCTGGAGAATGCCGCCAACCATAGTCGCGCCGACTTCCACCATCACCACAGTGCCGAAACGCTCGGTGTCGACCACGGTGATCATGCGCTTGTTCTCGACGAGGCGGCGCACGTTGCGGCGCACCGCGATCGGATTCACCGAATACAGCGGCCCCTTGATCAGGCTCGCGCGTCCCGGGGTGCCCGAGCAGGGGAAGTGGAATCGGTGGTAGTCGCATGGTGCGAGCCGCGAGATCAGCATCGCGCCGCCAGCGAACTGTTTCGCCACCAGCTCACCGCCGAGCAACTCCGCGAGCTCGAAGCGTTCGCCCTTCACGTAGAAACCGTCCGCCTCGTCGACGTTTGGGAAGACGAGATGGCGTCCGTCCGCCGGGAGCACGGCGCTATCCGGTGAGGGATCGACCGGGCGCGCAGAGTCCTTGAGCTTGCGGTAGAAAAACTCGTTGAAGGTCTTGTACGCCATCGCCTGCTTGGCGAACTCGTCGACATCGAGATCATGCTCCACGATGAACGGCAGGACTTGGTGTACACTGCGCGGGTGATCCATCCGCCGGCCGTACCACCAGGTGAGCAATGCCCGTTTCACGAGCACATGGAGCGCGACCTGCCCTGTGATCGATCGGCTGTAGAGCCAGCGCAACCAGAACTCGCCCGGGATGTGCTCCTCGACCATCTCGCGACGTTTACGGTGGTAGAACTCGATCGGCTCGTACGACATGGTCGGCACCGTGAGCGCCGGCGCGCCGCGCGCCAAACCAATTCCCGCCGACGGGCGCCGCGTTTCACCGATGCGGCGAGCCGTCGCCAACGTATCCACGGGTCCAGTCTCCAGCCAGCGTCAGAGGGAAAAATCCGGCTGAGATCCGGAAAAATCCCCGTCAATTCACTCGCCCGCGCAGGCACCATTCTATCGTCTTGGTGTCAACGGACCGCACAGCTGAGAGAATTGCCTTTGACAAGCCTCGCAGCGGCTTCGAACGTCGACCGTTGATTTCAGATTTCTCCCCTTTTTTCCCCTTCTCTCCACAGTCCCGTAACCCACATCCCCACGCCTCCGGCTGACCGTCGCTGCCCGTTTGAAGTAACTCCCCGGCACACGGCATTAAGCCCGGATTCCCCGCCCCTTTTCGCGAAAGTATAGCGCCCCGCACCCTTCGTTTCCCCTCCGATTCCGCGGCCTCAGGCCCGGTGGCTATCTTTCCCCTTCCCCTCTCTCAAAAACAATCCTCCAACTCATCACACCATGATCCAGAACCTGCCTCTCGCCTTCTTGATGAACAAGACCCCGATGGAGCTCTTCCATGCCGGCGGTTACATCATGTGGCCCATTTTGATCACCTCGTTGGTCGGCGTGACCGTCGTCACCGAGCGCATCATCTTCACCCTTCGTGAGATGAAGTCCCGCAATCCCGAGGTCGTCGAGCAGATGCTCGAGAAGGTCGAAGCCGGCGATGTGGATGGCGCGATCGCTCTCGGCCGGACCACGAACGACTTCATCGCTCGCATCATGGTGTACAGCCTGACCCACCGGGAGAGCTCCCTCCAGAATGCCTTCATCCGCAGCTCCAGCGCCGAGCTCAACCGCTTCGGCCAAGGCATGCCGACCCTCGACACCTGCATCACTGCGGCCCCGTATCTCGGCCTCATCGGCACGATCACGGGCATGATGACCACCTTCGGTTCGATGGAGGGCGATATTTCCGCCGCTGCCGCGAAGATCACCGGTGGTGTCGCCGAAGCCCTTATCGCCACGGCCTGCGGTATCGCGATCGCCGTCATCGGCCTGCTCCCCTTCAATTATCTCAACGCCCGCTGGGAGAACGCCCGCCATGAGGTCGAGGATGCCGGCAACGCGCTGGAGATCATGATCAAGAAGTCGAGTGGCGTCAGCTCGGAGCATTGAGCTCCGGGCCCGCCCCGCAGTCCCACGTCACTATTTCCCAGTAATCTCTAACTTTCGTTCACCATGCATGGAGGAGGAGGAGGGGGCACAGGCTCCAAAAAGAAAGCCCGCATCGAGATCATTCCGCTGATCGATGTGATCATGTTCCTGCTGGCCACCTTCGTCTTGTTCACTCTTTCGATGAACAAGAACAACGGTGCCAACGTTGCGCTGAACGAAGGCAAGACAGGCGTCGATGTTGACCCCAACAAGGCCGTCACCGTCAGTCTCGATACCGAAGGGAAGATCAGCTGGAACAAGGATCAGATGACGTGGGACGGGTTCATCATCGAGCTGATCAAGTACAGCACGCAGGATCCGAGCCCAACTATCCTCATCAACTTCGACCAGAACGCGAACTACGGTCAGGCAATGTCGATCCTGAACGAGATCCGCAAGGCTCCCAAGCCGGTCAAGGTCTACATCTCGACGAAACTGCCCGCCCCAGGCAAAGCCTGAGCCGCGGTCACCAAGCACGCAGCTACGATGAAGCTTACCAAGACAGTACGGAAGAAGGCGCGCATCGAGATCATCCCCTTGATCGACGTCATCATGTTCCTGCTGGCCACCTTCGTCTTGTTCACGCTCACCATGAACAAGAACAAGCAGATCCCGATGGAACTGCCGCAAGGAGGAGGCATAAGTGATGGAACCGAAGTGAAGCCGATTACCATCTCGATCGATTCCGCCGGCGACTACTTCTGGATGGGCGAACGTGTGACCTTCGACGACGTCCTGATCCGCCTCAACGGCTACAAGGCTCAGAGCGGCGATCCGAAGGTCCTGATCGAGGGTGAAATCGGCGCTCAATTCGGCAAAGCGGTCGTGCTTGTCGACGAAGCGCGGCTCATTGGAATCAACAAGGTCACCTTCAACACCAGCGCGCGGCAATCTGTCCGCCAGTAAAGGGAGGCCCACATGAAGAAGATCGATATTATCATTGGTGTCCTAGTTTCCGCCGGACTCCACGGCGGAGTATTGTGGGGCGGTGAACTCTTCAACGTTGCAAAACAGCACGTGGCTAAGGCTGGACCGGCCGAAGACGCCATTGTCGCCGCGCAGATCGACTTCGAGGCTCCAGAGGAGCAACCGAAGCCCGAAGAACAGCAGCCGGAAGAGCAGGAGGAACAAGACGTCTCCGACTCCGACAGCAGCGGCGATCTTGCCGCCGCCTCTCTTCCCGAGCCGATGAACACCGTCGGCGTGAGCGACATCACCACCGTCATCAAACCGCAGCCGCCGGTCGCCCCAAAGGCCGAGTCCACGAACTGGGCTCCACCGAGCAAGACGACACGCGCCATCGACAGCAGCAAATTCAAGGAGTTCGTCGATTTCGCCAAACTCGACAAGAAGCCGCAGGCCCGCTCGCAGACTCCCCCTCGTTATCCATTTGAGCTGAAGCGCCAAGGCATCCAAGGCGAGTGCACCGTCCAGTTCTTCGTCGACGAAAACGGCGTCGTCAGCGACCCGGTAGTCGTCTCCTCGACCCACCAAGAATTCCAGAAGCCCTGCATCGACGCCGTCATGCAATGGCGTTTCTCCCCTGGCATGAAGAACGGCCGCAAGGTCGCCACCCGCATGCAGCAGGCATTCCCCTTCAAGCTCAACTGACGCCATGCCCACCCCTCGTCCCTCTCGGCAACGCCGCCTCCTGAAAGCCGGCGGTCTGCTGCGCCTCGGCGTCGCCTTGGCCGGTGGAGTTTTCTTCGTTCACTCCGCGCATGCCCAAGCCGCCCAGCAGGGCCCCGAGCTCAGCACCGCGGCATCCGAAGCGCTTGGCAAGATTCGCGAAGATCTCGCCGCCGACGATCCGCAGAAGTATCCCGAGCTGCTCCGCAAGGTCGACGAGATGATCGTCAGCCTGAAGCTCAAGGATTACGACCTCGCATATATCAACCAGCTCAAGGTCAACCTGCTCATCAAGTCCGGCCAGGCGCTGAAGGCAATCGCGCCGCTTGAGCAGTCGCTTTCCGGGAACTACTTCCCGAAAGACGCGCAACTCGGGATGACTCTCGCGTTGGCCCAGCTCTACATGCAGGATGCGGGTACAACGAACGACGAGAAGCACCGTGAAAAGCGCCTCGCCGAAGCCCGCACGAAACTCGAGACTTGGTTTGCCGCCGTCAACGAGCCGGTCCTTGGCGCCAGCAACATGCAGGCGTACGTCGACGCCACGTACCTCTATGCCAATTGCCTCTTCTACGTTAAGGAGTACAAGAAGGCCTACGAAGTTGCGAACAAGTTGGTCCGTCTCTCGATCGAGCCCAACGATCAAGCTTGGGTTCTCCTTTTTGCCGCGCAGCAAGAGGCAGGAATGAACGCCCAAGCAGCCGAGACCTTCGAGATGTTCATCCGGAAGTTCCCGGATAAGAAGGATATGTGGCTGCAGCTGACCCAAGCATACCTGAGCTCTGACCAGCGTCTGCGCGCGATTCTTACCTATCAGCGAGCCCAAGCCCGCGGATTCCAGAACAAGCCGGAAGATTACCGTAACGTTTTCAATCTCTATTACACGCTCGACGAGTTCAGCCGCGCCAGCCAGTTGCTCGAAAGCTGGATCAAGGAGGGTAAGGTCGAAGACAGCGAAGAGAACTGGGATCTCGTGGCCTACTGCATGCAGAACCTCCGGCGGGAAGACGCCGTGCGCGAGATCTACGAAGGCGCTCGCAAGCGTTTCAAAACAGGCAATCTGGATTTCGCACTCGCCCAATACCTCTGGTACGACGGCAAGTACAAGGATGGTTATGAGGTCGCCATGACCGCGTGGAAGAAGGGCGGATTGAAGAAGCCCGGCCGCGCCGCGCTGTTTCTCTCCACCGCAAGCTTCGAGCAGCAGAAATTCAAAGAAGCGATCGAGTTTTTCGAGATCGCCGAAAAATCGGGGGATGTCGAGAAGCCGGAACTCGACCGCGTCCGCCGCATCATCAAAGGAGCCTACGACGAGCTCGCCCCGAAACCCGAAGCGCCGGCAGCGACCGCGCCCTAACCCCGATTCATTTCAGTCTCTCCCCATTTAAACATGAAAAAAGGTTACATCTGGTTGGCCCCGCTCGCGGCCTTGGCCCTGTTCATCGGACTCTACGTCCAGTCGCGAGGCGCATACGAAGCGAACGAGAAGCGCAAAGCTGAAGAGGCGCGGATCGAAAAGCAGCGCCGCAACGAAGAAACAGCGAAACGCAATGCTGAGATCGCTGAACAACGCCGCAAGGAAACCGAAAAGAAGAAGGAAGAGGAAGCCGCCGAGAAGGCACGCATCGAAGCGGACAAGAAGCATCTTGAAGAGATCGATTACGCGCGTGATTTCGCCAAACGTGAGGCCGCCCGCTACGAAAATGTGGTCAAGGACCTGACCGAGTCGTTCAAGACCGAGAAGGAGTCCCAGAAGGCGGCCGATAAGGCCATCGCCGATATGCGCGAGGAGAAGAAGTTCATCACGGAGTACGTTGCCAAAGCCCAAGCCAACGAAAAGGCGCTTAAGGACCTCCTCCAGAAGCTGGAAAAACTCGAAAAGGACCGTCTCGCAGCCGCGGCCGCCGCCGCGAAGAGCTGATCACCTCGATCTCCCAACTGATATGAAACGTTTCATTATCGTCATCCCGCCGGTCATCCTATTCGCGGTCTTCGTTTTCTTTTACAACAACCATGTGAAGGAGATCGCGGCAAAGGAGGCGGCGCAAAAGATCGCCGACGATCAGGCGAAGGCCGCGGAAGAAGAGCGAAAGAAGAAGCTCCAAAAAGACGCGGATCTTGAAGCGCAACGCCAGAAGGACGAACGCCTCGCCGCGATTGCCGCCCAGAAGGAGAAGGAGAAGAACGAGCGTGAAGAGCGTGACCGCAAGATCATCTCCGACACCGAGGCCGCCAATGCCTCCTCGAAACGTCTCCAAGCCCAGATCGTGAAGCTCCAAGCCGACATCCAGGCCGTGCGCGCTGCCCGCGACAAGGCCCAGGCCGAAGCGATGGAGACCAAGCTCGATCTCGAAAAGGCCCGCATCGACAAGCGCAACGCCGAGTTCGAGATCCAGCGTTACACCGACATGCTCGCCAAGCGCATGGATCAGAGCCAAGCGCTCACGAACGAGGTGCTCGCCGCCAGCGGCAAGAAGAAGTAAGTCCGCTGCATATCACTCTCGAAGCCGCACGGTCCGCCGTGCGGCTTTTCTCTTTCTCCCATCCGTTGGCGCAAACGCCGGAAGCCCGGCGCCCGCTCGCGAATTTCATCCGCGCCTGAACCGCCGCCGCCAGCCTGCGCGCCGGCAGTTTTGATTCTCGTTCACCGCCCGGGCGCTTCAGTCGCGATCAGGCAACCGCCGGCTCCGGTTCGGCGGCGGCTGAAGTGATTATCTCCGCGTAGCGCAAACCGAGATCGGCGAGTTGTTCTTCTCCGGTCAGATGCACGATCTCCTGACGGAACTCGCCATTCGGCATCCAGAGCTGGATCCGATAAGCAGAGCTCTTGGTCTCCCCTCCGACTTTTTCCACGCCTACCCGCAGGCTCCATTTTCTGTCGCCAAGTCTAGCGAAGGAGAACTCCAAGTGTTTCTGCAGCGGCAATAGATACCGGTTCGGCGAAACGCTCAGACCCAAGCCCGCGTCCCGCGACATCTCGAGCACGGCTTTCTCAAGCGCGACGACGACATCGAAATAGTGGGGGATTTTGATCGTGGCCATTGCAGACCCGATCTCATCGGTCGCGCGGGCCGCCCGCTTGAGCGATCCGCCGCCGGGTTTTCACCCTACCCCTGCCGCCTCCTTCAGACATCCCGCCCGCGGATTCAGCGAAATTGTGCCGCCCGTCCGCCGTTCGCGTAAAAGACCACGCACCCCACCTGCAGGCTCGACGGCGTCACGCCGCGCACCATACTCCGCGTTGCGATGCAAAAGAAGCTCCTCGTCGTCGACGACGACATCGTTGCCCTCAAAGCCACCAGCCGCATCCTCCAAGCCAGCGGCTACGACGTCACCTCCACCACCCGCACCGACGAAGCCCTACACTTCCTCGAGCGCGACAAGTTCAAGGGGGTCGTGTGCGACTACCACATGCCGGACCAAAACGGGTCGGTGATCGTCTCCGCCATCCAGCATCACCACCCCGAGACCAGGGTGCTTTTGATTACCGGATACCGCGAGGATCTGCCCGAGTTTCTCCGGAGCGGAAAACACGCGGTGCGCGTCGTCGACAAGCCGTTCACGCTGCAGGGGCTTCTCGAGGCCGTCCACGAAGAGATCGGCCCGCCGGCGCCAGCGACCGCTGAAAAGAAAGCCTGAGCTTCGCGTCAGCATCGCGTCTCTCGCCCCGGCCCACCGCCGGGGCGTTTTGTTTTCCGCCTTCGCGCGTGCTCGCGCCAACTCTGCCGGCGCTCCGCAAAAGCTTCGCTCTGACCCGGCGTTTCCTTGCCCCAAATCAAGGTCGGCCATCCCTGCCACAATTTCCGCATAGCACTGGCCAATTATTGCGTGGCTACCACCCCCAAAGATTGCGAAGATCAACCTTCGTTCCGCACCACCCTCACCCAGCCACGCTCGCCACACGTTCCGCTCCCCACTCATGGACGCCAAACTCGCCAACGACCTGATCTACGTCTTCGGCTTCGCCGGACTCGGGCTCGTGTTTGCCGTCGGCCCGTTCGTCTTGGTCCATCTTCTCGCGGCCCGAAAGACCCGCCAGACCGCCGGCAAGACCGGCCAGTTCATCGAGTGCGGCATGGAGCCGATCGGCGACGCTTGGATCCGCTACAGCGCGGTCTACTACCTCTATGCTTTGGTGTTCGTCGCATTCGCGGTGGACGTTCTGTACCTCTTCCCGGTGGCGCTCGTTTACAACAGCCCCGCGCATGGGCTGTCGGACGGCTGGCGGGATTTCATCGAACTTACGATCTTCGTCGGAATTCTCTCCCTCGTGATCGTCTATGCACGGAAGAAAGGGGTATTTGAATGGACCCGAAAACCGGCTGCTCCCAAGTCCAACCAGGACTGAAACTCCCGCCCGGCCCCGCGTCGGACGAAATCCCGCCGGAAATCGCCGGCCTCGTGCGCTTCGCCAAACTCGACGAAGCCCTCGCCCTCGGCCGCGCCAACTCCCTCTGGCCGCTCACCTTCGGCCTCGCCTGCTGCGCCATCGAGATGATGGCCGCCGGCATGGCCCGCTGGGACCTCTCGCGCTTTGGCGCCGAGGTGTTCCGCCCCTCCCCCCGTCAGGCCGATCTCATGATCGTCGCCGGCACGGTGAACAAGAAGATGGCCCCGGCCATCAAGACGCTCTACGACCAGATGCCCGAGCCGAAATGGGTCATCGCGATGGGCAACTGCGCCATCTCCGGCGGTCCCTTCGTCTATCCCGATCAATACGCCGTCGTCGAAGGCGTCGACAAACTCTTCCCCGTGGACGTCTTCGTGCCCGGCTGCCCGCCGCGCCCTGAGGCGCTGATCGAAGGCATCCTTAGCCTCGAGGAGAAACTCACCGGCAAACGCCGCTGGCCCCGCGTCGAAACCCCATGAGCAGCCCCACCGTCGAGCAACTCCTCGCCGAGTTCGCCCAGCTCTATCCGCCACCTCCTCCGCCGCCGCCCGTGGCGGAAAAGCCCGCGGCCGAACCGGCTGCCGCGCCCGTCGCTGCGGCCGCGAAACCCACTGCGCCGAAACCGGCTCCTGCTCCCAAGCCCGCCGCTGAAGGCGTCGCGCCTTCACCCTCCGTGGCCGCTCCGGCGCAGGAGGGCGCCCCCGCTCCCGCGAAACCCGTCGCGCCGAGACCTCCGGCCCCCAAGCCCGCGCCAGCCGCCGTCCTTCAGACCGAGCGCGCGCATTGCGCGATCGCGGTCGATTTCGCGGCCAAGGGTTACCACGTCGATCTCGCGATCCCCGCGACCGAGATCGTCGCCGTCGCCCAGCGCCTTTACGCGGCCGAGTTCTCCCTCGACACCATGACCGGCGTCGACTGGCAGAAGCTCGAGCAGATGGAGGTCGTGTACGACTTCCTCCATTTCGGCAACGGCCTGCGCCTCGTCGTCCGCTGCCGCGTGCCGCGCGCCAACCCCGAGCTGCCCTCGATCGCCCACATCTTCCAGGGCGCCAACTGGCACGAGCGCGAGACCCACGATTTCTTCGGTATCCGTTTCCTGGGCCACCCGAACCTCGTCCCGTTCCTGCTGCCCGAGGACGCCACCTACCACCCGCTTAGGAAGGACTTCATCCGTGCTGCTGACTAAAGAACAGGCGCTCGCCCGCTCGGCGCACAGCGTCGGCGGCCCGAACGAGACCTTCGTCCTCAACCTCGGCCCGCAACACCCGGCCACGCACGGCGTGCTCCGCGTGAAGCTCACGATGGACGGCGAGTTCATCCAGCGCGCCGAACCCGTCTGCGGCTACATCCACCGCATGCACGAGAAGATGGGCGAGAACCGCACCTGCGCGCAGTTCCTGCCCAACACCTCCCGCCTCGATTACCTCTCGGCCATGCAGTACACGCACGCCTGGTGCGGCATCGTCGAGAAGGCCTGCAAGATCGAGGTGCCCGAGCGCGCCGAATACATCCGCGTCATCACCTCCGAGCTCAACCGCATCGCCTCCCACCTCGTCGGCTGGGGCGCATGGGTCATGGACCTCGGCGGATTCACGCCGATCCTCTACGCGTTCGACGATCGCGAGAAGATCCTCGACCTGATGGAGCACATCTGCGGCGCGCGCCTCACGTTCTGCTACTACCGCTTCGGCGGCGTGGTGAACGACGTCGACGAGCACTTCCTCAACGGCGCCCGCGAGTTCGTTCCCTACATGCGCGAACGCATGCGGATGTACAAGAAGCTCGTCACCGAGAACATCATCCTCCGCAAACGCATCGAGGGCATCGGCATCATCACCCCGGACCAGTGCCGCCGCTACGGCGCCTGCGGTCCCGTGCTCCGCGGCTCCGGCATCAACTACGATGTCCGCCGCGCCGAGCCGTATTCGATCTACAACCGCTTCGACTACGAGATCCCGGTCTACCACGAGTGCGACTCGATGGCCCGCTACCTCGTCCGCATGGACGAGATCGAGCAATCACTCCGCATCGTCGAGCAGGCGCTCGCCACGATCCCCGAAGGCCCGTTCGTGAACCCGAAGGTCCCGAAGGTCCTCAAGGTCCCCGCCGGCGACTACACGTTCGCCACCGAGGCCGGCCGCGGCCGCTTCATGGTGCGCCTCGTCTCCGACGGCTCCGACACCCCCTATCGCGTGAAACTCCGCACGCCCTGCCTGGCCAACCTCAGCCTCTTCGAGGAAACCAGCGCCGGCATGCTCCTCCCCGACGCGCTCGCCCACATGGGCAGCCTCGACCTCGTCATCCCCGACATCGACCGATGAGCGCCGTAATCGAATTCCTCGGCCAGGAACCCTACTGGTCGTTTGTGCGCCTGGCGCTGTTTCTCGGCGGCGTCGCCGCCTTCGTCGGCCTCAACGCCGCCTACCTCGTGTGGGTCGAGCGCAAGACCGCCGCCTACGTCCAGCGCCGCCCCGGCCCGATGGAAGTCGGCCCGCAAGGCCTCATCCAGCCGATCGCCGATGCCGTGAAACTGCTCTCCAAGCAGGTGCTCGTGCCGCCCGGCGTCGACGGCGTGCTGTTCCGCATCGCGCCCGTGCTGATCATGACGCCGGCGATGATGTGCTTCGTCGCGCTGCCCTACGGTTCCGCACTCGTACCGGCCGACATCGACCTCGGCCTGCTCGCGCTCTTCGCCTTCGCCTCGATCAACGTCATGGCGCTCATGCTCGGCGCGTGGTCCTCGCGCAACAAGTTCGCGATCATCTCCGCCGCGCGCGTCGTGTCTCAGAACATCGCCTACGAGATCCCGATGCTCCTGACGATCGTCACGATCGTCCTCATGAGCGGTTCGCTGAACCTCTCCGAGATCGTGGGCAAGCAGAGCGGCTGGTTCTGGAACTGGAACATCTTCCAACTCCACCACAACCCGCTCGTGTGGCTCTCGTTCCTCACGTTCTACATCTGCATGCTGGCTGAGACGAACCGCGCGCCCTTCGACATGGCGGAATCCGAGAGCGAGCTCGTTGCCGGCGCGTTCACCGAATACGCGGGCATGAGCTTCGGCGTCTTCTTCATGGCCGAGTACGCCAACATCGTCGTCGGCTGCTCGCTCGCCACCGTGCTCTTCTTCGGCGGCTGGAACATCGGCCTCGGCCCGCTGCTCGGCTCCGCGCCCGCCTGGGTCGGCGCGTTGGTCGGCCTCGCGGCGTTCTTCGCCAAACTCTACGCCCTCATCTTCACCGTGATCTGGATTCGCTGGACCTTCCCACGCACCCAGTTCTACGGCCTCCTCAATCTCTCCTGGAAGATCCTCATCCCGGTCGCGCTCGTGACGCTGTGGCTGACCAGCTTCCTCCTGAAAGTGATCTGACCATGAAGAAATCTTTCAAGGAAATCGTCGGCGGCGCCGTCAGCCTGGTCACGGGCATGCGGATCACGCTGGATCAGTTCCTCAAGAACTTCCGCAAGGACCACAACGTCCCCTACCCGCACGCCACGCTTCCGATTCCCGATCGTTACCGCGGCCACATCATCTTCACCAACGACGAGGCCGGCCAATCCACCTGCATCGCCTGCAAGTCCTGCGAAAAGTCCTGTCCGTCGGACTGCATCGTCGTCGAAGGCGAGAAGAAGGAGGGCGCGAAGAAGAAGTCCGCCACGATCTTCGAACTCGATTTCACCAAGTGCAGCCTCTGCGGTTCCTGCGTCGAGGTCTGCCCGACCGACGCCCTCATGTTCTCCAAGCGCTACAACTTGGCGAGCACCAGCAAGGCCGTCTACTCGAAGATCGACCTCATCAAAGATCTGGAGACGCGCATGGCGAAACAGGGCCTCCGGCAACCGGCGCCCGCCCAGACGGCCCCGATCCAACCCGCCCCGGTCCAACCGACGGAGCCGCAGCAAATTCCGCAGGAGACACCGCAGCAATGAGCCCCACCGCCCTGCCCCCACTCGCCGAGGTCGTACCGTTCGCCTTCTCGGAATACATCATCCCCGCCATCTTCCTGGTCTTCGCCGCCACCACCGCGGCGGGAGCGGTCATCGCCATCGGCGCGCAGCGCATCATCCGCAGCGTCTGCGGTCTCGCGCTCGCCTGCCTCGGTCTCGCGGGGCTGTTCTATTTTCTCGATAGCCCGTTCCTCGCGTTGATGGAGCTGCTCATCTACGTGGGCGCGGTCTGCGTCACGATCATCTTCGCCGTCATGCTCGCCGAGCCCGACGAGCCCGCGCCACAGACACTGCGCAGCCGCAACTGGCTCGCCATCGCCGGCACGACCGTCGTCGTCGCCGCGCTCGGTTGGTCGCTCGCCCGCCTCGGCGTGTGCGGCAGCTGGCCCACGCTCGCCGTGAACCGCGCCAGCGGCTCCGTCGAGCGCATCGGTGTCGAGCTTCTCACGACGTACAGCATGGCCTTCGAAGTCATCTCGCTCGTGCTCCTGGTCGCCATCCTCGGCGCCATCGCCATCGCCCGTGCCGGGCGCCACCGCGCATGAACACGCTCCTGCAGCTCCACACCCAGCCCGCGCCGTACCTCGTGCTCGCGGCGTTCCTGTTCGCGACCGGCCTCTACGGCCTCATCCGCCGCCGCACCCTCGTGGGCATGCTCATCTCGGGCGAACTGCTCTTCGCCGCCGCCTCGCTGAATTTCATGGCGGTCAACCGCTTCTTCGCGCCCGACCCCGCCGTCGGCCAGATCGCCGTCCTCTTCATCATGGGCTTGGCCGCCGCCGAGGTCGCCATCGCCCTGAGCATCGTCATCGCGGTTTACCGCAACTACGGGTCCATCAAGTCCCGCGAGCTCACCGACCTGAAACGCTGACCGCCCCGCCATGGAATCCGATCCTCGTTTGGTGTATGCCCTGCTCGCGCCGCTCCTCGGCGCCGGGTTGGTCATGGCCACCGGCAAAAAGCCGAATCTGCGCGAGGCGATCTCGTTCCTCGCCGCGTGCACGCTCTTCGGCTTCGTCGCGTCGCTCGTGCCCGATGTGCTCGCCGGCAAGACTGTGCACTTCACGGTCGCCCAGCTCCTGCCCGCGACCGGCCGTTTCCAAGGGCTGAGCTTCGCCCTCCGCGCCGACGGCCTCTCGATGGTCTTCGCGCTCGCGGCGTCGTTCCTCTGGATCATCGCCGTCTTCTACGCCGCCGGCTACATGCGCGGCCACCACGAGGCGAACCAGACACGTTTCAACACCTGCTTCGCCCTCGCGCTCTTCGGCGCGGTAGGCGGCGCCTTCGCCGACAATCTCCTCACGCTCTACTTCTTCTACGAGGTCGTGAGCGTCTCCACGTACCCGCTCGTCGCTCACCACCAAGACGAGGAAGGCTACGCCGGCGCGCAGAAGTACCTCGTCTACCTCACCACCACCGCCAAGGCGCTCATCCTGCCTGCGATGGTGTTGATCTACGTGCTCTCCGGCACACTCGACTTCGCCCACAACGCGAACACCGGCATCCTCCCCGCCGGCGCGCACAACGGCATCATCATCGCCCTCTACGCCGCCTGCATCCTCGGTTTCGCCAAGAACGGCGTGATGCCCTTCCACAGCTGGCTGCCGAGCGCGATGGTCGCGCCCACCCCGGTGTCCGCCCTCCTCCACGCCGTCGCGGTCGTGAAGATCGGCGTGTTCTCCACCGTGCGCGTGATGCTGTACGTCTTCGGCGTCGACCTGATGGATCGCCTCCATCTCGGCCTGCCGACCGCTTGCTTCGTCTCGATCACGATCCTGCTCGGCTCGGTGATCGCGCTCTCGAAGGACAACCTCAAGGCGCGGCTCGCGTACTCCACCGTCTCGCAGCTCTCGTACGTCATCCTCGGCGTCGCGTTGCTCAACCCGATCGGCGTCGAGGGCGGACTCTTCCACATCGCCGCCCACGCCTTCTCGAAGATCACGTTGTTCTTCTGCGCCGGCGCGATCTACGTGACCGCGCACAAGAAGGACATCTCCGAGATGGGCGGCCTCGGCCGCAAGATGCCGTGGACGTTCGGCGCCTTCGCCGTCGCCGCGCTCTCGATGATCGGCGCGCCGCCGGTCGCAGGCTTCGTCTCCAAGCTCTACATGTTGGTCGGCTCGCTCGAGGCGCACTCCTACTTCATCCTCGCGGTTCTGATCGGCAGCTCGCTGCTCAATGCAGCGTACTTCGCCCCGGTCGTCTATCACGCCTTCTTCGGCAAACCCGCCGCGGTCAACGCCGGCCACGGCGCCGCCGATCATGGCCACGGTCACGACGACCACGGACATGGCCACGACCATCACGGCCACGGTGAGGCGCCTCTCTCGATGCTCATCCCGCTCTGCATCTCCGCCGTGATCTCCGTGGCCATCGGCCTCTACCCCGACCTCATCATGCAATTCGTGAAGGGGATCGTCCAATGAGCCTCCTCGGAATCATCGAAACGCTCCGCCGCAACCTGAAGGGCGTCATCGTCGCCTGCTGGGTGATCCTCGGTCTGCTCGTCGTCGCCGATGTCGCCCGCATCGTCACGGGCTTCGGGCACCACGAAGCGGCCGCGGCCGAACACGCCGTCGCCCCAGCCGCCGAACACGGGTCGCACACCGCCGTGGCGGAGCACACCGCCCACGCCGAACACGCCGCTCCGGCCGCGCATGGCGCCGGCAACGAGCACGCGGAGTCGCACGGTTTCTGGGCCAAGGCCTACCACGTCGCGGAGAACGTGCCCGTTTTCTGGACGCTCTTCGGTTTCCTCGGCTGCGTCGTGATCGTCGTCGTCTCCAAGTCCTACGGCCACTTCGGCGTCTCCGTGAAGGAGGATTACTACGGTGAATAATCTCTGGATCCATCCCTCGCTGGTGTTGATCGCCGGCGCGCTCCTGCTGCCGCTGATCCCGAAGACGCTCAAGAAGGCGTTCCTCCTTTTCGTGCCGCTCGCCGCGTTCGGCGTCGTGCTCTCGATGCTCGGCCGGCCCGATGCCCTGCATGGCCAAGTCGATTTCCTGAACTGGACGCTCACCTTCGGCCGTGTCGACAAGCTCAGCCTCGTCTTCGCCGTCATCATGAGCGGCATGGCCTGCGTCGGCACGCTCTACGGCCTGCACGTCGAAGAAGACGCCCAGCACTCCGCCTCGTGGATCTACGTCTCCGGTTCGCTCGGCGCGATCTTCGCGGGCGATCTGCTCGTGCTGTTCCTGTTCTGGGAAGTCATGGCGTTCTCCTCGGTCTTCCTCGTGTGGTTCCGCCGCACGCCCGAATCGACCCGCGCCGGCTTCCGCTACCTGCTCGTCCACGTGGCCGGCGGTCTCTCGCTGCTGGCCGGCATCATCGTCTGGCTCGCACAACCGGGTGCCACGATCGAGTTCGCCAACTTCGTCAAACTCGGCGCCGCGGGCTCCCCCGCCGGCGTGCTCATCCTCATCGGCATCATCGTCAACGCTGCCGTCCCGCCCTTCCAGGCCTGGCTGCCCGACGCGTACCCGAACGGCACCTTCAACGGCTCCGTCTTCCTCAGCGCCTTCACCACGAAGACCGCCGTCTACGCCCTCTGCCGCGGCTTCGCCGGCATGGATGTCCTCATCTGGCTCGGCGTGATCATGTCGCTCTACGGCGTGCTCTACGCCGTGATCGAAAACGACGTCCGCCGCCTCTTCGCCTACCACATCATCTCGCAGGTCGGCTACATGGTGGCCGGCGCGGGCATCGGCACCGAGCTCGCCATCAACGGCGCCTGCGCCCACGCCTTCGCCCACATCCTCTACAAGGGCCTGCTCTTCATGGGCGGCGGCGCCGTGCTCCACATGACCGGCGAGACGCGCATGTCGCACCTCGGCGGCCTCTACAAGAAGATGCCGTGGACGTTCCTCCTCACGCTCATCGGCGGTCTCTCGATCTCGGCGTTCCCGCTCTTCAGCGGCTTCGTTTCGAAGTCGATGATCACCGCCGCGGCGTTCCAGAACCCGTCGCTCTACTGGGCCGGTTTCTTCCTGCTGCTGGCCTCGATCGGTACATTCTACTGCAACGGTCTGAAGGTTCCCTACTTCGTCTGGTTCGGCTCCGACAAGTGCTCGGACGAGGTCCGCGACCGCGCCGGCGATCCGCCGTGGAACATGCTCGCGGCGATGGGCATCGCGGCGTTCCTCTGCATCTTCCTCGGCATCGCCTACGGCGTGCTCTACCGCCTGCTGCCGTTCGGCGAAGTGGCCGCCGCGTACCACCCGTACAACGCGCCGCACATCTTCGAGAGCCTGCAGATCCTGTTCTTCACCGCCTGCGCGTTCTTCCTGATGGTGCGCACGCACAAGATCGAACCGCACGCCGGCATCAACATCGACAACGACTGGTTCTACCGCCGCGCCGGCGTCGCCTTCCAATGGCTCGCCAGCAAGCCGATCCAGGCGATCGATACCGCGATCGGCGAAGTTTACCGCGTGCTCGGCATCATCCCGCTGATGTGGACGACCAAAGTCGTCGACGTCTTCGATCGCTACGGCATCGACGGCGTGGTCGACGGCCTCGCCGAGAAGGTGCGCGCCGCCGGCCAGCGCCTCCGCTTCGCCCAGAGCGGCGCCGTGCAGGCCAATCTCGCCATCACCTTCGCCGTGGCCGCCTTCGTGATCGCGGCCCTCGTCTATTTCGTCGCCTGAGCGCAGCCCCCAGATGAAAGAGCATCTCCTTAGCGTTCTTCTCTTCGCCCCGTTGGCCGCCGCGGCCGTCGCCGCCGCGATCCCCAACGAGCGCCTGCTGCGCTGGTGGGCGCTGCTGGCGTCGCTCGCCGTGGCCGTCGTCTCCGTGCCGCTCTACACCGGCTATGTCGCCACGCAGACGGGCTTCCAGTTCGTCGAGCGCTGCGCGTGGATTCCACGGCTGGGCATCGAGTACCGGCTCGGCGTCGATGGCGTCAGCGTTCTCCTCATCCTGCTCACCACGTTGGTCACGCCGCTCTGCGTCGCGTGCTCGTGGAAGTACATCAGCAAACGCGTCCGCGAGTTCATGGTCTGCCTGCTGGTGATGGAGGCCGCGATGATCGGCGTGTTCAGCGCGCTCGACCTCGTGCTCTTCTACATCTGCTGGGAAGCAATGCTCATCCCGATGGCGCTGCTCATCGGCGTGTGGGGCGGCCCGCGCAAGATCTACGCCGCGCTGAAGTTCTTCATCTACACGATGGCCGGCTCGGTGATGCTGCTCGTCGCGATCGTCGCGCTCTACCTCTGGGATCCGCAGCACCACACGTTCGGCATCCCCGAGATGATGGGCCGCGACTACGGCCACGGCTTCCAGCTCTGGATCTTCGCCGCCTTCGCCCTCTCCTTCGCGATCAAGGTCCCGATGTTCCCCTTCCACACGTGGTTGCCCGCGGCCCACGTCGAGGCGCCCACCGCCGGCTCGGTCATCCTGGCCAGCGTGCTCCTGAAGATGGGTACGTACGGCTTCCTCCGTTTCTGCCTGCCGATCACCCCGTACGCCGCGCACTACTTCGCCCCGGCGATCCTCGTGCTCTCCGTCGTCGCGATCATCTACGGCGGTCTCGCCGCGCTCGGCCAGAGCGACATGAAGAAACTCGTCGCCTACTCCTCCGTGGCGCACATGGGCTTCGCGACCTTCGGCATCTTCTCGTTCACGCAGGAGGGCCTCGAGGGCTCCACGCTGGTGATGATCAACCACGGCGTGACCACCGGCGCGTTGTTCATCTGCGTCGGTATCCTCTACGAGCGCCTCCACACCCGCGACCTCGCGCTCGCGGCGGGCGTCGGCAAATACATGCCGGTCTTCTCCACGTTCCTCGGCCTCGCCTGCCTCTCCTCGATGGCGTTCCCGGGCACCAACAGCTTCATCGGCGAGTTCCTCGTCATGACCGGCGGCTTCTCCGTCGCGAAGGTCCTCACGGCCTGCACCATCCCGGGCATCGTTGCCGCCGCGGCCTACAACCTCCGCATGCTGCAGAAGGTCTGCTACGGCACCCCCCACAACCCCGACCACGCCGGCGTCGCCGACCTCAACGCCCGCGAGATCCTCACCCTCGCGCCGCTGGCCGTCTTCATCGTCTGGATCGGCTTCCAGCCCCAGCCCTTCATCGACGTCATGCGCACCAGCCTCGCGCACATCCTCACGCAGATCGGCCAGTGAACAGGTAGAAACGCCCTCTCGCCTTACGCCTTTCGCCTCTCGCCTCCTCTCCGATGTCCTCCCTCACCGCCTTCCTGCCCGAGCTCGTGCTCCTCACCGGAGCCCTGGCCCTCTTCGGCCTCACACTCGGCGGCAACACCCGACAGGCGAAGACCGCCTCCCTCGCCACCGCCGCCGCGTTCCTCGCCGCCGTGGTGTTCTCGTTCCACGCCCAAGGCGTCCTCTTCAACGGCGCCTACCGCGTCGATGCCTTTTCGCAGCTCTTCAAACTCGTCGTCGGCCTCGGTTACGTGCTCGTCCTCCTCCTCGGCCGCTCGCTCGACGACATCCGCGAGGACATCCGCGCCGAATACTACCTCTTCCTCTCGCTCGGCCTCTGCGGACTCACGTTCCTCTTCAGTTCGATCGAGCTCATCACGATTGTCGTCTCGCTCGAGCTCTCCTCCTTCCCGCTCTACCTCATGGTCGCCATGCGCCGCGAACGCGACGGCCAGCGCGTCCAGATGGAATCGGCGATCAAATACATGATGTTCGGCATCGCCGCCAACGGCATCATGTTCTTCGGCCTCTCGTACCTCTTCGGCCTCACCGGCACCACCTCGCTGCCGCTGCTCGTCACGCGCCTCCAACCGGTCCTCGGCAACCCGCTCGCCATCGTCGGCCTCGCGCTCTCCTTCGCCGGCATCCTCTACAAACTCGCCGTCTTCCCGTTCCACTTCTGGACGCCCGACGTCTACCAGGGCGCCTCCAACGAGACCGCCGGCCTCGTCGCCTCGCTCCCGAAACTCGGCGCCGTCGCCGTCCTCACCCGCTTCGTCGGCCTCGCCGCTCCCGGCGACTCCACGATCCCGATGCTCCTCGCCGTCCTCGCCACCGCGTCGATGTGCTACGGCAACTTCGTCGCCCTCGTGCAGGACGACGTGAAACGTCTCCTCGGTTTCTCCGGCATCGCCCACGCCGGCTACGCGCTCCTCGGCTTCGTCGCCCTCGGCCAGTTCGGTTTCGCCGCGTCGATCTTCTACATCGCCGGCTACGTGCCGATGGTCCTCGCCTGCTTCCTCGTCGTCAGCCGCGTCTCCGCCGACGGCGCCAACGTCTCCCTCTCCGACCTCGCCGGACTGCACCGCCGCTCGCCGCTGCTCGCGCTCACGCTCGCGCTCGGTGTCTTCGCCCTCGCGGGCATCCCGCCGTTCGTCGGGTTCATGGGCAAGTTCTACCTCATCAACGCCGCGCTCGCGAAGGGCTGGCTCTGGCTCGTCATCGTGACCGTCGTCAACTCCGCCATCGCGATCTACTATTACCTGCGGATCGTGAAGGAGGCGTATTTCAGCGACACCGACCGCCCGGCCATCGCGCTCGATGCGCCCGCGAAGTTCGCCTGCGTCGCGCTGCTCGTCGGCATCACCGCCCTCGGCGTCGCCCCGAGCAAGTTGATCGACCTCCTCGCCACGAGCCTCACCACCATCGACCTCGCGCTGAAATAAACGCTCACGCGCTCGGCGCTCTCTCCTTTTTCCCGCCCCCCCGGCCCGCCCCGCGCGCCGGGGTTTTTGCTTCCCATCGGAACGCGCCCGCAGCTCCGGGCCTCGCTCGCCCGCGTGGGAAATACCTTTGCACTCCGACTCAGGCAACCGGTTGAGTGCACCTCCGCCATGAAGCCCCCCACTGCTTCCACCACCCACCGCAGGTCCCATCATTCCGAGCCGCCGGTCCCTCCCTCGCTGCTGATCGAGCGCCGGCGCTCGGCCATCCATGGGCACGGCGTCTACGCGCGCGTCGCCATCCCGGCCTTCCACGTGATCATCGAATACCGCGGCGAGCGCATCACGAAAGCCGAGAGCGCGCGCCGCGAGGAGGCGCGCCAGGCTCGGGAGCGGCGCGGCCACGACGCCTGCACCTACCTCTTCCACCTCAACAACCGCTTCGACCTCGACGGCCGCCACGGGGGCAACCTCAGCCGCTTCATCAACCACTCGTGCCGCCCCAATTGCTGGGCGGATTTGCGGCGCGGCCGCATCTGGATCACCGCCATCGCCGACATCCTTCCGGGCGAGGAGCTCACATTCGACTACGGCTTTCCTTTCCGCGACCGGGCCAACAACCCCTGTCGTTGCGGCGCACCCGATTGCCCCGGCGTCATCGTCTCCGCCGATCAGCGCTGGCGCCTGCGCCGCGTCGTCTCGCCTGCGCCGGCCCGCCCAACGTGATGCCCCGCGCACGCGACGGTCCGGAGGGCAACGCCGGCCACCTCGTTCAGCCGTAGGGGCGTCGCTCGCCAACACCCTCGGGTACCCTCTCAGGACCCCAGCAACACGCCGGCCACCGCCGCGTTGAGCAACGTGGCCATGAAGCCCACGAACAGCGCGCGCAGTCCCAGCCGCGCCAGATCGTGCCGGCGCTCGGGCGCCATCGCGCCGATGCCGCCGAGCTGGATGCCGACCGACGCGAAGTTGGCGAAACCGGTGAGCGCGAAGGCCGCGAGCGTGTACGAGCGCGGCGTCATGAAGTCCGCCGTGGCCTTCCAGCCCTTCATCACCAGGTAGGCGTAGTGCTCGTTGATCGCCAACTTCGCGCCGAGCAGGCTGCCGACCTTCGTCACGTCGGCCATCTCCACTCCCATCAGGAACGCCGCGGGCGAGAACGCCCAGCCGAAGAGTTTCTGCAACGACATCCCCGGCGCCACGAAGCCGATCACCGCATCCGCCATCGCCACGAACGCGATGAACACGATCAGCATCGCCACCACGTTGAGCGCGAGACGCATGCCGTCGCCCGCGCCGCCGGTCATCGCGTCGATGCCGTTCACGTAGGGCGACTTCTCCCGCGCCGTGCGCACCGCCCCGGCCGTCTCCGGCACGCCGCTCTCCGGCAGGAAGAGCTTCGCGAGGTACAAGCTGCACGGGCACGCCATGATGCACGTCGTGAGCACCGCCACCGGATCCGCGCCGTAGTTGATATAGACAACCATCATGCCGCCCGAGATGTGCGCCATGCCGCTGGCCATCAGCGCGAACAACTCCGACTGCGTGAGCCGCGGCACGTAGGGCTTCACGATCAGCGGCGCCTCCGTCATGCCCATGAACACATTGGCCGACACCGAGAGCGTCTCCGCGCCGCTGGTGCGCATGAGGTACACCATCACCCGCGCCATCAGCTGCACGAGCCGCTGCAGCACGCCGTAGTGGTAGAGCACAGTGAAGAACGCCGAGATGAACAGGATCGGCGGCAGCGCCTTGAACGCGAAGATGAAGAGAAACTCCTTGCCCGGGTTGAGCGCGAGATCACCCGGCCGCGCGAGATTGCCGAACACGAACTCCGCGCCGGCATCGGAGAAATTGATGAAGCGCAGCACCACGACCTTCGCCGCGTTGAACGCCTCGTTCACCAGCGGCACCTTCAGCACGAGCAACGCGAGCGCAACCTGCAACGCGATGCCCCAGCCGATCGTCCGCCAGTTCACCGCGCGCAGGTTGCTCGACGCCGCCGCGACCACACCGAAGAAACAGAACACGCCCGCCACCGCTTGCCCGCGCGGCCCGATGGTCTCGCGGAACAGGTACGCGAGCGCGCCGATCCCGAGGATCGCGGCGACGATGGCGAGGCGCCAACTCCAGGGCGTGCGCGGAGCGGCGGTGTGGGCGGCGGAGACGTCGGTCATGGGTGTGGGGCGCCGCCGAGCACAAAGGCGGCCACCGGCACTGTCGAAACCGAAACCCGCCGGGCCGTCCGTATCAACTCGCTCGACTTCCCGTCCAGCGAAGCCGCGAATGGCCTCGCCTCATCCATCTCGCTTCACACCGTCATATCTCACTCAACGTCCCGCCATTTGGCCGCGACACACGAAAGGACAATCAACCAATAGGCACTCCATGTTTGTCCGCTACGAGATGCCTTCCGGTGACTACGAAGAGCGCCGTAAACAAGAGGCCGCTCAAGACGAGCGATGGAAAACGCTCGCCGAAGAAGCGACTCGGAACGATCCAGGTTTCCAGCGATGGAAGAGGCGGCACTGGATCATCACGGGCGCAGTCGCCTCGCTCATCTTCGCAAGCGCCTCGACGATCACGGCGATCATGCACAATCCGAAGCGGTACGGTTTCGGTGAATTCCGCGCTCCACTTGTGCTTGGCGGTGCCGTGCTCGCCTGGGGCAGCTGGATTTACACCCAGAAGGTTCGTTCGATTGGCGTGCGCGCATGGGCCGCGAAACGCAGCGAGGAGGTCGCGAAGAACAGAGCTCTCCCCAAGCCGCTACCGGCTACGCCGCCCATACCCTCATCCTCTTCGACCGATCCAGATGGCCGGCTTTCCTGATCTGAACCGTCCGACAAGACAGACCTATGTTCATCAGCCCGTATGAGAAAATAGGCGGTTTGGTGTGGTTCCCGCGCATGCTGCGCAAGATCCGCCTACGCGGCGCCGGCAAACTTCCCGCGGATTACCATCCGTACATGGGCACCGGTTTCGACGGGCGCTGCATCCGTTTCCTCCGGGTCGATTACGACGCACTCGTGAATCGCGTCCTGGCCGGTGGCACCGACGAAGAGATTCTGGAGTGGTGCTTTGCCACCGGTTATCGTCCCACCGCCAACGAGATTCTGGTCTGGAACGAGTATATGACCAAGAGAGGATGGCGGGACACTGATGCGCCGCCATCAGTCCTGAGAGACTACAAGGAGAAGTATGGCCTCGGTCATCGCGATGACATCATGACCTTCTTCGATTTCTACGAAGTGGATGAAGGAAGGAGACCCTGATGCTGCACTAGGCGGCACGGATGAGCCCAATGACGTGCAGCATGTTCCAGCAAACGAGAGCATCAGAAGCTCAGTCGCGCGGTTCCTGAGCTTCAGCGTCTGGCGAGGACGATCGATCCCGTCATCGCCAATACTGCGCAC
This sequence comes from Opitutaceae bacterium, assembly GCA_035299125.1. Taxonomy (GTDB): domain Bacteria; phylum Verrucomicrobiota; class Verrucomicrobiia; order Opitutales; family Opitutaceae; genus CAJCBL01. The sequence continues at coordinate 28,616 of DATGXA010000281.1, forward strand.
CAACTCACTTCGGACTTCGTTCGGTTGAACGGCGCGTGGAGGAATGATCATTGCGCGGTGTTATCGCAGCGGCACCGCCGTGCGGAAGCTCCGAGCCCGGTGATTGTCGCGAAATAGGAGCCGTCTGTCGCGAAAAGGCAGCGCGCTTTTGCTCCAATGCTCCGATCTGACGCGAAAAGGTTCAGATCTGTCGCATTCTCGTAGGCGTTTGTCGCATCGAGCTAGGACGGCGTTGCTCAGATCTTCAGGTTTGTCGCAAAGTGGTGCGACGCGGTTGTTCGGAGCTCGCGCTTTGTCGCAAAAAACAAGAGGTGCGTCGCAAAAAGGAAGGATTCGCGTGTTTTTTGCGCCACTTCTGCGGTTTTCGTGGCGCATTGTGGCGGATTGTGCTACGTTTGCGCCATGCCGAACCCGCTCAACCAAGTCGATTATGACAAGATCCTCGCGGTTTGCGCCACCTTGCCGCAACCGATCGCGCTGGAGGCTATTTGCAGCCAGCTCGGCGAGGGGCTGTCGCGGCGTTCGATCCAACGCCGGCTCAAGCACCTCGTCGCCCAAGGTAGATTGATCGCCCAGAGCAACAGCGGCGGGCGCCGTTACCGCCTGCCCGCGTCGGTCGGCGTCACGAGCCCTGCCGGCGGCACTGTCGTCGCCACGCCGGCCGCCGTCGTCGCGCCAAGCGTTTCCCCGGCGCCGGTTGCCGGCGCGGGCGGCAGCGGCGCGGCGGGCGCGTTTGCGTCGGCGAGCGCTGCGTCGGTGCCCCAGTCTGCGGCTCGCGGCTATGTGCCCACGGGCTACATGCCGGATCTCTCAAGCCACCCCTTTTCCGTAAACGAGCCGCCGGCCATCTACGGCACGGGTTTCGTGTGCTCCGAAGTGGCCGAGGAGCTGCGGCAGGCGGTGTCGCGCCCATACGCGGAGCGCCGCCCGGTCGGCTACAACGCCGCCTTTCTCGAGGCCTACCGGCCCAACGAGACCGCCTACCTGCTGCCCACGCAACGGGAGCGGCTCGCCGCATTCGGTCGCAGCCCAGGCGGGCCGCAGCCGGCGGGCACCTATTTCCGCAAAATCCTCGACCGCCTCCTCATCGACCTTTCCTGGAACTCCAGTCGCCTGGAAGGCAATACGTACTCGTTTCTCGAGACCGAGCGTCTGCTCCGCCTCAGCATCGAGGCGGACGGCCGCGCCACGGAGGAGACGCTCATGATCCTCAACCACAAGGCCGCGATCGAGCTGCTCGCCGAGCAGCCGGAGGAGCTCGGTTTCAACCGCTACACGCTCTGCAACCTGCACGCGCTCCTCGGCCAGAACATCATCCGCGACGACCTCATCGGTCGCCTGCGCCACGAGGCCGTGGGCATCGCCGGCAGTGTGTTCCAGCCGCTCGACGGGCCGCCGCTCATCGAGGAGCAGTTCCGCGTGGTGCTGGCGAAGGCCGAGGCGATCGCCGATCCGTTCGAGCAGGCGTTCTTCGCGATGGTGCACCTGCCGTATCTCCAGCCCTTCGCCGATGCGAACAAACGCGTGTCGCGGCTGGCGGCCAACCTGCCGTTGCTGCGCCACAACCTCTGCCCGCTGTCGTTCGTCGACATGCCGCAGGACGACTACCTCAAGGCGACGCTCGCCGTGTACGAGCTCAACCGCATCGAGTACCTGCGCGAGGTCTTCGTGTGGTCGTACGAGCGCTCGTGCGCGCGTTACGCCGCGGTGAGCGCGCGCCTCGGCGCGCCCGATCCGTTCCGCGTGCAGCATCGCGCGGCGATCGGCGAACTCGTCGCCGGGATCGTGCGGCAACGTTTCGACAAGGCAGCGGCCGTGAAGTGGATCGCCGCGCAGGCCGCCGCGCGCGTGGCGGCCGAGGAGCGCCCGCGCCTCGCGGCCGCCGTCGAGGCGGAGCTGTGCGCGCTGCACGAGGGCAGCATCCTGCGTTTCCACCTCCGCCCTTCCGAATACCACGCGTGGCGGCTCGCGTGGGCGTGAGGCGCCGTTCCCCGCCTCGCCACCGGACGATATTCGTGCAGCCCGACCGCGATCCGCGCCGGGCTGTTTCGTCTCCGGAGGACGACGGAGCGATGCGTTCACGGCGCCAGGCATCCCTCGCTGCACCGCCTCCAAATGAGGGATTCCGACGTTTAAGTCGGAATCAGGAAAACCGATTGGGGAGCCCTCCCTACTCCCGTCATGGCGTTCCGCAGCCGGCTCCTTCTCCTCGTCGTGGTTCCGATCGTCGTCCTGGCGCTCTGGGCCGCATTTTCTCGTTACAGCATCGGCCGCCTCACCACCGGCGGCCTCGTCGCCGACAAGGACCTGATCGCCGATATCCTTCCGCCGCCCAACTACCTCATCGAGTCGTATCTGCTCTGCCTGCAGATGGCCGACGACACCAATCGCGGGCAGCTCCCGGCGCTCGAGTCCTCCAGCCAACGGCTCCGTGCCGAGTACGAAAAACGCGCACAGTATTGGCACGAGCATCTCGAGAACGGGCCGATTCGCGAGGCGTTCGCCGCCGCGGAGCGCCCCGCACAGGAGTTTCTCACGATCCGCGACAACCAGTTTCTCCCGCTCGTGCGCGGCAGCCGCTTCGCCGAGGCGAAGACTCTCCTCGCCGGCCCGCTCGGCGAGAAATACCGCTCCCACCGCGCCGCGATCGACCAGCTCGTCCAGCTCGTCACCCGACAGGCCGAGGTCGATCAGGCCGCCACAGACACGCTCATCCGCGTCAACGCCCGCTCCGCGATCGCGGTCCCGGTCGTCGCCGGTCTCCTGCTCCTCGCCTACGGGATCTTCGTCGTGCGCGACATCACTCGTCGCCTGACCACGGTCGCGGCGAATCTCACCGCGGGCTCCGAACGCGTCTCCGCCAACTCCGACCAGATCGCCGCCGGCAGCCAGACAGTCGCGCAAGCCGCCACCGAGCAGGCCGCCGCCGTCGAGGAATCCAGCGCCGCGCTCACCGAGATGGCGACGATGGCGAAACAGAACGCCGCGCATTCCTCCGATGCCAAGGCTCTCGCCAGTCAGACGCGCGCCGTCGCGGAGCAAAGCACCCGGCAGATGGAGCGGATGAACGAGGCCATGGATCAGGTGAAACAATCCAGCACCGAGATCGCGAAGATCATCAAGACGATCGACGAGATCGCGTTTCAAACCAACCTCCTCGCGCTCAACGCCGCCGTCGAGGCCGCCCGCGCGGGCGAGGCCGGGGCCGGATTCGCGGTCGTCGCCGACGAGGTGCGCGCCCTCGCCCAGCGCAGCGCCACCGCCGCCCACGAGAGCGCCGACAAGATCGAGGCCTCCGTCCAGCGCAGCGATCTCGGCGCCCAGATCTCCATCGAGATCGGCGCGAGCCTCGGCGAGATCACGGCCAAGATCCGCGACCTCGACGATCTTCTCGCCAACATCACCTCCGCCTCCAACGAGGCGGCCGACAGCATCCAGCAAGTCAGCACCGCCATCAATCAGGTGGAGAAGACGACCCAGAATTGCGCCGCCTCCTCCGAGGAAAGCTCGGCCGCGGCGCACGACCTCTGCGAACAGGGCAACGCGCTCCGCTCCGCCGTCCACGATTTGGAGTCGCTCCTTCATGGTGCCGGCCAAACGGGTGCCGGGAAAACTCCGCGCGGGGAGAGACCGTGCGCGCGGAAAGCCCGCGCGAGCGCGCAACCGACGGCGCGCAACCGATCGGCCGCCGAGTTGGTCGCGGTGGAATGAGGCGTTGTCGTCGATTCTGACGGCGTCCGCGGCCGGCGCGGCGGCCGTTTCCACGTCGCGTTCGCCGGGTCGCCAGCCAAGCTCCGGCGGCGATGTTTCCCCGCTCCCTCCTCGCCGTCTCCGCCTTCCTCATCGGCTCCATCGTCGCCTTCGCCGCGCCCAAACCGGTGCACGTCGCGATGATCTTCGACGACGGTCCGCACGCCGAGCAGACGCCGAAGCTCCTCGCGATCTTCGCCGAGGAGAAGATCCACGTCACCTTCGGCACGGTCGGCAAAGCCGCCGAAGCGGATCCCGCGCTGCTGAAGCGGGTCGTCGCCGACGGCCACGAAGTCGCCAACCACTCCTGCTCGCATCAGCAGCCGAAAGATCTCACGGCCGAACAAGTCGACGCCGAAGTCGCCAACGGCCAAGCCGAGATCATCGCGGCCGCCGGCATCGCCCCCGTGTGGTATTGGCCGCCCTACATCGCGATCGACGACCACGTGCGCGCCAGCGTCGCGAAGGCCGGGCTCCGTATCTATTATCCGAAGAAGCTCGTCGCCTCGGGCGACTACATGAACGAGGTCGACGCCGCCGAGATCCTCCGCCGCGCCACCACCGGCATCGAGGACGGCACCGTCATCCTCTTCCACGAATGGCGCCCCGAGACCGCCGCGCAGATGGAGGCGGTCATCGTCGAACTGCGGAAACAGGGCTGCGTTTTCCTCACGTTCAGCGAGCTCGCGAAACGCCTCGGGCAGTAGCGCGCCGAGGCGGGAGATGTTTCCCTGAAACGTCCACGCCCGCTGCCCGCCGTCGCCGCGGCACAGTTGCGCCGTCGGCCGTCCTGACGAAGCTCCTGCATGACCATCGGAGTTCCGAAAGAGATCAAGACGGGGGAAACGCGAGTGGCGATCACGCCCTCGCTCTGCACACGCGTGACCCGCAGCGGCGCGCGCGTGCTGATCGAAAAGGGCGCCGGCCTGCGCGCCGGCTTCACCGATTCCGCGTACCGCGCCGCCGGCGCCTCGCTCGTGGCCACGGCCGACCGCCTCTGGCGCGCCGCCGACCTGATTCTGAAGGTGAAGGAGCCGTTGCCCGAGGAGTTCGCGCGAATCCAAAACGGCCAGACAATCTTCACCTATCTCCATCTCGCCGCCGCGCCGGAGCTCGCCCGCGAGCTGGTGCGGAAAAACGTGCTCGGCATCGGCTACGAGACCGTCGAGTCGCCCGACGCCACGCTGCCGTTGCTCAAGCCCATGTCGCAGATCGCCGGCCGCCTCGCCACGCAGGTCGGCGCGCATTTTCTCGAGAGCCAACACGGCGGAGCGGGCGTGCTCCTCGGCGGTGTGCCGGGCGTCGCGCCGGCGCATGTGGTCGTGATCGGCGCGGGCAACTCCGGTGCGCACGCCGCCCGACTCGCCGTCGGCATGGGCGCGCGCGTGACCGTGCTCGACCTCGATTCGCACAAACTCGACATCCTCGATTCCGAATACCACGGCCGCGTCGCGCTCCTCCAGGCGAGCCCGGGCAACATCGCCACCGCCTGCGCCGATGCCGATCTGCTCATCGGCGCGGTGCTCGTACCCGGCGCACGGGCACCGGTGGTCGTTTCAAGCGCCATGGTGCGCACAATGCGGCCCGGCAGCGTGATCGTCGATATCGCCGTCGACCAGGGCGGCTGCATCGAAACCACGCGGGCCACCTCCCACGAACAACCCACCTTCGTCCAACACGGCGTCGTGCACTACGCGGTGCCGAACATGCCCGCGATGGTCGGCCGCACCTCCACGCTCGCGCTGACGAACGCCACCGAGCCTTTCGTGGTCGCACTCGCGCAGCACGGCGTGGCTGCAGCGCTCGAGCAAGTGCGCGGTCTCGCCGCCGGGATCAACACCCGCGCCGGTCGCATCGTCCACCGCACTGTCGCCCGCGCCCTCGGCGAGAAAGCCGAGCTCATCCCGCCCGCCACCTCACGCGGCAACGACGGCGTGCACTGAGTCGAAGCGTGGCGCGATTCAGGGAGCCAGAGCGATGGGTTCGGCTTCCGCGCGCAGATCGGCCAGATAGCTCCAGTCGTAGGAGAAATTGCCGTTGGGCCCGGGGCTGATCGCGATCGTGACGCGCCGCACGCGGCGATTGCGCAGGTCGATATGCGCCGTCTGTCGTCCCTGATCGGCGGCGACACCGGCCGGAGCGAGGATGCGCTCGAACAGTATGCAGGTTGTCCCGTCCGCCAGCTCGCCGTTGACCACGATCCCGATTCCATCGGTGCGGCCCCCTTGGCTGCCGTCGTAGCTGGCAGGCTGGAGACCGTAGGCGAACGACAGCGCCTGCGCGTCTGCGGGCAGCGGGTAACTCACGCTGGATGGTGAGTGCGCGGTCCAGCAGGAGTCCGGATCGCAGGTCATCACCGGATCGTTGTGGGCGCTGACCCGCTCGGCGGGAATCGCGCCTCCCGTCCACGCCAGCGGCGGACCATAGCCTTGGCCCACCATGTCCTGGAGGTACGCCCAGTCGTGGGTCTCGTCGTCCGCGGGTCCGGGCAGAACCCGGATCAGAATCCGTCCTTCGCCGGTGGTGGGCAGTTCGATATGTGCCGTCTGCAAGCCACAATCCTCCTCGCGGATCTTCGGGTATAGACGCTTGGTGAAGAGGCGGGATGCGCCCGCCGCCTTGTCCTGGTAATCGACGACGAAATCGATGCCATCGCTCGCACACCAATCGGGCCGATCGTAATAGGTCTCCGGATCGACACCGAAGCGCAGGGTGAATGCGCGCAGCCCAGCCGGCCGGTCGTAGAGCAAACGCGCGGTGGCATGCGTGCGCCAGTTCTCCGGTTGAGCGCAGAGGCGAGCAGGAGGCCCCTCAAGCGTCTCGCTCCCCGCCGGGCGGATCTCACAGTCGAGCAATCGAATCGAGGGACCCGCCCCAGCGCCACACGCCCGCAGCACCTCGGTCCGCGTCAGGAGCAACGGAGCGCTGGCCTTGGCGCACTCGGGGTAATCGGCCACGACGGTGAAAGCCCGCGCGGCCTCGCCGAGGTCGGCCGCATGCAGGTGGAACGCGACATCGGCGCGCCCGTCCCGCAGTGCGATCGCGCGGAGGAGCACGCCTTCAGCAAAAAGGCGCAGTCGCGTCGCTCCCGGGGGGGCCTCGACGACAAGCCGGGCGGTAGGACGCAGCAACGGCGCCACCGCAAATCCCAGTCGCACCGCGGGACTCTCGGGCGCCGCAAGCGTGCCTTCGCCCGGCAGGGTTTCGGCCAGCCGGCGATAGTAGCGAAAGTCGCGACGTTCCGGATCGCTCATCCGCACCTCGGCGTAGTCGCGTGTGATCAGTTCCCACAGCCACGCCTGATCCTGTAGCGGGTATTTGTTCTGATGCCGGACGGACCCGGTATCGATGATCATGGCCGGGGGCGTGTGCGCGAAGTCCTCCCGCACGCGATCCCAACTGCCGGGCGTAACAAGCGCCGCGGTCTCGATCAGCGGATCGACATTCGTCCAAGGGATCATCCCGGTGAGAAACGTCGTGTACACGAAACGCGTGGCCGGCAGCCGACGCGCGTGCACGTAGCAGTCCGGCGCAAAGCCCCAAAAGAACACCCGTTCCGATTCGGTCGTGAGATCGCGCACCACCTGCATGCGGGCGGTCCACCCGTAATCCAGCCGGTCCACGCTCGCGATCCGGCGTTCGATCCGCCAACCGGCATCGAATGTGGCGCCGATCACCGCGGCCACGGCGGCCAACTGCAGCCTCCCGCCCCGCACCGCACACCAATCCCATGCAGCTGCCAGCACCAAGCCACAGGCCAGACTCAGCCCGGGGATCGCCTGAATGCTGTAGTGTGAAAATGCGCGTCCGCTGAGCGAGGAAGCGAGAATGCCCGCCGCGGTCCAGCCGAGCGCGAGCCACGGCAGCAGCTGCAGTCCGCCCCTCTCCGCTCGGCGCCAGCCCCGCACCGCGATCACGGGAAGCACCACCGCCGCGGTCAGCCCGAGCGCGAAGACCACGGGGGCATGCCGGGCCGCGAGATAAAACGGCTCGAGCATCGTCGCCAGACGGCGCGCCAACGGCACCGCCGGCACGTAGACTTGGTTGTTGTAGGTCCAACCATAATAGAGCGCGTCGGCCCCCGCGCCGCGCCAGACCAGATAGCCGATCGCGAAGGCGATCGCCGTCGCGAATCCAAGCACCAGCCCGAACGCCGCGGTTCGCCATGCCCGCCGTTGCTCCGGCTGCACGACGGCGAAGAGCCCGCTGATCACCAACGCCACCGCCCAGTCGAACAGCCCGGGCTGCTTGGCCAAAGTCGCGAGACCGAACAACACCCCGCTCGCCGCGCCCGACCACAGACCCGGCCGGTGGCTCGCTTTCGCCAGCACCACGAATCCCGCCACCGAGAAGAAAACCAGAAACCACTCCGTGTGCGCCGCCAACGCGTCTTCAGCCGTGGGCAGCAGAAAGCTGAGCACGGTGAAAACCGCCGCCGCAAACACGCCGGCTCGTTCGTTACCGAGCAAGCGGCCGATCTGCCAGAGGCCAAGCGCGGCCACTCCGAGCAGCACCGCCAGCACCGCGTGGATCGCGGTCGTGTTCCAGTGCCCGCACACCGCCAGGATTCCCGCTTTGAGGTACGGGACGAGCGGACTGCGCTGATCGGCGATATCCCGGTAGAGCACGCCCCCCGCGAGGATGCGTTCCGCAGCCGTGACGGTGATGCCCTCGTCGACGTTCCAGATGGCGCGCTGGAGAAACGGCGCGCGCAATGCGATCGAGGAAGCCAGCAACAGCAGGCAGAAGAGGATTCGCCGGTGGGGAGGCATGGTGGCGGAACTGATCATCCGGAAGTAACGAAACGGCGGTGTCAACGGGATGCCCATCGTGACCTCGCGCACCTGATCTTCACGGTGGAATGGCCTTGCTCGAGGACGGGCGAGTCGTCCCCGACGAGCCGGCTCACCCGTCCTCCGTGCGGCAGAATTCCCACAAACCGCTTTCACCTTCTCGCGCATCAGGCGACACAGCATGAGGAGGCGGGTCCGATCCGGCCGTTTCCCGCGCCCCTGCCTCAGCGCGCGGGCGGTGATGCCGGCGCTCCGATGCCGGCACGGGGCAAATTCCCGAATCTCGGGCGGGGGCGGTACAACGAAAGTTCCTTTGCCAGTACCCGCCCGGCCCCTATTCATGGCGCACTCTCCTGTGCTGCGCCGACTCAATCTCTTCCGGTTGTTCCTGCCCTGCTGTCTGCTCGGTCTGCTGCTGATCGGCATGGGAGGGCGGCTCTGGCTGTTGTTCCACTACGGCACGCCCATCCCGGATGTCGCCCAGTGGCGCACCGGCATCCCCGCGCTCGCGCCGGAGTGGGCCTCCGGGAATCTCGTGCTGGGCAAGGTGAACGACCCCGCCGAGTTTCCGCTGCTCGGTCGGATCGTGCTCGGCTCGCTCGTCCGCGCGAACCACCAATGGGACGATCGCGTGACCACGGTGCTCGGCTCTTTGCTGCTCGCTGCGGCATTCGCACTTCTGCTCGGGGGCGCCGCGCGGCGCCTCGACTGGATCGCCACGTGGGCCGTCGCGTTGTGCGCCGCCATCCTCCTCGCTTTCCCGCTCGCCTGGGAGGAGACGCTCGCAGGCTCCGCGCTGGCCGACCGGCTCGCGCTCCTGCTCGCGTTTCCCGCGGTCTGGACACTGCTCGACCGCAAGCTCGCCTCGCCCTTGTGGTGGCTCGCCGCCGCGGCGCTTCTGCTCGCCCAAACCGCCGCAACGTGGGTCGCGATCGTGACCCTCTCGGTCGCCGCGGTCGCCGCTGTACGGCTCTGCACGACTCGGGTGCGACGCGAGCGCGATATCGCCGTCATCCTCTTGGCGCTCGCCGGTCTTGCGCTCCACCGCTGGCTTTATCCGGGCTGCTGGTCGGCACTCCGCCTGCCGGGTTCCCACGATCTGACCTCCGCGTTCGCGCTGTCCCGTCCGTCGCTGGCGTTCACGTTGCTTCTGCCGCTCGCGGCCCGACTGGTGATCGGTGCACGCGATGGGGATCGCAAACACTCGTTGGCGCCGTTCGCCGCACTGAGCGTCGCCGGGCTCGGCGCTGTCGCCTGGATCATCGCCGAGTCGCCAGCGCGCGCTTACGGTTCGACCGCCGCGGCTCAGGAGATCCTCCTGCTCCTGGTCGCGCTCGGCTTCGGCACCGTCACGCAACTCTGGCGCCTGCATTGGCAGACGCTGCCGGTCCGCGCCGCACTCACGCTCGCATGGGTCGCCCTCCTTGTGGTCGGACTGCAGTTTCGCCTCGAGAAGATCGCCGGCCACGAGCTCCCGGAGGTCGCCGCTCGCAACGAAGCAGAGATCGCCGGCTTCTCCCGCCTCCTCCGCTCGCCCACCGCCGCCGCGATCGGAGATTCGCCCTTGCTCGCCGCCGCCGCCCCGGCGCTGCAGTCGCCGGAGCTGCGCGCCATCCTGCCGTTCGTGCTCGGAAATCCGGTTCGCGTCGAATGCGGCCCAGCGACCACCGACGACTTCGCGCCGCTGCGGAACGATCAGTTCTCGCTCACCACCGCCGACGAACCGGCCTGGGCCGGCGGTCCGGCGGTGGCGGCGGAAGGCGGCACGATGTTCATCAGCCTGCCTCTGCCGCTCGCCTCGACCGGCGTGCTGCGCTTCCGCGTCGCTGGCGATCTCGGCACGGCGCGTTTTCCCTTCGCCTTGCGGTCGCTCGAGACCGGCGAACTCGTCCCGCTCGAACTCGACACCCGCACCGGCGAACGCTGGCGCACGGTCAACCTGATGCGGCCCGCCGATCCGGTTGTGATCGTCGCCGGTCCCGCAGCTCTGGGCACCTGGGGCGCGTTCACCCATCCGGTCGAGATGGGCACATGGTCGTGGTACGCCGGCAAACTCGCGAAAAACTGGGCCTGGTTGCTGGGCGCCGGGGGGCTAGTGTTCGCCGCCGCCCTGATGCTCCCGCTCGCGCCCCGCACGCCGCGTCGCGAGACCTTCGCCCTCGGCGTCGACGGACGGATCCACGTCGCCCGCAGCGAAGAATCGTGAGCGTCGCCGAATCGCTGTGACAATGACACCGCCGGACTCCGCCTCCGCTCCGCTCGATCCGCTGCGCCGCGAACTCATCCTCGCCCAAGTGCAGCTGATGGAGCTCGAGGACACGCGCGACGACCTCCGGACGCAGCTCGCCGCCGCCCAGGCGCTGCTCACCGAGGCGCAACAACTCGCTGACAGCGCAGTCCGCGAGCAGGAGCTCGGTGCTAGCCGCCTCGAAGCGTTGCGCGACGAGCACGCACGCCTCGCCGCCACCGCCGCCGGGTTGATCGCCCAACTCGCCGACGCGCTCGCCGCGAGCTCCGCCCATTCCTCGCGCGCCGCCGCACTCGAACGGCAACTCGCCGCCCGCGAACGTGAGCGCGCCGAACTCGCGGCCTCGGCCCAAGCCGCCACCTCTCGCGTCGCGCAACTCGATGCCGAGCGCAAAGCGATGCAAGCCTCCCGCAGCTGGCGATGGACGGCACCGCTGCGCGCGCTCGAGCGGGCGCTCCGTCGCCACAGAGGTACGTCGGCGTGAACGCCGCCGACACGTTTCGCCACGCACTCGAGACGCCCGGGCCACTGCAGGCGCCCGCCGGCCGGCTCTTCCTGAAGGGCTGGTGCTGCGCGCCCAGGTTCGACCAGACGCCCGCCGTGCGGCTCGTCTGTGGTACGGTGGCGATTGCTCCCCGCGTCCGTCCCGAGCGTGCGGATGTGGCCGCAGCGCTCGGGCTTTCCACGACGGCGCGCGCCTGCGGCTTCGAGTTCATCGGACAGCTCGCGCCCGGCGTCTACCTCGCCCAACTGGAAGCCTCGCTCGACGGCACGGCATGGCATGGCGTGCGCCGGTTCAGCATCGTCGCCACCGCCGCTCCGCTGCTGGGAGCGATCGAATACCCGACGACGCCCACCGTGGGGGAAAGCGTTCGCATTCAGGGCTGGTGCGCGCACCCGCAGGCGCGCATCCGCGAGCTCCACGTGCATTACGGGAACCGGCGGGTTCCCTGTGAATTCGGTCTGCCGCGCGACGATATCGGCGCGCTCGCCCCGACCTCGCCCGACGTTTCCCGAGCGGGCTTCATCACCACGAAAAACATCCCCGTCGGCCACGGCGCGCTTCGACTCTGCGCGCGCGACGAACACGGTCGCCGACATTTCCTCGCCACCGATCGAGCGGTCGATGTCCGCACCGACGAGGAGAATCCATCACCGCTCGATCTTGCGGCCGATGCGTACCGGATCATGCCGCGACGTGCCACCGCCGAGGCATCGCCGTCGAACCGAGCCGCGCGCCCGCATCGGGTCCTTTTCGCGCTCTACGGCGACATGACCTCCAACAGCGCCCTGCATGTCGCCGCGCTCGCCAACGAACTGATCGCGCGGGGCCACGAGTGCATCGTCGCCGTGCCAAAGCATGCGGATACGGTCCGCTATCACCACGGCGCGAAGTTTCGGTGTGTGGACTTCTCCAGCTGCGGTGAGCGTGCTGCGCTTTTCGCCGGCGCCGCGTCACCGGATCTCGTGCACGCGTGGACAACCAGCGAGCGAGTGCGTCGCTATGCGACTGCGGTGTGCACGACGACCGGCGCCCGACTCGTGATCCACCTCGAGGACCACGAAGGGAGCATCTTCGCCGCCACCGAAGGTCGCAGTGAAGAGGAGCTCGCCGCCCTGCCCGCCGCCGAACTCGACCGCATCGTGGGCGACGACCACTCGCATCCGGTGCGCCGCGCCGAGTTCCTGCGCCGCGCCGACGGTTGCACGATCATCCTGGATCGACTCTCGGAGTTGCTGCCGCCCGGCAAACCGTCGCGCGT